>NZ_JBFTKG010000001.1:0-460800 GCF_056395825.1 Arthrobacter sp. 05T47 | reverse complement strand
ACATAGTCCTGAAAACCGGACCATTCCAGCGTTGGAAAGGTTTTATCCGCTTCCAGACCGGCCGGGTGCGGTGTGACTGTACATTGATCGGATGCAGCATGTAACCTCACCCGTTCTCCGTGCCCGGGCCGTGTTCGACGCCGGGTCCACACGTCCGCTGACCTGGCGGCTGGATCGATTGCGCGGCCTGCGGCGCATGCTTGCGGAACAGCAGGCGGCCTTCGCCGAGGCCCTGGCGCTCGACCTCGGCAAGCACCACACCGAGGCGCAGCTGGCTGAGATCGGGTTTGTCGACGCGGAGGCGGCCAACATGGAGCGGCACCTCGAAGAGTGGCTGCGGCCCCGCCGCGTGCCGGTGCCCCTTACGGTGCAGCCGGCCCGGGCCTGGACAGAGCTCACCCCGCTGGGAGTGGTGCTGGTGATCGGGCCATGGAATTACCCGGTGCAGCTGCTGCTCGCCCCGCTGGCCGGCGCCCTGGCGGCCGGGAACACCGTGGTGCTCAAGCCAAGCGAACACGCCCCGGCCACCTCGGCCGCGCTGGCCCGGTGGATTCCCGAATACCTCCCCGGCGCCGCCGAAGTGGTGGAGGGCGGCATCCCGGAGACTTCGGCGCTGCTGGCCGAACGCTTCGACCACATCTTCTTCACCGGGGGAGAGACCGCGGCCAAGGTGGTGATGCGCGCCGCGGCCGAGCACCTGACCCCCGTGACCTTGGAGCTCGGCGGCAAGTCCCCGGCCTACGTCGATGCGTCCACGGACCTGGCCGCGGCGGCCAAGCGGATCGCCTGGGGCCGGTTCATGAACGCCGGGCAAACCTGCGTGGCCCCGGACTTTGTCCTGGCCCGGGAGGATGTCCTGGAGCCGCTGCAGGCCGAACTGATCAAGGCCGTCGCTGCACTCTTCGGACCGGATCCGGCGGCGAGCCCGTCCTACGGCCGGATTGTCGATGACCGCCACTTCGCCCGGATCGCTGCGCTGGCGGACGGGAGCACGGTGGTGCACGGCGGACAGCGCGACGCCGCCAGCCGCTACTTTGCGCCGACCCTGCTCCGTCCGGCGCCCGGCGACGCCGTCATGGCCGAAGAAATCTTCGGTCCGCTGCTGCCGCTGGTGCCGGTGGCCGGGCTCGAGGAGGCAATCGGGTACGTCAACGGCCGTGCCAAACCGCTGGCCCTTTACGTCTTCAGCAAGGATCAACGGACGCGCCGGGCCTTCGCCGACCGGACCTCCTCCGGGGCCTTATGCTTCGACGTTCCAGCGGCCCACCTGTCCGTCCCGGGCCTTCCCTTCGGCGGAGTCGGCGGCAGCGGCCTGGGCGCCTACCACGGGGAGCATTCGGTGCGGACGTTTTCGCATGAGCGTCCCACCCTGGACAAACCGTTGTGGCCGGACACGCTGGAACTGATCTACCCGCCGTACACGCGGGCCAAGCACCGGCTCATCAGCACCCTGATCGCGCCCGTCGGGAAGCGGCGCCGACCCTAGCCGGCCTCCGGACCGTCCCACTCGACGTGGACCCAGCGCTGCCCCTCGTTGTCAAAGGACTCGGAGTGGCCCAGCAGGGCGATGTCCTCGAAGCTCGATTCGATACCCTGGCGCTGCAGGGTGTCCCGGAGTTCCTCGGTGGCGGCCCGGACGGCCGCGGCCACGTCCTCCGGGGTGTCGGCGGAGACGGGACGGGACGCTGAATAGGTTTTGCTCATGGACCCCATCCTTGTGGATCGGCCCCGCCAGGGGAACCCCTGCCGTCGTCGTCCGGCTCAGTCCTTCCGCCTCAGTCCTTCCGTGTTGTCCCGAGCTTGTGCATGGTTTCGGCCAGCAGTTCCACGAACAGCTGCACCTGGGCGGTCCGCTTCTCGTTGAGCAGCAGGGCGAAAACGTTCCGAGCCAGCCGGATCTCCGGCACATCCAGGACCACCACGCCGGCAGGGCGGTGCCGCAGCGCGAGCTCGGGGACCAGGGCGGCGCCGAGCCCCGCGGCCGCCATCTCCAGGCTGGCGTGGAAGTCATCGCTGTACGCCACCACGCGGGGGTGCAGATTGCAGCTCGCGAAGAGACGCTCGATCACCGTGGCGTCGGAGGTGCCCGGGTGGTGCAGGATCCAGGGCATGTCCGAGAGATGGGAGGCGGCCACCTTGGATTCGGTGCCGATGCCCCAGGCCGCCGGAAGCACCACCCGGAAGTCGTCGTCGCCGATCCACTGCCGGTCCACCGTGTGCGGCCAGGCGAGGCCGGACTGGCCCACCTGGTACACCAGGGCGACGTCGAGTTCCCCGCCGGTCCGCAGCCCCTGGATGGTCTGGGCCGGTTCCGCGACCGAGACCCGCAGGTCGATGCCGAGCTTCTTCCAGGCCGGGTTCTGCAGGATCGGCGGCAGCACATAAGTGGCCAGGCTCGGGAAAATGCCCAGCCGCAGCTCCTGGCTGGGGCTTTCCTGCGCCCGCGAGGCGGCGGCCATGAGCGTCTCAATATCGGTGAGCACCTTGGCGGCGTGCCGGGTCATGACGACGGCGGCTTCCGTCGGCTGGATGCTGCGCGCGGCCCGCTGGAACAACGTGACGCCGGTGTCGCGCTCCAGCGCCGACATTTGCTGGGAGACGGCCGAGGCCGTGTAGCCGAGCCGGGTAGCGGCGGCGGCAAACGATCCGAGCCGGATCACTTCCACGAGGGTCCGCAGATGGACGGGGTTGATCAAGGGCTGCCCTTCGCCTGGTAGCGGGTCCGCGGAGGCGGGACCGGAATTCCCGCTTCATTCTATCCGGCACTACCCGCTGGCCAGCCGAAGCCAAAAGATTGCCAAAGTCAGACACATCCGGCCGCGCGGCGGCGACGAATTGTCCATAAGAGGTTTCGGACCAGGGAACATGTCGGGCTAAACAAGTCGGGCTAAACAACAGGAGCAGACCAGTGTCGCAAGCAGCAGGGATTCCGGCAGGCCGGCGGGTCGCCGTCATCGGCAGCGGCGTGGCGGGGCTGACGGCCGCGTACGTGCTGAACGGGCAGGACCGGGTGACCCTCTTCGAGGCGGACTCGCGGCTCGGCGGCCACGCCCACACCCACGATGTCCCACAGCAGGACGGGCCCACCCTGGGCGTGGACACCGGTTTCATCGTCCACAACGAGCGGACCTACCCCACGCTCCTGCGCCTGTTCGCCGAGTTGGGCGTCCAGACCCAGGACTCAGAAATGAGCATGTCCGTCCGGTGCGACGGTTGCGGCCTGGAATACGCCGGCGCCCGGCCCAAGGCGAGCGGCATCATTCCCCGCCCGTCCACCCTGCTGCGCGGCCGCTACCTGCGGATGCTGCTGGAAATCACCCGGTTCCACCGCCGGGCCCGCGCGCTGCTGGCGGAACGCCCCAGCGGCACGGAAGCAGGCACCGGCACCGAACTCACCCTGGGGGAGTTCCTGGCCCGGGAGAAGTTCAGCGGCTACTTCGTCTCGCACTTCATGACCCCCGTGGTCAGCGCCGTCTGGTCCTGCGACCCCACCACCGCGCTGGCCTATCCGGCCCGCTACCTCTTCACGTTCCTGGGCCACCACGGCCTGCTCGGCGTCAAAGGCTCCCCGCAGTGGCGGACGGTCACCGGCGGCTCGCGCAGCTACGTCGACAAAGTCGCCGCGACCCTGCCGGACATCCGGCTCGCCAGCCCTGTCACCGCCGTGCACCGGCACGCCGACGGCGTCGAGGTCACCTCCGCGCCGGGCAGCGGAACCGTGCGCGAGAAATTTGACGCCGTCGTCATCGCCACCCACCCGGCCCAGGCCCTGCGCATGCTGACCGACGCCACGGCCGCCGAGAGCGACGCCCTTCGCGGCATGCCGTACTCGGTGAACCAGACCGTCTTCCACCGCGACCAGGCTGTGCTGCCGGCGAGCCCCAACGCCCAGGCCTCCTGGAACTACCGACTGCCCTCCTGCCACGCCCGGCCGGACAAGGTCCTGGTCAGCTACGACATGACCCGGCTGCAGCGGCTGCAGCCGGTGGACGGCGGCCGGTACATCGTGAGCCTCGGCGAATCCGAGCTGATCGATGACGCCACGGTCCTGGACCGGATGGTCTATGAGCACCCGCAGTACACCCCGGACTCGCTCAAGGCCCAGGAACAGATCCTGGGGCTCGGCGACGATCGGCTGGCCTTCGCCGGCGCCTACCACGGCTGGGGATTCCATGAGGACGGCGCCCTGTCCGGCCTCAAAGCCGCCGCCAGGCTGGGCCGGGACTGGGACCAGCTGCCGGTCAACATCGGCACTGTTGCCGTGGACCCGGACCTCCAGCCGGCCGCTGGTAAATTCAGCACGGCGGAGGCGCCATGAGTGCCCAGGACTCCAGCCACCGCACCGCGATCTACCGCACCGCCATTTCGCACGTGCGGCGCACCCCGCTGCGCAACGCCTTCACGTACCGCAGCTACAGCTGGTACGTCGACGTCGACCACCTGCCGCAGCTGCCGCGCGTGCTCCGGCCGCTGGCCGGCTTCCGGGTGGAGGACCACCTCGGCGACCCGGGCGGCACCCTGCGCGGCAACGTCGAACGCTACCTCGCCACCCAGGGGATCGGTCCCGACCAGGGGACCGGGCTCGACGGCGGCCGCATCACGATGCTCGCCAGCGCCCGGGTCTTCGGCCATGTGTTCAACCCGCTGAGCGTGTTCTGGTGCCATGACGGCACCGGCGAGCTCCGCTGCGTCGTCGTCGAGGTCCACAACACCTACGGGGAGCGGCACTGCTACCTGCTCGAAACCGACGGAGCAGGCCGGGCGAGCGTCCCGAAAGCCTTCTACGTCTCGCCGTTCAACGACGTCGACGGCGAATACCGGATGAAGCTGCCCGAACCGGGCGAACGGCTCGCCGTCTCGATCGTCCTGGAACGGGAGGGCCACCAGCCCTTCATCGCCACCATGGACGGCATCCGCCGCGACGCCACCGTGCGGAACATCCTGTCCGCGGCGCTCGCCGTTCCGTTGGCCCCACTGCGCGTCGCGGCGCAAATCCGCTGGCAGGGCATCAGACTGTGGGCGCGCCGCCTTCCGATCATCAAGAAACCACACCACCCTTCACAGGAGGCAGTTCAGTGACAATGACCGAAGCGACCGGATCCGGTACGGGACGGGCACAGGGCACCACGCGCAACAGCGCCGTCACCGGCCGGGCCGTAAATAGCAGTGTCGTAAACAGTGGGGTGCCGTACACCGTTCCCCAGCCGCCCGCCACCATCGACGCCGCCATCTGGCCCAGCATCGCGACCGTACCCTCGAGCCTGAAGGCCCGGGTGGCCGGACGCGCCGCTGACGCCATTTTCAGGGCGGCCGTTCGCAGCCTGCCGCTGGCGGTCCGTTACCCGGACGGCACCGTATTGGGCAGGGCAGCTTCGGGCAAGGCAGCTTCGGGTGGGGCAGCCTCGGGTGGGGCCGCCTCGGGCGACGCACCCGCCGGCACCGTCTACCCCGTCATGACCATCAACCGGCCGGAGGCCTTCGCCGCCCGGCTCGGTGACGGCGGCCTGATCGGCCTGGGCGAGTCCTTCATGGCCGGCGACTGGGATGCCGATGACCTCACCGCCGTGATGGAGGTCTTCGCCGCACGGGTCGGCACGCTCGTGCCCGAGCCGCTGCAGAAGCTGCGCGGACTGTACCTGCCGCACCAGCCGCGCCGGGAACGGAACACCGAAAAGAACACCCGCTCCAACATCTCCCGGCACTATGACCTCTCCAACGAGCTCTTCGCCTCCTTCCTGGACAGCACCATGACGTACTCCAGCGCCCTCTTCCCGGAACGCGGCGACGCCCTGCGGAACGTGACCTGGGACGGGCTGGCCACCGCGCAGCAGGCCAAGATCGACCGCCTGCTGGACAAGGCCGGCGTGAAGGAAGGCACCCGCGTCCTGGAAATCGGCACCGGCTGGGGCGAGCTCGCCCTGCGCGCCGCCGCCCGCGGCGCCACGGTCTACTCCGTCACGCTCTCCAGCGAACAGCAGGAACTGGCCCGCCAGCGCGTGGCCGAGGCCGGCTACGCCGACGCCGTCACCATCGAGCTCAAGGACTACCGCGCCGTGGAGGGCGAGTACGACGCCGTCGTCTCGGTCGAAATGATCGAGGCCGTCGGTTTCCAGTACTGGGCCACTTACTTCCAGACCATCGAGCGGGTCCTGGCCCCGGGCGGCAAGGTGGCCATCCAGGCCATCACGATCGCCCACGACCGGCTCATGGCCACCCGCACCAGCTACACCTGGGTGCACAAGTACATCTTCCCCGGCGGAGTCATTCCGTCCGTCCGCGCCATCGAGGAAATCACCGAGAAGCAGACCGGACTGCGGGTCCGCGAACGCCTCGCCATGGGCGAACACTATGCCCAGACCCTGCGGCTCTGGGAGGAACGGTTCATGGCCCGCGCGGACGAGGTCGGGGCCATGGGCTTCGACGCCGTCTTCCAGCGGATGTGGCTGTTCTACCTGTGCTACTCCCGGGCCGGCTTCGAGACGGGCTACCTCGACGTGCAGCAGATCGTGCTCGACCACGCTTCCACGAAGAGCGCCGCCGGCAAGGCCGCCGCCGGCAAGAAGGGCGCCGCCGCATGACGGCGCAGCTCGCGGACACCATTGCCGAGGCCCTGCGACCGCTAGTGGGCGGGGAACTGCCCGTCCGGCTCGTCGTCTGGGACGGCAGCGAGGCAGGCCCGTCCGGCGCGCCGGTGGTCCGGCTGAACTCGCCGGACGCCATCCGCCGCCTGCTGTGGGCGCCGGGGGAGCTGGGTGCCGCCCAGGCCTACGTCACCGGTGAACTCGACGTCGACGGCGACCTCAACTCCGCGCTGGAGCACCTGTGGAAGGTGGCCCGCGACCGGGGCCTCTCCGGCATCCGCCCGACGCCGGCCCTGCTGGCCGGCGTCGCCCGGATCGCCACGTCCGCGGGCGCCCTGGGCACCCCGCCCCAGCCGCCGGCCAGCCAGGCACGGGTCCGGGGCCGGGTGAACAGCCTGCTCCGGGACCGGGCGGCCATCAGCCACCACTATGACCTCAGCAACGACTTCTACGCCCTGATCCTGGACCCGCAAATGGCCTACTCCAGCGGGTACTGGACCGATTCCGCACCCGGGTACGGGCTCCAGGACGCGCAACGGGACAAGCTGGACCTCGTGTGCCGCAAGATCGGTCTGGCGCCGGGGATGCGGATGCTCGACGTCGGCTGCGGCTGGGGCTCGCTGAGCCTGCACGCGGCACAGTACTACGGCGTCGACGTCGTCGGCGTCACCCTCTCCGTGGAGCAGAAGGCGTTCATCGACGCCCGCATCACGGAGCGGGGGCTGGAAGGGCACGTCGAGATCCGGGTCCAGGATTACCGCGAGATCCCGGACGGCCCCTTCGACGCCGTCGCCTCCCTGGAAATGGGCGAGCACGTCGGCCAGCGCAACTACCCCGTCTACACGGCTGCCCTGTTCGGCAACGTCAGCCCCGGCGGCCGGGTCCTGGTCCAGCAGATGTCACGGCAGGGCAAGCACCCCGGCGGCGGCCCGTTCATTGAATCCTTCATTGCGCCGGACATGCACATGCGCCCGGTGGGGGAGACGCTGGGCTTCCTCGAGGATGCCGGGTTCGAGGTCGAGGGCGTGCAGGGCATGCGCCGCGACTACGTGCGCACGCTGGAGGCCTGGTACGAGAGGTTCGAGCAGAACCACGACGCCGCCGTGGCCATGATGGGTGTGGAAATCGCCCGGGTCTGGCGGCTGTACCTCGTGGGTGCGCTGCGCAGCTTCGCCGAGGCCCGGATGGGCGTGGACCAGATCCTCTGCAGCCGCCCGGAGCAGCTCAGCTAAGTCCCCCGGTTCGGCATGCCGTGGCACCGGTCACGGAGCAAATGGAACACCGGCTGTAAGAACAATCACGATTCACTGAGGCGGGCACCACGGTGCCCGCCTCTTTCGTGTGCCCGGACACCACATGTAGTGGCCGGCGCCACCGTTTCGCCTCCCCGCAATCGGGCGCGACACGCCGTCTGCGGTGCGACACGCGGGGGCGATTAATGTGGCTAACTACTCCACAGGGTGTGGATTTCGTCCGCCAAAATGGCGGAAATCCGGACATTTGGAGGACCCCCTCCTGTGGATTAACGGTGGGTTAAATGACATACTTGTAATACATCATCTTGGGGTCCGCGTGAGGCTCTTGCACTACATGTAGTATCGACATACAGTTCCAGCAGAGCATTAGCGCGGGACAACCGGAGCCGGGACAGCGCTCCACAGAAGACTTCAACAAAGGGGACAGGACCATGACCGTTACGGTTTACACGAAGCCGGCCTGCGTTCAGTGCAACGCGACCTACCGCGCGCTGGACAAGAAGGGCATCGCCTACCAGAGCGTCGACATTTCCCAGGATGCCGAGGCCCTTGAGCGCCTGAAGTCCCTGGGCTACATGCAGGCCCCCGTCGTCGTCACCGACCAGGATCACTGGTCTGGTTTCCGCCCGGACAAGATCGAAGAACTGGCGCAGGCTGCCGCCGTCGCTGTAGCCTGAAACGCCCTAAAGCCTGAAACGTTCCGGGACGCCGCTACCAGGCAAGATTTTCACGGTAGATGAGGTGACCACCGTGGTTGTAACAACTGAAGATCGGGTAGCCGCTACGGCTGACAGCGGGGAAGCGGTCAGCACAGCAGTTCCCGAGCTAACCCACTGCCGCCTCATCTACTTTTCCTCCACCTCCGAAAACACTGCACGCTTCGTTGCGAAGCTGGGCGTCGACGCCGCCAGGATCCCCCTCTACGCCAGGGACGCTCCGCTGGTGGCCGGGGAGCCGTACGTGCTGGTGGTGCCGACCTACGGCGGCACCGGGGGAGAGGGATCTGTTCCAAAGCAGGTCATCAGGTTTTTGAACGACCCGGGCAACCGGAAGCTGATCCGCGGAGTGATCGGCGCAGGAAACACCAATTTCGGGGACAACTACTGCATGGCCGGGGACATCATCGCCGCCAAGTGCAAGGTCCCGCACCTATATCGCTTCGAACTCATGGGGACGCCGGAAGACGTCAACCGCGTACAACAAGGATTGGAAGAGTTTTGGACACGACTGTCGCAGACACAGAAGTAACTAAGGGCGCAGGCCTGCCCGCCGGCACCGCCACCGCCGCCGGCACCGCCGTCGAGAAGCAGGAAAAGCACGAGATGCCGGCCGCCTATAAGGGCCTGGGCTACCACGAGCTCAACGCCATGCTGAACCTCTACGGCCCCAACGGAGAGATCCAGTTCGAGGCCGACCGCGAGGCCGCGCACCAGTACTTCCTGCAGCACGTGAACAACAACACCGTGTTCTTCCACGACCTCGAGGAGAAGCTCGACTACCTCGTCAAGAACGAGTACTACGAGCGCGAAACCCTCGACCAGTACACGATGAACTTCATCCGCGAGCTCTACAACCGCGCGTACAAGAAGAAGTTCCGCTTCGAGACCTTCCTGGGCGCGTTCAAGTTCTACACCTCCTACACGCTGAAGACGTTCGACGGAAAGCGCTTCCTGGAGCGTTATGAGGACCGCGTCTGCATGGTGGCCCTGCACCTGGCCCGCGGCGACGAGAAGCTCGCCACCCAGATGGTGGACGAGATCATCGAGGGCCGCTTCCAGCCGGCCACCCCGACGTTCCTGAACGCCGGCAAGAAGCAGCGCGGCGAGCTGGTCTCCTGCTTCCTGCTCCGCATCGAAGACAACATGGAGTCGATCGGCCGGTCCATCAACTCCGCCCTGCAGCTCTCCAAGCGCGGCGGCGGCGTGGCCTTCGCGCTGACCAACATCCGCGAGGTCGGCGCGCCGATCAAGCAGATCGAGAACCAGTCCTCCGGCGTCATCCCCGTGATGAAGCTCCTCGAGGACAGCTTCTCCTACGCCAACCAGCTCGGTGCCCGCCAGGGCGCCGGTGCCGTCTACTTGCACGCGCACCACCCGGACATCTACCGCTTCCTGGACACCAAGCGCGAGAACGCGGACGAGAAGATCCGCATCAAGACCCTCTCGCTCGGCGTCGTCATCCCGGACATCACCTTCGAGCTGGCCAAGCGGGACGAGGACATGTACCTGTTCTCCCCGTACGACGTCGAAAAGGTCTACGGCATGCCGTTCTCCGACGTCTCGGTCACCGAGAAGTACTACGAGATGGTGGACGATTCCCGGATCAAGAAGACCAAGATCAAGGCGCGCGAGTTCTTCCAGACCCTCGCCGAGATCCAGTTCGAGTCCGGCTACCCGTACATCATGTTCGAGGACACCGTGAACCGGGAAAACCCGATCGACGGCAAGATCATCATGTCCAACCTGTGCTCGGAGATCCTCCAGGTCTCCCAGCCCACGACGTACCACGATGACCTGTCCTACGACCAGACCGGCAAGGACATCTCCTGCAACCTGGGCTCGCTGAACATCGCCAAGACCATGGACTCGCCGGACTTCGGCCTGACCATCGAGACGGCCATCCGGTCCCTCTCGGCCGTCTCGGACATGTCCAACATCACCTCGGTGCCTTCGATTGCCCGCGGTAACGACCAGAGCCACGCGATTGGCCTCGGTCAGATGAACCTGCACGGCTACCTGGCCCGCGAGCGGGTCCACTATGGCTCCGAAGAGGGCCTGGACTTCACCAACATCTACTTCTACTCGGTGGTGTACCACGCGGTCCGCGCCTCCAACCTGCTGTCCATCCAGACCGGCCAGACCTTCGGTGGCTTCGAGAAGTCCAAGTACGCCACCGGCGAGTTCTTCGACAAGTACACCGAGCAGGAATGGGTCCCACAGACCGAGAAGGTCGCGGAGCTGTTCAAGAACATCCACATCCCCACGCAGGATGACTGGCGCGAGCTGAAGGCCTCCGTCATGGAGCATGGCATTTACAACCAGAACCTGCAGGCCGTCCCGCCCACGGGCTCGATCTCCTACATCAACAACTCCACCTCCTCGATCCACCCGGTGGCGTCCAAGATCGAGATCCGCAAGGAAGGCAAGCTGGGCCGCGTGTACTACCCGGCGCCGTACCTGACGAACGACAACCTGGAGTACTACCAGGACGCGTACGAGATCGGCTACGAGAAGGTCATCGACACCTACGCCGCCGCCACGCAGCACGTGGACCAGGGCCTGTCCCTGACGCTGTTCTTCAAGGACACCGCCACCACGCGTGACATCAACAAGGCCCAGATCTACGCCTGGAAGAAGGGCATCAAGACCATCTACTACATCCGCCTCCGCCAGCTCGCGCTGGAAGGGACGGAAGTGGAGGGCTGTGTCAGCTGCATGCTGTAGCTTCAACTAAATCGTGACAGTACGACGGCGGGCGCCCGCCCGCCGTCGTACGCTTTAACTAAGAACTAACCCAACATTTAGGGGATGACATGACCGAAAAGGTCAAGCTGCTTAGCCACGTCGAGGCGATCAACTGGAACCGAATCCAGGACGACAAGGACGTGGATGTCTGGAACCGCCTGGTCAACAACTTCTGGCTGCCGGAGAAGGTGCCTCTGTCCAACGACGTGCAGTCGTGGGCGACGCTGACCCCGGACGAGCAGCAGCTCACCATGCGCGTGTTCACCGGCCTGACCCTGCTGGACACCATCCAGGGCACCGTGGGCGCCGTCTCGCTGATCCCTGACGCGCTCACCCCGCACGAAGAGGCCGTGTACACGAACATCGCGTTCATGGAGTCCGTGCACGCCAAGAGCTACTCCTCCATCTTCTCCACGCTGGCCTCCACCAAGGAGATCGACGAGGCGTTCCGCTGGTCCACCGAGAACGAGAACCTTCAGAAGAAGGCCCAGATCGTCATGGACTACTACCAGGGCGACGACCCCCTCAAGCGCAAGGTGGCCTCGACGCTGCTGGAGAGCTTCCTGTTCTACTCCGGCTTCTACCTGCCGATGTACTGGTCCTCGCGCGCCAAGCTGACGAACACGGCCGACCTGATCCGCCTGATCATCCGCGACGAGGCCGTGCACGGCTACTACATCGGCTACAAGTTCCAGAAGGGCCTGGAAAAGGTCTCCGAGGAGCGCCGGCAGGAAATCAAGGACTACACGTTCGAGCTGCTCTTCGAGCTGTACGAGAACGAGGTCCAGTACACGCACGACCTCTACGACTCCGTCGGCCTGGCCGAGGACGTCAAGAAGTTCCTGCACTACAACGCCAACAAGGCCCTCATGAACCTGGGCTACGAGGCCATGTTCCCGGCCTCCGTGACAGACGTGAACCCGGCGATCCTGTCGGCCCTGTCGCCGAACGCTGACGAGAACCACGACTTCTTCTCGGGGTCGGGTTCGTCTTACGTGATTGGCAAGGCTGTCAACACTGAGGATGACGACTGGGATTTTTAATTAGTTATCATCACTCCGAAAGGTGAAGTTTCACGCGAATTGGCGAAATTGGAACTCAGTTAACCTTTCTTCGCAGGAGCAACGTTTCCAAAGTACTTGGAGTAAACTCTGACGTTGCTGTGGTGTTTGGCCTCGCCGGAATGGGCGGGGCCAAACTCTTGCCACCCAGTTTGGGAATCGGGGACGTCTGATCGCTTTCGACATCAAAGGTGCGGCGTGAGTTCCTCGTCGATGGTGTATTTGCTTCGGTGTGGCCAGCGACCGCCAGTCACTGTATATAACAACTAACATCACGGAGCTCCGCGATGAATCGAGTCTTGAACAATGATCCAGAATGTTCACATCCAGAGGTTTAAAAACCTAACAGGATTGCAGCTAGACCTTGGACGGGTTACTGCCTTAGTGGGCTCCAATAATGCAGGAAAGAGTTCAATTCTCCAAGCCCTGCAATTTAGCACTTCCGTTGCGCAAAGCCTCAAGTTGGATGGAGTTTCGAGATGGAAGTGGGACGATACCATTTCGGGCACTCTTGCCGCGGAGCAATTGGTGTACTCACCGATGCGCGATGTCCACGCTCTAGCGCAGGGTGGCCGGCTAAAGCAGACAGCAACCTCTGCCATTGTTATCAGCCTGAGAGACGACACGTATGGACTAGTAACCACAGAAGTTAGGCGAGGCAAGAACAAGAATATAAACGTTTCAATCGCAGGGAAACGTCTAGGGCTAAAGCTTGAACCTCTCACTGTGCCTTTTAGCGTCCTTGCGCCGGGGTTGGCAGGAATTCCCGCATACGAAGAATTGAAATCTCAAGGTCTTGTTCGTCGAGCTGCAGCCAAGGGTGACGCAAACGGCGTCTTTCGAAATATCCTTTGGACTCTCAGGCAGGACGCAACAGCCTGGAAGCAATTCAGCATTCGACTCCAAAGACTCTTTCCCGGACTCAGTATCGATATGCGGTTTGACAACGCCACGGATGAAGTCATATCCGCGTCTGCCGTGCGTAATGGTGTTCATCTGCCGATAGATTCATCTGGCACCGGTGTACTTCAGGCGATTCAGATTCTTGCGTATATCGGGGTATATAGCCCCAAACTTCTACTGTTAGATGAACCGGACTCGCATCTTCATCCCGACAACCAAAGAAAACTCGCTCAACTTCTGTGCGAGCTCGCGGTCGACTATGATTTTCAAGTTCTCGTTTCAACACATTCGAGGCATTTCTTGGACGAACTAGAGACGCTTGATGCAGAAATCCGATGGATTGATGCGGGAAATGCACAAGAAGAGAGCTTTGATCGCGTTGACATACTCCTGGGGCTGGGGGCCTTGGATGCGAGTGACCGGTTGCGCAACGGGCAGACGCCATGGATCATCCTAACTGAAGACAAGAAGCCTGAACTCCTGAGGACGCTCATAGAATCGTCAGGCCTTGAGGCGGATAAATATGACGTTTGGTCCTACCAGGGTTGCACAAAAATTGAGGCTGCGCTGGTGTTGGGGAACTTCATCCGGGAGCATGCTCCAGGAACTCAGGTTATGGTCCACAGAGACCGTGATTATCTGCAAGATACAGATGTTCATGAACTCGTGACCTCTCTGGAATCCCAGGGCCTCCACGCATTCGTGACGACGGGCACCGACACTGAGAGTCATTTCCTGAATGCTGCTTATTGGAGCGACATTATCCCTGAGCTTACCTTAGAGCGTGCCACTGAACTCATCGAAGATGCAACTCTTTCAACAGCAGATAAGTCAATTGAAAAGTTGAACAATTCGCGCGTCGCAGCCGCGCTTCGTCATCGAAATAAGACAGGGGGCGGAGAGGTAAATTACGGCAATATTGCTCGTGAATGCTCGAAGGACTACGAAAATGACACCATCAGGTTCCGCCACGGAAAGATCACCCTCAATCAAATGAAGGCACTTATGCAGAACGAGCTAAAAAGACCGATTCATTTACTGCCGGTCTCGGAGCAGGTCCGATCTGAATCGCTTGCGTCACTGTTTGCGGTCTAGTCCACTACCAATAGTTGGGTGTCGGGCGCGGAATCGTTAGTCTCGGGGTACTGATCATGGGCGAGGCACGCGGGCCGGGACACGGGTTTGCTGGTCATCAATCATCAGCTGACCGCGCAGGGAGTTGGGTTCAGAGGAGCTGTAGGAGTGCAGGCATTCGGCACCCTAGCCGAGCGGTTCGATGCAGACAACGGGCGATGTCATGCGGACGGTGGGACACCAAAACCGCTATTCCGACCCGTGAATTTAACCGCCATTCGCAACCTACAGTCACACGAAAAATCGGGGTGTGTCGCTATTTTTCGAAGGGGCGTGCTTGGGTGTTCCACTTCCTTGCAGGTGCGATGGCGGCGGCGCTCACGAGGCTTCTTTTTCGAAGAACAGCGCCATGACATCGGCCGGCCAGTCCGACGCGCGACTCGTTTCCTTGTCGACGTGGGCAACGGTCATGACGCAGCGCGACACGTTATTTCCGCGGGAATCGACCATGGCGCACTCGATAAGCGCATCGGGCCCGCGGAACTCGCGCACGAACGACGTGATGGTGATCTCCTGATCGCCCCGAGCAGGCCGCAGAAAGTCGATCTCCATCCTCCGGACCCAGACCATGAATGGCAACGTGCCCAGGGTCTCCAGATCCCAACCAACATAGTCCCGCAGGCCCTCCATCCGGTGATCTGCGTAATAGGTCGCGTATATCCCCGTGCTCACGTGGTTGTAGGGGTCGAGCTCGGAGAACTTGACCCTGTGCGTGCTCTTATAAACGATCGGTACCTTCGCCATTCAGCGCCCCTTCGCTTGCAATATTATTGCTCGCCGAACGAGCAAGCGAGCCAATCCGCCAGCCATTACCGAGCTGGTGAGCCATCAAGCGGTCACGCCGCCGTCCATGAGCACCCCATTTTCTCAACAAGACAACTCGCAACAGTAGCCCCTGACGACATTGTGAGGAAGAGGCGCCAAACCCTCCGGACACTCAGGCGATCCCACTAACGGGACGATGCTGCAGCCCGACGTTGCATCGTGTCTAGACCCGCGCCCAATCGTGTTGCGGAAGCCGGAAAAGGACCCTGTGGATCGCAGCGGTGAAAGGCGTGGTTTCCGCAGCGCTTTATGGCCGACGCACGCAAGCGGATCCCTTGGCGGGCACTTGATCGTGGACAGCCAGCAGATGCCCCAAAGACGAACATCGACCGTGTGTAGGGCGCCTAACGGCATCTCGTGGAGTATAGGCTACATGCCATGATGACCAACCAGCGCCTCAAGCCACTGCTGGAGCAGTACGACTGGGCGACGGAACGACTTCTCACTCGCCTCGCCGGGCCCACCAGCAACTCGGGTGATGACAGCGACGTCGACGTACCGGTACTGACGGACGCCGAGTACCTCTGGGAACCCGTCGCCGCTTGCTGGTCGGTACGGAGGCGCGCCGATGGGCCCGGACCGGGCGCCATCAAACTCATCGGCGCGGGTGAGTGGGGGCGAGACGGCGCCCCCGAAAGTCCGTGGCCTCCGCCCCTCACGACGATCGCCTGGCGGCTTGACCACATCTCCGAGACGCTGTTAGGCCGATCCAACCACCTCGGGGGCGACCGAACGTTCGATCGAGCGACTTACGAATCACGACCAGATGCAGCCGGCGCGATCGAGAGGTTCCGTCAGGCCGCAGCCGACTGGCGCCGGGTACTACTCAGTGTGGATGAGTCCGACTATGACCGGACCGGGCTAAGCAGCTACCCGTACGGCAGCGATGCCGAGGAGACGTTTCCGTCGATCGTGTGGTGGGAGAACCAGGAGATCCTGCACCACGGAGCCGAGATCGCGCTGCTCCGCGACCTCTACGTTCACCACAGTCAGTAGCGACCAGCGCGCACCGCGGGCAGCTCAGCTGGCGGGGTCTTTACGAAGTAGGCAATTCCATGTGTCCCGCGTCCTCCGCCAGGAAACCGCGACCCTGAACGATTGACTGCCCCTGTGCGAGCCGTAAGGGAGGCCGCGGACGGGTCGCATCTCCCGCCGTGGCGGAGGCGGCCCATGCGGCGGGAGGGGGATGCGAGGCTGAGGCCCCGCGGGAATAAGAACCCCCGCCACCATGTTTATTTGTGGTGTGAAAAACATCGGATTCCTGTCCTTCGGCCATTGGACCGACCACCCGGAGTCCGGCACGCGCAGCGCGTCGGACGCGCTGTTGCAGGCGATCGACCTCGCGGTCGCGGCCGAGGAGTTGGGGGCGGACGGCGCCTACTTCCGCGTCCACCACTTCGCGCAGCAATACGCCTCCCCGTTCCCGCTGCTCGCGGCGATCGGGGCACGGACAAGCCGCATCGAGATCGGTACCGGCGTGATCGACATGCGCTACGAGAACCCGCTCTACATGGCGGAGGATGCCGGCGCGGCCGACCTAATCTCGGGCGGCCGGCTGCAGCTGGGCATCAGCAGGGGTTCACCCGAGCAGGTCATCGACGGGTGGCGTCACTTCGGCTTCGCCCCCGCCGAGGGAGAGTCGGACGCCGACATGGGCCGCAGGCACACCGAGCGTCTGCTCGAGGTGCTCACTGGCGTGGGCTTCGCGGCGCCGAGCCCGCGCCCGATGTTCCCGAACCCTCCCGGCCTGCTGCGCGTGGAGCCGCACTCGGAGGGTCTGCGCGGGCGCATCTGGTGGGGTTCCGGCTCGAACGCCACGGCCATCTGGGCGGCGAAGCTTGGCATGAACCTGCAGAGCTCCACGCTCAAGGATGACGAGAGCGGCAAGCCCTTCCACGTCCAGCAGGCCGAGCAGATCGAGCTCTACCGGCAGGCCTGGAAGGAGGCGGGGCACGGGCGGGAGCCGCGCGTCTCGGTCAGCCGCAGCATCTTCGCACTGACGGACGAGCGCGACTGGCAATACTTCGGCCGCGACCGCCACAGCTCCGACCAGGTGGGCAACATCGACGAGAAAACGCGCGCGGTCTTTGGCCGGTCCTACGCGGGTGCCCCGGACGAGCTGGCCGCGAAGCTGGCCGAGGACGAGGCGATCGCCGCGGCAGACACCCTACTGCTCACGGTCCCGAACCAGCTCGGTGTCGACTACAACGCCCACGTCATCGAGTCGATCCTGAAGTATGTGGCGCCGCAGCTCGGCTGGCGCTGACCCAGGGTGGCAGATTCCCCCTAGGCGACTGCTCAATTAGTGGCTTGGTTGGCCAATGCATGGGTGGCTAAGGCGTGATGGGGTGGGCTTAGCCTTCTTCCACCGGGGATCCGGAATCCGTTGCCACCGTGTCGTTGGCCAGGGCTATACGCCGGCGGTAGATCTGGATCCCGATGGCTGCAGGTATCACGGCTAAGGCAGCCGCCCGCATCCAGGGCCGGTCCAGGATATGACCGGTGAGCGAGTCCAGGGAGAAGGGTCCGGGGCCGCCGATGGTGAACGATGCTGCCGCCAAGCCCAGCACCGCGGGGTACTCAAGGCCGCCCTCGGTGGCGAAGAAGCCGTTAGGGGCATGGACGCTGGCCGCGACGCCCATCGTGGTAGCAGCGGCGGCGCCGGCGGCCGGAGTGGCCAGCCCCAGGGCTAGGGCAACACCGGCTCCTGCTTCACCCACGCCTGCGAGGATGGCACTGGGTTTTGCCGGGCGAAAGCCCATAGCGTGCATGCCCTTGCTGGTGCCTTCGATTCCTCCTCCGCCGAACCACCCGAAGAGTTTCTGGGATCCGTGAGCGATGAGCACGCCTCCGAGGGCGACCCGGAACAGGGTCTGTGCGGCGGCGGCAGCCTCAGGGCTGGTCGGTCCATGGCTCATAGGAGTCCTCCTTGGATGCGCTGTGGCGCCGCGCCGGCCGGCGCTCTTTGTCCAGCACGATTCTACGTCGGCGCGACGAACCGGTCACGGGAAGGAGCCTTTAGGAAGTCTTGGTCATCCCGTTGCCGATCAGGCGTAGTCGCCTAGAACTCTGTCGTGCCACGCAGCCGGCGGGGGCGGCCGTCCGGGTCCACGACGAGGCGGCTCATCGGGACCGCCCAGAGGCGTTGCAGGGCCCTCACGGGCTCTGGAGTGTGGTGACGCACGTGTCCGGTGGGGCGGGGCGAGCGGTGCCCGGTTTCATGCCACTGGTCGAGGGCGTCTGCGGTGGCGTTCCAAAGCTTGAGCCCGGCCGCCGGGTCCTGGAGCTGGGGATCGTTCTGGTCCAAGCCCAGGTGTTCGGCCCAGAGTTGGAGGCGGAGCCGTTGGGCCAACGGGCGGGAAGCGTCCTGGCCCGTGCCCGGTGGTTCGCTGTTGTCGGCAGTGGTGTCGAGTACGGCGCAGGTGAGCTCGCTGTCGGTGGTCCAGGATCGGCGATTGAAGTTGTCTGAGCCGCAGGTCATCCAGGTGTCGTCGATGATGCAGATCTTGGCGTGGACGTAGATCGGAGTTCCCGCACTGTTCTCCAGGTCGAACACGCCCACCCTGTCCGGAGCAACCCGGCGCAGCATCCTGATGGCACGCAGTTGCCCGATCCGGATGGCCGGTCCTGCGATCGGACCATCGGAATCGGGGTAACGGGGCACGACGGCGATCACCTTCAGTTCAGGGTTCCGTTCGAGGGCCTCCGCGATTCCTGCTGCGACCTCTGTTGACCACAGGTACTGGTCCTCGATATAGATCAGCGAGCGGGCGAGGGCGAAGGCTTTCGCGTAGCCGCGAGCGATGCTGCGTTCCCCGTCGGGTGCGAACGGGAACGGGGGACGTTTCACCCCGTAAGTGCGCAGCAGCTGCACAGCGTGAGGGCCCGCCGGTGGCGGCGGCGGTGCAGTGGCCGGGAGCGGTTCCGGGTGCCGGGGCATTCGGGCCATACGTTGCAGCAGCAGCCGGTAGGGGGTGCTCCGGTCTAGGGGATGCGGGTCGTTCCACCGTTCGGCAAACACCGCCAGGACATCTGCCACCACGGGGCCACGCAGTTCGAGCGTCGCATCGTGCCACGGTGGTTGGTCCCCGTACCTGGAATCCATGCTCACCGCCTGCGGGTCTCCCGCATGGTCGACGTCGTCTCGACGGGTGTGGGATAGATCGATCCCGCCGACGAACGCGACGTCCCGCGACGGATTGTCCCGATGGCGGATGACGACGAGTTTTTGGTGATGGGAGCCGAACATGCGTACACGCTGATCCAGCAGCACCTCTCCACCGGCGTCGTTGACCTGACGACTTAGGAGCTCGTTGGATCGGTTGCTGATTGGGGACGACACGCTCTCTCCGTGGGATCTCCAGACAAGGCCCCGCACTTCCACTCCTGCCCGGGCCAACCCCGCGAGCACCTCCCCGATCGACGGTCCGTCCGCCAGCAGCCGCTCATCGGCGTCGCCACGCCAGTCGGTGAACCACACGCGGTCTCCCGCCTTCAGGGCCGTCAACTCCTCGTGCAGCCGGGCGAAGTAGGTCGCGCCATGAATCAGGGGCCGCACCAGATTGCCTTCCGACCACGACGGCGATCCGGCACCGCCCGCGTGCACGTCTGTGGCCAGATTCCCCCGCTCAGCGCGACTCAGAAACCACGTGCCAGTATCGTTGTCCACTCAGTCCTTCTTTCGGGCCCGGGGCCAGGCCGCTAGTGTCCGGTCTCCAAAGTAACCTACGACCATGCTGACAGCGACCGGGTCGCAAACTCCGGATATTAGCGGGCAGCAGCCGCGCGGCCCGGCGGTCCGAAGAACCCCCGGCCCAGCCAATGTCCAACCAGGACGCTCACGCTGAGTCCGCGGCTGCTTCGGTGTTGTCCAGCCTATGGCTGTTCAGGGCGGGGCGAGGCCGAACCGTTGATACAGGACGGGCAGCCCGGTCTTGAGGCCGTAGTCGAGTGCATCGCCGCGGTGCCCGATGCCGGCGCCCACGAACCGCCTGGTGGTCATCCCTGCGGCCTTTGCGTCCGCCTGGGCGGTGGTGGCCTGCGGCCCGTACAGGGAGTCAACGGCACCGTGGGTGAAGATGGCCAGTTCGTCGCTGTACTTGTGTGCCTTCAGGATATTGGCGGGTTTCTCCGCATTGAAGGCGGCTTGGTTTCCACCGAAGATGGTCTTCACCGTGTTGTCCGCGGAGCCGTCGATCGGTTCCAGCTCGCCCGAGATATCCAGCAGCGAGCCGAAGAGTTCAGGCCTTTTGGCCCCGAACGAGAGCGCGCATTCCCCTCCGTTGGAGTACCCGGCCACGGCCCACTGGATCCGGTTGGGAGAGACGTTGAGGTTCTTACGGATGAAATTGACGACGTCGGTGGTGACGTAGGTGTACACGTTGCCTTTGGCCGAATCCACGCAGACGGGATTCCGGTAGGGATTGCCCAGCTGGTCGATGGTGAGGAACAGCGGCGCCAATCCGTGGTTCTGCCGGGCCAGGGTGTTGAGCTCCTGAACGGCAGACTTGTTTTGCTCAGGTCCTCCCGGCTGGCCCATCATCATGACGATAATGGGCAGGGCCGGCGGATTGTCGACTAGGGCGGCGGGCGGCAGGTACAGGTAGGCGTCCCGGGCCTGGAACCCGGAGACGGGCGCCGGGATCGATACGGGCCCGCTTTGCCCGGTGGCCGGCATCCCTGCAGGGGGATTCCAGGTCTGCCATAAGGGGTTCCCGTTATCCTGCGGCAGGTTTGGGTTCAGCCTGGGCAGTGCCAGATGGCCGGTCTGGGTCATGCCCAGCAGGGCCCCAAGAGTCGGGTTCAGGCCGTACGCGGCGTTGATGCCCAGTGCCGCCGTCGTGATGAAGAGCAGGACGGCAAGGATGGCACCGGCTTTCCGCCACCAGTGTGAGCGCCACAGGTTCACGACCGCGAGGCCGGTACCGGCGAACGCGGCGATCACCCAGGCGCGGGTGTCAGCGTCCAGCGGCAGGCCGAAGACGTTCAGCAGGAATTCGCAGATGACCAAGGTGACGGCGCCTGCCAGGGCACCGACGCACACTCCCGCCCCGGCCACGATGAGCCACGTCCGGCGTCCCAATGGCTTCGGCCGGTCATTCTTTCGGGTACGGGCCGGGAACCGGGAACGGAGCACCGAGCCTGGCAGCACGACCCGGCGTATCAGCAGGGCGAGGGCTGTCAGGAGGGCGACGGCATAGAAAGCGTGCAGCAGCGGTTCATCGACGATGCTGAGGCTGAGAAACTGCTCCACTCCGCCCTCCTGCCCTAGGATGTGGTCCTACCTGCCGCCTGGGCGATGCTTCACAACCGCGGCTGCGGGTGGCCGATGAAGTTTTTATAGCACGTTCATCGGAGGGGAAGCTGGGAATTCCGGGTCTTCCTTGCCGTCCACCGTGGGCGTTCTCCGTGCCGCCTGTGTTGCTGGGCGGGCGGAAGTGGTGCAATGGAACTGACAGGATGGGCCAGCCTAAAACTCCTCACCATCCTGAAAGGAATTCCGCGTGCCAGTGTCGCCGCCCGTCGAACGAGACAGCCCGCCCCGTCCTCGCTGGCCAAAGCGGTGGATGTTCCCGGTGCTGAGGAATGCTCCTGTCTCTATGGGATTTGTGGTCCTCTTCTGGATGCTGGGCGCCGTGTCGTCGGCTATAGTCTCCGGTCCCGGGCCAGGGTGGAGGTCCAGTGTCGCGGCGTCCGCGCATTCCTTGCCCGAAGCTTGGTGGACGGTGCTGACGTCCGCGTTCTGGGCCCGGGATCTGCCCGGGTACATGCTGGGAACAGTCCTTGTGCTGGTCGCCGCCATTCCAGTGGAAAGGCAGATGGGGAGCCTGAAGTTTTCGCTCTCGGCGGTGCTGGCGCAAACGGCGGGAGTCCTTGTCGCCGTCGTGTTCTGGGCTGCGGCCAGGGCCGTGATGGGATCCTGGGCAGCGGGAATGAGCGGCACGTACTTTCTTGGTCCGAGCGCCATGGTCTGCGGGGCGGCCATGGCGGCTACGGCTTCCATGGGTGCCTTGTGGCGGCGCCGGATCCGACTTGGCACCTTCGGCTTACTGACACTCCTGGCCCTCTACAGCGGGGGGTTCACGGACCTTGTCCGGCTGGGTGCCGGCATCGCCGGGGCGCTGCTGGGCCCGTTGCTGCTGGGCGGCCGGCCCCGGCTTGTGCGCCCGGTGAGCACCAGGCATGAGGGCCGCGTGCTCATAGCCCTCCTGGTCGCGGTATCGGCGGTCGGGCCGGTCGTTTCCGGCCTGCTCCCGCACGCTGTGGGTCCGTTGTCGGTGTTGCGTTATCTGTTCACCGACATCGAGCCGGTTGATCCCAACACGTTGCAAAATGTGTGCGCCGTCCCGGCCCAGCACAGGTACTGCGAGGCCTTGCACCTGCAGCTGAGGGCCGGCGCTGGCGGCATCTTCATGGCGATTGTCCCGTCGCTCATGTTGCTGCTGCTCGCTGAGGGGCTCCGCCGCGGACGACGGTTCGCTTGGGCCGCGGCACTGCTCGTCCTGGCCGGACTGTCGGCGCTGGCGCTCATCACCTTGGTCGGCGTCCTGCAGTCCGCCGGTCCGAATACCGTCGCCGGCGAGCTGGTAAACGCAAGCCAACCAGGCAACAGCACCCAGCCGCTGGCACTGGTGGTGCCGCTCCTCATGCCGGTGGCGCTATTCGGTGTGCTGCTCGCGTGCCGGAAGTTGTTTCCAGTCGCGGCACCCCGGGGGACCTACACGCGGCTCGGTCTGCAGGTACTGGGCCTGGTCTGCGCCCTGGGTCTGGTCTATGTGGCTTCCGGTCTGGTCCTAGCGGCGGGCTTTACCCCTGTCCCTGGTCCGGCGGATCTGCTGGCCGATGTCCCGGACAGGATCCTGCCCCTGGGGTTCACCGTGGATGTCCCGCCCGCGTTTTTCCCGCAGAGCACCCCTGCCGTCCTGCTCTATGAGGGAGTCGGCATCGCGTTCTGGGCCGCCACGGGTGTGTTGGTCCTTCGAACTTTTCTGCGACCCGCTCCGGACGGACGCGGTAACGACCAAGACCGGGCTCTGGCGATCCTCAAAGAACAGGAGAACAGCTCCATTTCCTGGATGACAACCTGGTCCGGGAACACCTACTGGTTTTCCGGCGCCGGTGAGAGCTTCATCGCCTACCGCGTCATCGCCGGGATCGCCCTGACGCTCGGTCCACCCGTGGGGCCTCCGGCCCGGGCCTCGGCAGTCGTGGAGGAATTCTCGCAGTACTGCCAATCGAACGGGTGGACGCCATGTCTTTACTCGGTACCCGCAGAGGTCCGGGACGCGGTATCCGGACTCGGCTGGGATTCGGTTCAGGTTGCCCAGGAAACCGTCCTGCCATTGGAATCGCTGTCCTTCAAAGGGAAAAAATTCCAGGATGTCCGCACTGCCATGAACAACGCGGCCAAGGCCGGAATCCACGCAGAATGGGTTCGATACCCCACCGCCGGACTGAACGTCCAGACCCAGATCCAAGCCATCTCCGAAGAATGGGTCGCGGATCGAAAGCTGCCGGAAATGGGCTTTACCCTTGGTGGCCTGGAGGAACTCAACGACCCGGAAGTGCGTTGCCTGCTGGCCATCGACACCCATCACGTGGTGCACGCGGTCACATCATGGCTTCCGGTCTACCGCGATAGGAAAATCGCCGGCTGGACCTTGGATTTCATGAGGCGGCGCAACAGTGGTTTTCGGGCAGCGATCGAGTTCCTTATCGCCTCGGCCGCCACGGGACTCAAAGACGAAGGATACGGGTTCATCAGCCTTTCCGGTGCACCTCTGGTCCGCGTACCCCCGGAGGGACATCCGGGCATGGCGCCGAAGGGTCTGCCGCCGGCCGCCGGCCTGGACCGGCTGCTGGACGCTCTCGGAGCCGCACTGGAACCCGTCTACGGATTCCGGTCCCTGCTGGCCTTTAAACGCAAGTTCGACCCCCGCTACGTCCCGCTCTATATGGTGTATCCGGACTCCGCGGCCCTGCCGGGCATTGGAAACGCCCTCGGCCGGGCCTACCTTCCCGGTCTCTCCCTCGGAGAAGGATTCCAACTCCTGCACCGGATCCTCAAGCGGGGCAGCATGGCCGCCGGGCGCTGAAGCAGCAGCCCGGAATGAGACTCCGTGCCGCCACACCGGCGGCCCCCACGCTGCGTCAGGAGCCCGTGGCGGCGGGGACCGCCCAGACGTCGGAGCCGAACCTGGCGAGACCGGGGGCGGCGGCGTAGCCAAGGTGGGGGAGTGCGAACAGGTCCTCGATGCTTTTCAGGAGCGAGTAGTGGTTGTAGGGCGTCGCGCTGGTTGTCCCGGGCCTGACGAAGGGGGAAAGGATGAGCGCACCGATTCGGCCGCCGCCCTTGCCGGCGCCCGGCCCGGCCGCGAAGGTCCCGTCCTCGGCAGCCGACGGCGGCAGCCCGGGATAGGGGACGCTCGGTCCGGAGGGCTCCTTGCAGCATGCACTGGTATCGCCCCCGGCCTCGTCATTGACGATGATGATGGCCCCGTCCTGCTGATAGGCAGGGGAAGCCATGACGCGGGGGATCCACGTTCGCAGCCATGCATCTTCGGCTCCAGGACCGGCTGACTGGCCCGGGCAGTTCGCATTGTGTCCGTCGTTGCACAGGCTCGGTGAGACCAAGGAGAAGTTAGGCGTGGTCGAGACCGCTGCCAGGTCCTGGGGCAGCCGGGACAGCGGAAACACGTTCGCGGCGCACGCGGGGGTTGCGGCGACCGAGGCGAAATAGAGGAACGGGTTGTGCCGGGCCGTGTAGGCATCGCCGGCCGTGGCTTTCTGCGTTAGGTCTGCCGATTCCGGGCCCAAGGCGGGCTTTCCGCAGGTGGGTTCTTCCCGGCCGGGGATGTTGCCCATGTCCTCCATATATCCCTTCCAGGACAGATTCTTGGCCGTGAGCTGACCAGCCAAGGTGGGTACCGGCGCGGGAAAGATGCAGCCGGCGGCGGCCTTGACCTGCCCGCCGGGTGCCGCGGAGGGATTCAACATGTCCTGGTATGCAGGGCAGTCCATCTGGATATCCGCGTTCGGGGCGACACCGCCGAGGATGGCCAGATAGTTCCCCAAGCTGTAATGCGCGGTCCCGTAGTACTGGCTCAGCAAGACGCCCTGGCCTCGCAGCGGTTGAGCAAGATAAGGGATCTGCGAGGTTGGGCCGTACGACTGGGCAAAGGACGCGTTCTCCAGCGCAATCACAAATACGTGGCGAATGGGCGGGACCCAGCCCGCAGGACCGGCCGGCTGGTTGCCACCGAGCCCGGCCAGCAGCGCAAAGACCATAGTCATGCCCAGCAACAGCGATTTCCGGCGCATCAGACTCCTTGCCACAACGGTCGTGACAATCCCGCACGGCGCGCGCCGCGCAGGACGGTGTTGATTCTGTGCCAATAATCGTCTCCCCGTACCGAACCACGGTCAACGCCTGCCGGTGGACCTCATTGCTACGCCAGGATTTGCGCCCAGGCCGCTTGATTCCGTACGACGCCGCGGTTGCTGAGTGAGCAGGTCGCGGAAGATTGCCTCAGACGCCTCCAGTTCGTTGGCGGCATTCCGTTCGACGAGCCCAGACTCAAGCAGGGCGGCGATGGCCCGGTTTCGCCGTTGGTTATTCAGATCAGCAACCACGTCGGGGAGCTTGGCGCCGAGCACTATTTGCGCGTAGGCGGTCCGCGCGTCGTTATTGGCGACGGCTGCCACCACTCGCCGCCAGTGCGGTCCGCTCAGCCTCGTCCGTCCGGTCACAGCGTTTTCCTCACTCTGCGTCTGCCTATGCGCCTGCCCCCGCCGGTGCTGGTCACCGCGTGCTTGGCCAACAGGCAAAATCCTAGCCCTGCGCGAGTGCGGCGGACAGGGGCTGCGGGCGGCGCGAGGACCTGGCCGGCCTCTTCCGAAGGCCACCGAACGCCGTCGACCACTCAGCCCGCAAGTGTTGAGTGTTGCCGATCGGCGTAGTAGCGTGACAGCAATTGTCAATACGCATAACACGGACTCGGGAGCGATCATGGCACATATGACACGTGGGCTGGCGGCCGTCACGGCGGCACTGGCACTGAGCGTGACGGGTGGCGTCGTCGCCGCCCCTGCGTTGGCCGATCCGCGGGAAACAGCAAAGACGCCCACCGCCACCGGGTACGGCGGCGCGGTGAGCACCGTGGACCCGGAGGCATCCGCTGCGGCCATCGAGGTCCTCCGGAAGGGCGGCAACGCGGCGGACGCCGCCGTCGCTGCTGCGGCGACCCTTGGCGTCACCGAGCCGTACAGCGCCGGGATAGGCGGCGGAGGCTACTTCGTGTTCTACGACGCGAAGACCGGCAGGGTGGGCACGATCGACGGCCGGGAGACCGCACCGGCCGGCATGCCGCACGACGCGTTCATCGACCCGGCGACCGGGCAGCCCTACCGCTTCACGCCCGAGCTCGTCACGAGCGGCGTCTCCGTCGGCGTCCCCGGCACGCCGGCAACCTGGGAGCGTGCCCTCCAGCGCTGGGGCACGCTCAGCCTTGGTGATGCCCTCAAGCCTGCCATCAACGTGGCGAGCCGAGGTTTTGTGGTCGACCAGACGTTCCGACAGCAAACCCTCGACAACAAGGCCCGGTTCGAGGCATTCCCCTCAACGAGCAACCTGTTCCTCCCGGGCGGCGACGCCCCCGCCGTCGGCAGCGTCTTCCAGAACCACGACCTCGCCGAGACGTACCGACTCCTCGCGAAGAAGGGCACTGGCAGCTTCTACGGCGGCCCGCTCGCGGCCGAGATCGCGGCCACGGTGCAGGCTCCGCCCAAGACTGCCGGCACAACGCTGCCCGTTCCGGCAGGCCACCTGACGACGGCGGATCTTGCCGCATACCGCGCCCTGGACCAGGCGCCCACCCACGTGGGCTACCGCGACCTGGACGTCTACGGCATGGCGCCGTCCAGCAGCGGCGGCACCACAGTCGGCGAGGCGCTGAACATCCTGGAGCCCTCCAACCTGTCAGGGATGTCCACGCCCGGCGCCCTGCATCACTACCTGGAGGCCAGTGCGCTTGCCTTCGCGGACCGGGGCAAGTACGTCGGTGACCCCGCGTTTGTCAGCGTCCCCACCGCAGCGCTCACCGACCCGCTGTTCGGCAAGGAGCGCGCCTGCAAGATCGACCCAGTTCACGCGGCGACGAAGCCCGTTGCTCCGGGGGACGTGTCGGCGTACGACGGCGCGTGCCCGGCCGCCGCCGTCGCGCTCGCCGAGGAGAAGGACACCGAGAACATCTCCACGACCAACCTGACGGTCGCGGACAAGTGGGGGAACGTGGTCGACTACACGCTCACGATCGAGCAGACGGGTGGGTCCGGCATGGTGGTCCCCGGCCGCGGCTTCCTGCTCAACAACGAGCTGACGGATTTCTCGACCGTCTACAACCAGGCCGACCCGAACCGGATCGAGCCCGGGAAGCGCCCGCGCTCGTCCATGTCGCCGACCATCATCCTCAAGGAGGGCAAGCCGTTCCTCGCTCTCGGCTCGCCCGGTGGATCGACCATCATCACGACCGTCCTGCAGACCATCCTGAACCGGGTGGACCTGGGCATGACCATCTCCGAGGCGATCGTTGCGCCGCGTGCCTCGCAACGCAACACGGTCAAGGTCACGGCCGAGCCGGAGTTCATCGCCGCGTACGGAAGCCAATTGACGCCCTTTGGCCATCAGTTCACGCCGTCGGGGGATGCGTTCACCTCGGCAGCGGAGATCGGCGCCGCGACCGCCATCGAATTCCTGCCCGACGGCGGCATGGTCGCCGCAGCCGAGCCCGTCAGGCGGGGCGGCGGATCGGCGATGGCACTCAAACCCTCGCCGAAGTAGGGCCGCGCAGTCCGGGCCCGGCTCCACGGCCGTTCACTGGCAGAGGCGGTCGAGGGTTTCCTGGGCAGCCGCTTCCATCTGCGTCTGGAGCAGGTCGACGCGGCGTGCAGTGGCAGGGTCGTGCCACTGCAGCGGGGCGTGTGCCATGGTCATCGTGATCTGGTTGCCGCCGTCGGCGCTCGTGATGGAAATACTCATGTAGCCGAATAAGTACCCTCCATGGCCGTAGCGGAAGTCGCCGGAACATGTGTCAGGAAACCGCTCTAGACCGAGTCCATAGTCCCAAAATTCGGTCTTCTTCTTCATTTCCTCAAGCATGGCGGGGGAAAGCAGCTGGCCGCGCAGGAGGGCCCGGTAGAAGGTGTTTATGTCCTGCGTGGTGGAGATGACGCCGCCTGCGGGGGAGCCGACAAAAACCTCGGGCTGGGTGACATCGACCCGTTCGCCGCCGTCAATGACGTAGGCGTGGATGTTGTCCGGAGCCCCGCGGTCCGGTTCGGCCAGAGACGTGTGCTGAAGTCCAAGAGGAGCGAAGATGTCTTGATTGAGCACGTCGGCAACGGGCCGTCCGCGCAGCTTTTCGATCAGCTGGCCGAGGGCCATGTAGTTGGAGCTCGAGTAAGAAAAGCGGTCCACGTTCTTGGTCTCCCAGGGGAGCGTGGAGGCCAGTTCGAGTCCTTGTTGCATGCTGATCCGTGTGTTCGCGACCTGCTTCAGTGGTCCCGCCGCGTATTCGGAGTCGCCGAAATCAGGCATGCCGGAGTTATGGTCCAGCAACTGGCGGACGGTGATCGGTCCGGGCGGCCGCAGCGTGGTTCGGAAGCTCTCCAGGACACCGTTCACCGGGTCATCGAGCCCGATAAGTCCCTGGTCGACGAGTTTCAATACGGAGACAGCGACCATCGACTTCGTAATACTGGCTACCGATACCCGGTCCTGCGGCCGGGCCGGGTCCTTGCTGTCCAGGTTTCGCACCCCGTAGGCCTTGGACCATTCGCCGCCAGGCCATCTCACCTGCACAACCAAGGACGTCGCCCCTCCATCCATGAAGTGCTGGACCCTGCGTTCCAGAGAATCCGTCGCTGCCTGGATCGCGGCGACGCTTGGCGGAGCCGCCCCTCCCGGGCTCGGCGGAGCCTGCCCGGGAGCGGTACCCACGCAGCCGCTCACAGCGACAACCAAAGCCGCCGAGAAAACGACGGCACCGAGCGGACCAAAACCCGTCCGCAGCCAAGCAGCCAAGGCGCCCATGGCTTGGTTTTACGCTCAAACGCCTCCTGTGGATAGGTCGGCTCGTAAAGTCGCTCCCCAGACAGCCCGCGCTGGAAAGAGCGCCCGACGTTGCTGGGAACGCCCGTCATTAATCCCTGTCCGGGGACCGGCTTAGTGGGTAAACTGGAAAGGTGCTCGGGGCAACTAACCCCGTGCGGCACCGGCTCTGCAGGCCCCGGCCGGAGCCCGCCGGCCAAGCTCGGCCGAACAACTCCACTGAATATCATTGACCTCCCGAAGCGCTGTCCGGAATGGCGTCCGGGGACGCCCAAGCCGTTACCGCCGGAGGGTGGCTGGTTCCGGCAGGAGCAGTGCGGAGGACGAGTCCTCAAAGGATGAAGTTCATGAACAAGGCTATTCGCATCATCGGAACAACCGCTGTGACGGCGACTTTGGGCCTGGGCGCCAGCGCGATGCCAGCCAGCGCTGCCGTTACGACCTCCACTACCGCCGCCAGCTCGTGGAGCCAGTCGTCGTTCGAGCACAGGCACGAGGTGCGCGACGTCAACCGGCACGATTCCAACCACGGCTGGTGGGACGGAGAGAACCGGTGGCATGACAACTCCGACGGCTGGGGCTGGCGTGACGACAACGGCAACTGGCGTGGCGACAACGCTCACAACGGCTCCTGGACGGGCCGGGACGGCTGCCGGCATGACAAGGATGGTTTCTGGGACCATAACGGACACCGGCACGACGACAACAGGCGCCATCACCGCTCAGGCACCTGGTGAACGCACACCCCTTGGATCCGGCGATCGGGGATCGGCAAAATCTGCCACCCCGATCGCGCCCGTTTTCTGACTGGGGATTGGGGTTCGCGGCACGTCCTCGCGTTAGCATTGGTCCCAATATGTCCTACCAGGAGGGTGCATGCCGTACACCGTTGACTTCGAGAACGTTTCCACTGTTGGCTTGGAATCGTCGCCGTTCGCCGAGAGCCTGGCAGGGTTGCGCGCCAACGAGGCCCGCTATTTCCGGAACAAGTACGGCCACGCGTTCACAGTGAGCCCCGCGAGCGAGGTTCCGGAGGTGGTCGACCGGGTGAGCCGGATACTCCAGGACGAGCGTGAGATCGTCATCGGCTCCCGCCCGCTGGAAGCGACCGCCTTCGAAGTTGACGGCACCCGGATGGCCTACGTCTTCTACGAGTCGGGGCTGTCGGTCAACGTCATGTACGGCATCGACGGCGGGAAGAGGGCAGTCGGTTTCAAACTCGCCGAAGGCATGGAAATTCGGGAGGAACTGGCGTCCAGCTTCAAGTTTGCCCGCCAAAAATCGAAGCTGGCGGGCGTTATCCGAGGCTCCTACTTCGTGATCAAGGGCGAGTACTGACATTCTCCGGCACGTGGATCCGCCGCCCTGAGGCCCGGAGGATCGGCCGGGCATCGTGATCCAACCGCGGGCGTGCTAGCGTTTCACTAATCGTGATCTTTCGGCAGGAGGTGAGTCCCATGTACGCAGTATCCACAGTGGGTGCTCCCTTGCAGTTCACGATCGCGCGACTGAGGTAGTCGCCACCGGGAGCGCCCAACAGGCAATTCGCGAAAGGCGACTCCCATGAACACAACACCTTCTTCACCTCTGCACTCCACTTCGACGACGTCCTCCGACCTGCCGGGGACCGACCAGGATCAGCCGCAGACCGACGCCACAAGGCAGCCACGCGCCGCGGGCGAGCGGGCGTTGGTCCTCGGCGGTGGCGGATCGACAGGCAACGCCTGGCTGATCGGCGTCATCGCCGGCCTGTTCGAAGCCGGGCTGGATGCAACCGACGCCGACCTGATCATCGGCACGTCGGCCGGATCGACGGCCGCGGCCCAAATCACTGGCGCGCCCCCGGCCGAACTGCTTGCCGCCATCCTTGCTGCCGCGCCCCAGCAACGGACTGGTCCGGCGGGATCCGACAACGGACGCGCCCCGGTCAGACCGGCGGTGAACCACATTGAGCGAACGGGCCGAATCATCGCCGCTGCTGAGGACGCGGCCGATATGCGCCGCAGACTGGGCGCGGCAGCGCTCGAAATGGACGCGGCGTCGGACGGCTCCGGCCAAACGCGGTGGCGCGATACCGTCGCCGCCCGCCTGCCCAGCCAGCACTGGCCGGACCAGGCGGTGCACATCACGGCGGTCAACGCCAATACGGGTGAGCCGGTCGTGTTCGACCGCCACAGCGGGGTCGACCTCGTGGACGCCGTGGCCGCCAGCTGCGCCAGTGGCTTCGCCTACAGAATCGGCGGCAGCGGATATATCGACGGCGGCTACCGGTCCAACGCCGAGAATGCCGATCTTGCAGCAGGCTACGCACGCGTGTTGGTGCTCTCACCATTTGGCGGCAGGTCACGGACTCCGGTGGGCTGGGGCACGCATCTCGCAACACAGGTCGACGAGCTACGCGCACACGGCAGCCATGTCCAAACGATCCTCCCGGATAGCGACTCCGAGCATATGTTCGGCGCCAATGCGATGGACCTGTCGCTGCGTCCGCCCGCCGCTCGCGCGGGCTACGAGCAAGGCAGAGCCCTTGCCGGGCAGCTCACCGAATTCTGGCGCTGACGCCTACGACCCCAATCGCTCCGGCCAGCCGTTGGGCTGTTCTATCGGCCGGCCGGGGCGCTGTCTGGAGAGGTGGTCACCGTCTAGGGAATGAGTGCTTCTTCGCGGAAGAGCAGGCGTTCTGTGTGGAGCTGCATCTCCCCATCATGCCGGACCCTTTAGTTCTCTTTCACCCGCATTGGGTGAAGACTGCCCCCACTGGAAGCGTTAGCTTGGAGAACATCCGATTGACCCGCCTCTATCGCTTGTGAGACCTCACTAGAGGCTCCCGCCGTCTAGCGGACGGCCAGCGGAAGGAGAAGCGATGCTCAGCTGCTACCACGGGCGAACCGAACCCGTCCCCTCGGCGGCTTCGTTTGCTGGTGGCCCACTTTCGGGCGGACGGTGGCTGAGTATGGCCATCTGCGCGCAGGGTTGCCGGCCATGAGCGGGCCTGCCGCGTCGCCGCCAAATTTCGATCCCGCCGTCGTGATTCGTTCGAAGCAGTACATCAGTGCACTCGTGCTGGCGGCGGTGCTGGGCGTTCCCATCTCGGCCATTGCCTACGGCTTTCTCGCGTTGGTCGCGGCGGTCCAGCGTTACGTCTTCGGCGGGCTGCCGAATCAAGTCCTCGGGGGTCCTGCTCCTGCGTGGTGGCCGGTTCCGTGGTTGGTGCTGTGCGGGTTGTTGACGGCGTTGACCATCCGGTATCTGCCGGGAACCGGGGGCCACTCACCTGCTTTCGGTTTCAAGACGGGCGGCGGCCCGCCGAGCGGGCGGGAGCTCGTGGGCATCATTCTCGCGGCGCTGACCACGCTCAGCCTGGGTGCAGTGCTCGGGCCTGAGGGGCCGCTGATCGCGATCGGTGGCGGACTCGGGGCGTTGGCGGTGCACCTGGTGAAGAAGGACGCTCCGCCGATGGCCCTGACGATCATGGCATCGGCAGGCAGTTTCGCAGCGATCAGTACCCTGCTCGGGTCTCCCGTGCTCGGTGCATTCCTGATCATGGAAGCCGCCGGGATCGGGGGAATGACGCTGAGCCTGATGGCTCTGCCCGGGCTGCTCGCTTCTGGCGTCGGGGCGCTGGTATTCGTCGGCTTGGACGGCTGGACCGGGTTGGGCAGCTTCTCGCTGGCGCTGCCCGTGGTGCCGCCTGCGGAGCCGCCGACGTTGGCGACGTTGGGCTGGGCGGTGGTCATGGGCCTGGCCGGCGCACTGTTGGGATGGTTGATCCGCTGGGTCGGACTGTCGCTTCGTCCGGTCGTGCATCTGAACCGGGTGTTGGTGACCTCTGCGCTCGGCTTGCTGATCGGTCTAACCGCGATGACGTACCAGTTGATCTCTGGGCAAAGCTTCACGCAGGTGTTGTTCTCGGGGCAGGACGCACTTCCGGAGCTGGTCGAACGCGCCGCGGACTACTCCCTTCCTGTGCTGGTCCTGCTGATCGCTTGCAAGACCTTGGCCTACGGACTCTCACTGAGCGCATTTCGTGGTGGTCCGGTGTTCCCGTCGATGTTCATCGGTGCGGCGCTCGGCATTGCCTCGAGTGGATTGCCCGGAATGAATCTCGCGGCAGCAATCGGCATGGGCATAGGAGCCATGTGCGCGGCTATGCTGCGGTTGCCGTTGACGTCGACGCTACTGGCCACGCTGCTGCTGGGAGTGGACGGTGTGGCCGTAACACCCCAGGTGGTGGTGGCTGTGGCGGTGTCCTTCGTGATCTCCAATGTGCTCCCGGTCCCTGGCCCGCGCGGCCCTGGCCCGGACCCGGGCTCTGGTCCCGGCACGACGGCGTCCGCGACGCCTGAGGATGCCGGCGGCATCCAACATCTGCCCCCCTCGAGCGCCGACCGTGCAACTGAGTTCTCAAGCGCGGGACGTTCGACGGCGGGGGGCAGGCGGATCGCCTGGTTGTTCATCGTTGGCTCGAGCCTGTTCGCCTTGGGGGCGGTGCCGCAATACGCCGAGGCCGTGGGACTGCGGTGGTGTGCCGCCACATTCTTCGCCGGTTCGCTGTTCTTCACCGGCGCGGCGTTCCTGCAGTACCGCGGAGCCGTTGACGCGCTTCCGGCCGTGGGTTCCACGCGGCGCAACTCGTTTTGGGCGTGGGCGCCGCGGAATCTCGGCTGGCTCGCTGGCGCGGTTCAACTTGCCGGCACACTGTGGTTCAACTGGAGTACTGGAAATGCGCTGCGTGAAAATCTCAGTGCGGCGCTGACCGATCAGCGGGTCTGGCGCCCCGATGCTCTGGGATCAGTCGCCTTCCTGGTTTCAAGCGGTGTTGCGTTACGCGATGCCGGTCGCGGCGCGATTGCCGGGCTGCCCAGGCCTCGGACGTGGAAGATCGGCGTCATCAACGTGGCCGGCTCTGTTGCGTTCGGCATCTCGGCCATCGCGGCCTTTGTCATACCGTCGAGCGGCAATATGTGGAACGCCGAGCTGTCCAATCTCGGCACACTCGTGGGAGCCCTGTGCTTCCTCACGGGCGCCATCCTGATGCTGAGTCCAGAATCCACCGACGCCGCGGTTCCCGCGGACCGGGGAACTCATCCGTAATCCCTTTTCAACAGTCTCTGGAGGAGAAGTGATGTCAGAAAATTTCCAGCCGACGGATGCCGACGTGACGCTGTTCGGCAACCGATTCATCACCCAGGAAGTTCCGAGCCGGGAGTTCCCGGAGACCGGCATTCCCGCCGAGGACGCTTTGCGGCTGGTGTCGGAGGACCTGGCGCTGGAGGGTGATCCGGCCCGGAACCTGGCGACCTTCGTCACGACATGGATGGAGCCGCAGGCCCAGCAGATCATCGCAGCGAACCTGCACCGCAACTTCATCGACCACGCCGAATATCCCCGCACGGCAGAGATCGAGCAGCGCTGCATTCGGATGCTCGCCGACCTCTTCCACGCGCCAGGCGAGACGACCGGCGCCCGAACCCAAGGGTCGTCCGAGGCGATCATGCTCGGCGGCCTGTCCCTGAAGTGGAACTGGCGCAAGCGCCGCGAGGCCGCCGGCGCGTCGACGTCGAACCCCAACCTGGTGTTCGGCGGCGACGTTCACGTGGTGTGGGAGAAGTTCTGCCGCTATTTCGACGTCGAGCCGCGGATCGTGCCGCTGCAGCCGGGGAAGTACACGATCGGCCCGGAGGACGTGCAGGCCCACATCGATGAGAACACCATTGGAGTCGCAGCCGTGCTGGGTACCACCTTCACCGGGCACAAAGACGACATCGTCGGCATCAACGACCTGCTGCTGCGGATCAAGGGCGAGCGGGGCCTGGACGTTCCCTTGCACGTGGACGGGGCTAGCGGGGGATTCGTCTGGCCCTTCCTCTACCCGGACTCCGAGTGGGACTTCCGGCTCGAGCAGGTCCACTCGATCAATGTCTCCGGGCACAAGTTCGGGCTGGTCTACCCCGGCATCGGCTGGCTGATCTTCCGGGAAAAGGCCGACCTGGCCAAGGACCTCGTCTTCGAGGAGAACTACCTCGGCAAGACCGACTCAACCTTCACCTTGAACTTCTCCACCGGATCGTCGATGGTTCTGGCCCAGTACTACAACTTCGTGCGCTATGGTCGCGCCGGCTACACCTACATCATGCAGAACATGCAGACCAATGCCCGCGTCCTCGCCGAGAAATTGGAAGCCATGGGACGGTTCGAGATCATCGGCGCCGACGAGGAGCGACTTCCCCTGGTCGCGTTCCGGCTCGCCGCCGACCCCGGGTACGACGAGTTCGACATTGCCTGGCAGCTCTCGGCCGAGCGCGGATGGATGGTGCCGGCATACACCCTGCCTCCGAACGCCCAAGGCGTGACGATTATGCGGGCCCTGGTCAAGGAAACGATGAGCCGCGAGCACGTCGACACGCTCGCCCGCGACATCGAAGAGGCGTGCTCCACGCTGGCGAAGAAGGGCGGCGCGCATGAATCCGAACGAAACAAGATCATCATCGGACCCGGCCATTGACCCAGCCCACCGGTGACGCACCGGGCCCGACACCTCCGGGACGATCGCAACAACGGGTTCTGCACATTCATTTCCGGTAACCGCACAAACGTGGCATGACACTCAATCCCGCCCCATGCCGAGTTCGCATCTTTTAGCACTATTTGGCGCGTCCATTGCTGTAGGCTCCGATTCGAACCTTGGGGGATTGATGCTGAACTACTTTCGCGAGACGCAAGAGGCACGATTTGCGAACCCTGCGCGCCGAATGTATTGCTATGTTTCTTCCGGCTTAGTGGTTGCAGTCATGGCCTTGGTTTTTGCGGGCCTCGTGCCTATATCGATTTCCTGGGTGACATTCGCCGTTTCTTGCGTCCTGGACGCTTTCCTGACCAGAAAGTGGATCAGGGAAGATGCACTCAAAGCCTATCGAGCCGGCCAGCCCCGGGTGCCTTAGTTCCGGCTGAGGACAATGTACTGACAGTGGCTGAAGCGGCCACCATCGCGACGCAATAGGGGGAAGGTTTGGTCCAAACAAAACAAACGGGAAAGCCGACGGTACTGTCCGTCGTCCAACTCGTCCTCAGCCTCTGGGCCCTGGTTGCAGCAAGCTTGGCGGCCATCCTGTGGGATCCGATCGACTTAGACTTTATTATTCGCGCCGATAATGCGGGGTGGGACCAGACAATGCTCCTACCTCACCAAATGGAGCTTTCGCTCGCCGTTAGGGCATCAGTTTTCGCAACGTTTGTCCTTGTCGTGGTCGCGTTCTACGGCGTGCTGGCCTCACGCCGTCGGGCTGAAGCAGCAAATGCATGAGCTACGGAATCAATATATATCCCGGGCCGGGTGATAGTGGGCTAAAGGATATCGATCGGCTGAATGAACCAGTTCAACGTAGAAACGCATCGCGGAATGTCGCTGCTTGGTTCAGCTTTCTTCCTGCCGGGAGTAGGAGGAGCCCGACGGCGTCCGTTCCAACAGTCCGAAGTCGATCAGGTAGCGGCGCAGCATCACGACATCATCGCTATAGCTGAGGAGCCGCTCGTTGACCTGCTTTTCCGTCAGGTGTTCGCCCGGCTCGATCGCCTCGCTGACAATCCAGGCCAGGAGCTCACGCCGTTCCGTCATGTTGGCCGGATACCGTTCGATCCTGCCGAGGCGCATGAAGCGGGCCGATCCGGTCTGGGCTTGTCGCCGGGGTTGGTGCGTGAGAAGGTCGCGGAAGATCGCCTCAGACGCCTCGAGTTCGTCGGCCGCATTCCGTTCGACCAGTCCAGCGTCAAGCAGGGTGGTGATGGCCCGGCTTCGCCGTCGATCATTTAGATCAGCAACCACATCGGGAAACGTGGCACCCAACACGATTTGCGCGTAGGCAGTGCGGGCATCTTTGTTGGCGAGGGCTGCCACCACTCGCCGCCAGTGCGGTCCGCTAAGCCTGGTTCCTCCGGTCACAGCTGTCCTTACTTTGCGTTTGCACCCGCCCGTGCCGCTCGCCGGGCGTTTGGAAATCGTAGTCCTGATCGAGTGCGACGGACAGGGCGCCGCGGATGGGGGACCGGTTCAGTCTTCGGTCCGAGAGCGAACAGCGAGCCGCCGCAGCGCCGCCGTCGGGATTGAACAAAGAGCCGGCCGTCCGGCAAAAATCGGGTAAACGCACGGGTAATTCCCAGCTTTTTTCAGCCACCCTCCGCAACATTTGACTCGATTTTCCTGCTGTGGCACGCGCGCGTGGACGTTAATGTAAGCGCTTGCACATAGTTGCCTGAAAACCGCGAGGGGACCCGGAAACAGGGTTTGGCGACCTGCCTCGGACTGCCTAACGTGTTTCCCGGCGACAGGACGCGACCAGCTCCTGCCGCCACCAGGCGGGGCCCTACCGAGGTCCCGTCTCCTCGACACGATGGCGTCCTCGATGACGCCTTCGGTGTCATTGGGGCTGTCGGAGTTTCGGGGAATGAGGGCATATGCCCGTCTTCCACGAATGGTCTCACTCCGCGAGAAGAGCAAAAAATGCACGAGCACCCCAATACACCCCGGAAGCTGCGGTGGCGTTCTGTCGCCGCGGCCCTGGCGGCGGCCGTGGCGGCCTCCGTCTTCCTTTCGGTTCCGTCGGCGCAGGCAAACGCGCCCTCGGATCCGCCGAGCGGCGGGCAGATGCCGGCTCCGACCCCCGGTTTCCCACTGCCCACCAAGCACACCCAGCAGCCGTTCGACCCGGCCGCGGCCTTCACCTCCAAGTGGACGCGTGCGGATGCCAAGCAGATCATGGCCCAAAGCAGCAAGGACGTGACCCCGGGCCAGAACTCCATGAGCCCGAACGTCACCATGCCGGAAATTCCGCAGGACTTCCCAGCCATGAACGACGACGTGTGGGTCTGGGACACGTGGTCCCTGACGGATGAGAACGCCAACCAGATCAGCTACAAGGGCTGGGACGTCATCTTCTCACTCGTCGCAGACCGGCACGCCGGCTACGGCTTCGACCAGCGGCACTGGAACGCCCGGATCGGCTACTTCTTCCGCAAGACCAACGCCGACCCGGCCAAGGACAAGTGGAACTACGGCGGACACCTGTTCCTGGACAACACCTCCATCGGCAACACCGAATGGTCCGGTTCCACCCGCCTCATGCAGGGGAACCACGTCAACGTCTTCTACACCGCCACCACGTTCTACGACGTTGCCGAGCGCAACGCCGGCGGCGGCGGAATCGCCCCGGATGCCGTGATCGCCAAGGCGCTGGGCAACATCCACGCCGACAAGAACGGCGTGAGCTTCGACGGCTTCGAGCACACCAAGCTCCTTGAGCCGGACGGCGTCATGTACCAGAACAAGGCCCAGAACCCCGGCTTCGCGTTCCGGGACCCGTACACGTTCGCAGACCCGGCCCACCCGGGCCAGACCTTCATGGTCTTCGAAGGCAACACCGGCGGCCAGCGGGGCAGCTACAAGTGCACGGACGCGGACCTTGGCTACCAGCCGGGGGACCCGAACGCCGAATCCACGAACACCGTGAACACCACGACCGGCTCGTGGTTCCAGACCGCCAACGTGGGCCTGGCCGTAGCGGACAACAAGGACCTGACCAAGTGGCACTTCCTGCCGCCGATCCTGTCAGCGAACTGCGTGAACGACCAGACCGAGCGCCCGCAGATCTTCATCCAGAACGAGGGCGGCAAGAACAAGTACTACCTCTTCACCATCAGCCACCAGTTCACCTACGCGGATGGAATGCGCGGCCCTGACGGGGTCTACGGCTTTGTGGGCGACGGTGTCCGTTCCGACTACCAGCCCATGAACAACAGCGGCCTGGCCCTGGCATCCCCCACGGACCTGAACATGCCGGCCAACGCGCCCGAAGGGCCTGACCCCCGCCAGAACGGCCGCCAGTTCCAGGCGTACTCGCACTACGTGCAGCCCGGCGGCCTGGTGCAGTCCTTCATCGACAACGTCAACGGCGTCCGGGGCGGCTCGCTCTCGCCCACCGTGAAGATCAACTTCCGCAACGGCGTCTCGGCGGTCGACCGCAGCTTCGGCCAGAACGGCCTCGGCCCGTTCGGCTACCTCCCCACCAACGTCAACGTCGGCGGGGCTGGCCACTACAAGTAGTGAAGTAGGCGGGCAGTAACAGGGAGGAAGCGCCCGGATTCCGGGCGCTTCCTCCTCCGTACACGCAGGCCATGGATGGGGCCGGATGACGCCCACCAGAACCAGGAATGTTGAATGTGAAAAACCTTCTACACGCGCTGAGCGCCCGCAGGATCTGGATTGCGGCGGCGGCAGCAGCAGCCGCAGCCCTGCTTGTCGCGGTGGCTCTGGTCCAGTCGGCCGGGTCCCGTCCGGCTCCCCAGAGTCCGGCCGGGCAGGCGCTCCGCGGCATCGCCGACGCGCAGAGAGAGGCCAAGGAAACCCGTGGGCAGTACGGCTCCTACTGGCTCAGCGGCGGTGACCGCACTCTCGAGAAGCTGGCCCAGCCGATCCGGACCGATGGAGTGGCGGACCTGCGGAGCATCGAATGCGGAAACGGGTGGGTGGCGGCCGCCCGGAGCGGAGGCGACGTCGAGGTCATGTCGAGCCGGGAGGACCGCGTGGTCCGGGCGGGAACCGGTGACCTCGTCCGCCCGGATTGCATGAGCTCGGAGGCGGTGGAGTCCATGCTCTCGGACTTGGGCGTGCGACATAAGGCCCCGGCACCCGCCGTCGCAGCTTTCGATCGCCCCAACGGGGCATCCAGGTTCCGGCCCAGCTACCACATCACGCCCGCAAAGAACTGGATGAACGATCCGCAGCGGCCGATCCTGATTGACGGGCTGTGGCACTACTACTACCTCTACAACGCCGGGTATCCGAAGGAAAACGGTACGGAGTGGTATCACCTGACCAGCACAGACCTGGTGCACTGGAAGGACGAAGGGGTGGCGATCGCCAAATACAAAAACGGGCTCGGCGACGTCGAGACCGGAAGCACCGTCGTAGACACGGACAACTCGGCCGGCTTTGGCAAGGGAGCCGTGATCGCGGTCCTGACCCAACAGGACCAGGGCATCCAGCGGCAGTCCCTGTTCTATTCCACCGACAACGGATACTCCTTCACTGCGTACGCGCAGAACCCGGTCATGGACAACCCCGGCCAACCTAACTGGCGGGACCCGAAAATCATTCGCGACGAAGCCCACGGCCAATGGGTCATGGCACTCGCCGAGGGCGAAAAAATCGGCCTGTACACCTCGCCGGACCTGAAGAACTGGAGCTACGCGTCAGGCTTCGAACGCACCGGGCTGGGCACCCTCGAATGCCCAGACCTCTTCCAGCTGGACCTCGACGGCGATCCCGCCAAACGGACCTGGGTACTGGCCGCCAGTGCCAACGGAAGCGGCGAGGGATTCACCACCGGCGTTGCCTACTGGACCGGCGAGTGGGACGGAACCCGCTTCACAGCGTCCGGCAAGCCGCATCAGTGGCTCGACGCCGGCTCCGATTTCTACGCCGCCGTGACCTGGGATGATCCCAGGCTCACCCAAAGCCAGCGGATGTCCTCGCGGCACGCCATCGGGTGGATGAACAACTGGGCGTACGCCCGGCAGCTGCCCACCGAGGACTGGCATGGGGGAGCGGACTCGATGGTGCGCGATATCAGGCTGGAAACCATCAGGGGGACGCCGACCCTCGTGTCTCAGCCCACCGCCGCGATGGAGTCACTTGGAGGCCCGGTGGCAACGGTCGGGGAACGCCGGATGACCCAGGAAGGCGCAGGGGAGCTGCCCGTTCCGGAGGGCGGTGCGTACCGGCTCGATGTGACTCTGGAGCGCACTCCGGGCGATGACGGCTCCGTTGCCAGGATTGAGCTGGGAGGCGAAGGGAGACCGTTCGCGACGGTCGGGTACGACTTTGTGAAGGAGTCGGCTTTCATCTCCCGCGACGCCGATGCTGCCGCCACCGGCAACGCTGAACTCAGCCCTGACTACCGGGCGATGCGACACGCAGCCAGCCCGCCGCGCAACGGGAAAGTCGAGCTAACGATCTTCGTCGACTATTCCTCGGTAGAGGTCTTCATCAACGGCGGTGAAAAGACGCTGACATCGCTCGTTTTCCCCACAGCGGCGACGCCGGGCTTCCACGCCGCCACGGCGGGGGGCACCCTGACGCTCAAGTCCATCGGCTACAGGCGGCTGGCCTCCGCGCGCTGACCGGTGACTCGGCCCCGCCCGTTAGTTGCAAGAAATTTTGCTAAAACGCTTGATCAACCGAAAGTGGCACGTTATCTTTACGTTGGTCAAACGCTTAAGCAGATGGGACATCAGTGCCGATGAAACGCTCAGTATTCTTCCAACCGACCGACGGCTGGGTTGGAGACCTCATCCCCTTCGAGAAGGACGGGGAGTTCTGGCTCTTCTACCTGCATGAGGTCCGCACCGAACCCAAACCCGGGACTTCCTGGAACCTCGTCACCACCAAGGACCTCACCCAGTTCGAAGACCACGGCGTCGCGCTGCACCACGGAGGCGAGAATGACCTGGACTTCAATGCCTACACGGGAAGCATCGTGCGCGACGAGTCCGGCAGTCACCACCTGTTCTACACCGGCCAAAACCCCCGGAACCTCGGCCCCGACGGCGCGCCGCTGCAGCTCGTCATGCACGCCACCAGCACGGACGGCATGAAGACCTGGGTCAAGCACCCGGAACTGACATTCGGCGCGCCGGACGGCTATGAGCCCGGCGACTGGCGGGATCCCTTCGTCTTCCGGGACGAGGCGGCGGGGCAGTGGCGGATGCTGCTGGCCGCCCGCCACGCAAGAGGGCCAGAGCGCCGCCGGGGCGTCATCGCCCAGTGTGTGTCCTCGGATCTGATGGCCTGGGAGCACACCCAGCCGTTCTGGGACCCCCGGCGCTACATCACCCATGAATGCCCGGACGTTTTCGCCTGGGGCGACTGGTGGTACATGGTCTACTCGGAGTTCTCGGAGTCATTCACCACCCGCTACCGGATGGCAACGGGCCCCAACGGTCCCTGGACCGTGCCGGATCTGGACAGCATCGATGGACGCGCCTTTTACGCCTCCAAGACCGCCGAACGCGACGGGCGCCGCTTCTTCTTCGGCTGGATCGCCAGCAAGGAGGACAACCGGGACGACGGCGCATGGCAGTGGGCCGGCACCATGTCAGTCCTGGAGGCACGCCAGAACCCCGATGGCACCCTGGCGTTCTCGTTCGCCGACGAACTCGTGGACACGTTCTGGGACGAGGTCCCGGTGTCCTTCGACCGGGACCTTCCTGCGGCCCTTACCGTCCCGGACGGATTCGCAGCCGTCGTGTCCGAAGAGGACCTGCCGCCGCAGTTCTACGCCAAGGCAGTTCTGCAGATCGCACCCGGCACCACAGAGTGCGGCCTGCTGCTCCGCTCCAGTGCCGACGGCGACCGGTCCTACGTTCTCCGGCTGGAACCCAAGCGCGGCCGCATGGTGTTTGACCGGTGGCCCCGAAAAATCACCGGCGATGCCCAATGGCATGTCTCGGGCGACATTCCGTTCGACATTGAACTGGAACGCCCCTGTGACCTGGAACCCGGCGAACACACGCTGGAAGTGGTGGTGGACGGAGACCTCTGTGTCGCCATCCTGGACCGGCGCGTGTCCCTCAGCGCGAGGATCTATGACCTGTCCGAGGGCCGGATCGGGATCTTTGCCGGGGAAGGAGCCGTCACCCTCACCGAATTCGAAACACGCCAGCGCACCATCACCTAACTCAACCCATCCTCAGCTAATCAAGGGAGATTGCCGTAATGATAAAACTGTTCCGAACTGCCGCCGTGGCGGCCGCCACCGCACTGGCCCTGGCAGCTTGCGGCGGAGGGGCCACCAACCCCTCCAACGTGAGCCCCACCGGGGAAATCAAGCCCCGGGAAATCTCATGGTTGCTCTCCCGCCCGGCCGACGGCGCCGTCATTAACATCATGAAGAAACTCGCGGACGACTACGCCAAGGACCACCCGGGCTTCTCGCTGAACCTGATCACCACACCGGACAGGCCCTCCTATATCCAGAAACTGGAGACCCTCGCCGCGGCGAACAAGCTTCCAGAGCTCTTCGACACCGACGCCACTCCGTTCGCCCAACAGCTGGCGAAACAGGGAAAAATGGTCGACGCCGAGAAGCTGCTCAAGACTCTGAACGTCTACGACAGCTACCGGCCCGGCGCCCTTGACTACCAGCGGTTCGACGACGGGTCGCTGTACATGATCCCGTTCCAGTTCGAGCTGGAGTTCATCTGGTACAACAAGGCTCTGCTGCAGAAAGCCGGAGTGTCCGTCCCGACGTCCCTCGATGACCTCCCCGCCATGTGTACCGCCCTGCGCCACGCCGGCATCACCCCCATCGCCATCGACGGCCAGGACCAGTGGCCACTCGAACGGTACATCGCCTACCAGCCGTTCAGGGAAGCCGGCCCGGACTTCATCCAAAAGCTCAAGAAGGGCGAAGCCAAGTTCTCCGACCCCGCAGGCCAGAAAACCGTTCAGTGGCTGGCCGCACTCGGCAAGGCCAAGTGCTTCCAGGACGGCTTTTCCTCCCAGGGATACTCCGATGCCCAGAACCAGTTCACCTCCGGCCAGGCCGTCATGTACAACATCGGCACGTGGGAACTGCCCAGCCTGGCAACGGACAAGCTGAATCCGGCGGTGCGCAACGACACCGATTTCTTCACCCTCCCGACGACTCAGGGAGCCGTCACGGCGGCCAACGAATTCGTCTCCCCGTCCGGCATCGGCATGGCGGTCAACTCCAAGACCTACGACCCGCTGGTGAGCGACTTCCTGAAGTTCGCCCTGGCGAAGTATCCAGCCGAATACGCAGCCACCGGTGCGCTTTCACCGACGACCACCGTGGAAACCCTCCTGCCGGCCAACGCGACACCGCTGTACAAGAAGGCCCTTGAGAAGGCGAACGACCTCGGGGACAAGCAGGCCATGCCGTGGGATACCCAGCTCGATCCCACCACCAACGGCAGGCTGCAGCAGGAACTCGTGCTCCTCGTCCAGGGCAACATCACGCCCGAACAGTTCACCACCACCATGGACAACGCCGTCGCGCAAAACGCCCCGAAATTCTTCAAATAACCGCCGCGGTGGGGGCTCCGGCCCCCACCCGAAAGGGCCAAACATGCTTCCCAACAGGTCACGACTCTCAGTCCTGGTGTTCCTCCTCCCGCCACTGTTGCTCTACGGCGCGGCAGTGCTGTTCCCCATCCTCCAGTCCCTGGTCCTGAGCTTCTTTTCATGGAACGGGATCAGCGACATGGAGTTCGTGGGACTGGCAAACTACGTGCGGATGTTCACCGGAGACGACATCTTCTGGCGCTCCTTCTTCAACGCCCTCGGCTACCTGGCCATCTGCCTGGTCCTGCAGCTTGGCGGCGCCCTGCTGGTTGCCAGCCTCCTGACCTCGTTGCGCCGGGGCCGGGAGCTCATCAAGACCCTCTACCTCCTGCCCGCAGTGATCTCGACGGTGGCCATCGCGTTCCTCTTCGTCCGTATCTACTCGATCGACCCGGTGGGCCTGCTCAACCAGATCCTGCAATGGATTGGCCTCGGCGCCCTCGAACGCCCCTGGCTCTCGGACATCAACACCGTCCTGGCCGCCGTTTCGGCGCCGGAAGGATGGCGGTTCACCGGCCTGTACATGCTCATCCTCTACGCTGCCTTGCTCTCCGTTCCCCTGGAACTGGAGGAAGCCGCCCGCCTCGACGGCGCTTCGCGGTGGCAACTGTTCACCAGGATCCGATTCCCGCACATCCGGCCCGTCTGGATCACCACCACCATCATGGCTACGACCTACGGGCTGCGCGGATTCGACATCCCCTACCTGATGACCAACGGCGGCCCCGGACAGTCCTCGGAACTCCTGACCACCTACATGTACAAGACGGCTTTCACCAGCACTGACTTCGGCTACGCCAGCACCATCTCCGTGTTCATCGTCGTCGAATGCCTGGCCGCCGTCGGGCTCATTCTCTTCATGCTCAAACGAAAGGCGGACGCATGACCGCACAAGCAGCCCCGATCACCATGGCCGTTGCCACCCCGCCGGACAACCAGCCTCCGCCGCGAAGGCGGCGGAAGCCCAGCCTCTACGGCACGCTGTCCAAAGTATTGATCGCCCTCATCGTCATCGTGCAGGTCTACCCGCTCGCCTGGCTTTTCATCACCAGCCTGCGCACCGAGCAGGACTTCGCCACCGGCGATCCGTTTGCGCTGCCCAGGTCCCTGACCTGGGAAAACTATGCCCGGGCCTTCGAAACGGGCAACCTCGGGCTGAACATCCTCAACAGCTTCATCGTCACCATGGGAGCCAACCTCCTGATCGTGCTGCTGGGAATGATGGCAGCCTACGCGCTCCAGGTCCTCGGCTTCCGCTTCAGCAAGGTGGTCCGCAGCCTGTTCCTGATCGGCATCATCGTGCCCGTACAGATCGCCCTGGTGCCGCTGTTCATCGACTACTCGGCCATAAACCTGCTCGACACCTACCCCTCAATGATCATTCCCCTCGCCGGCTTTGCCCTGCCGATGTCGATCTACCTGTTCTCCTCGTTCTTTGAATACATCCCCCGGGAAACGTACGAGGCCGCATCCCTTGACGGGGCCGGGCCTTATCGAATCTTCGGGCTCATCACCCTGCCCCTGTCGGTCAACACTGTCGTGACTGTTGTGCTGGTCAACAGCATCTTCATCTGGAACGACTTCATCTTCGCCAACACGTTCGTCCTCTCCGAGGGACTCAAGACCATCCCGCTTGGCCTGCAGAACTACATCGGAGCCATGGGCAAGACCGACTGGACCGCCACGTTCGCCGCCGTCTGCGTCACCATCACCCCGCTGCTGCTGGTTTTCCTGGTGCTCAACAAGGCCATGATCCAGGGACTGGAAAGCGGGGCGACGAAGGGATGACAGCAGCAACAGCCGGTTATACTCCTGACGGAGGGCAAATGATTTCGCAGGAGAATAGTTCGGGCGCGCCATCGGTTGAGGCTGCACCCCCGAAGCGGCCGACGCGCGCCCAGCCCGTCACGCTGCGCCAGGTGGCGGAAGCCGCCGGAGTCTCCACGGCCACCGTCTCGCTGATCGTCAACAAGAAAAAGGACGCCCGCATCTCCGCCGCCACGCGCAACCGGGTCCGGGACGCGATCCGGGACCTTGGCTACCGGCCCAACGCCATGGCCCAAACCCTGGTCAGCGGCAGCTCCCGTTTCATCGGCCTTGTCGCCGACGCCATCGCAACAACGCCCTTCGCCGGCCAGATCATTCACGGCGCCCAGGATGAGGCCTGGAAACATGGCTACGCCCTCCTGATCGCCAACACCGAAGGCAACAGCGAGCTCGAGACCGATGCGATTTCCATGATGCTTGAGTACAAAGTGCGCGGAATCCTCTACTCGACCTGGTTCCACCGCGCCACGGACATACCCGCCACCCTCCGCGAGGCGGACTTCGTCCTGGTCAACTGCTTCTCGACCGAACCGGGCACACGGGCCGTCGTCCCCGATGAGGTACAGGGCGGCCGTTCAGCGACGGAAGTCCTGCTCAAGCATGGTCACCGCCGCATTGCCTTCATAAACGCGACCATCCCCGCGCCGGCAAAAGACGGACGCCTTCAGGGCTACCGGGAAGCTCTTGAAGCTGCCGGCATCGGGTTCGACGAGAGCCTGGTCCTGGAAGCCTATCCAGACCAGGAAGGGGGGTACGGGGCCACCGGGGAACTCCTCAAACGGGACATCACGGCCGTGTACTGCTACAACGACCGGATGGCGATGGGACTGTATGACGGGCTGCGCGAGCACGGCCTGTCCATCCCGGAGGACATCGCGGTGGTGGGGTTCGACAACCAGGAAGTCATTGCAGCCCACCTCCGGCCCCCGCTGTCCACGGTGTCCCTCCCGCACTACGAGCTGGGTGCAGCCGGGGTGCGGATCCTGCTGGGCCTGGAAGAACCACCGGAAACCGCCGCAAAAATCTACTGCCCCACCGTGGAACGAACCTCGGTACGGGCGCTGGCCCCGGCTTAGCCCGGGGGAGAACCCATGCTGGATTTCGTCATTGACATTCTCGGCGCAATGCTAGAAGCGGCCTGGGGTAATTGGGGGCCCACAGCCAAGCAACGCGTCAAGCGCGGGCTCCGGCTCTCGCGCCGCCGGAAGCTGTCCGCGAAGAGCAAGGAGTTCGCGCAGATATGGCTGGCCTACGGACTGCAGAATCTTGCGGACCTCGGACTGCAGGCGCGGGAGGCGGAGATCCGGACGGCGCTGGCCACTGTGAAGGAAGCCGCGCCGGAGCCTGGCAGGAAGAACTGACTACGGGGAATCTCACTTGGCATACACGGTTCAACTAACGTATCGCCGCGAACGCGCAGGCGCCCGGCTGCAATCCATGCTCGCCGGCGCCATCGAAGCGCCCGGACGCGGATAAGTTCTGCCTGGGGGACTGGTTCAGCCCTCGCAGTCCCTGCAGTAGGCGTGGGTACCGACCTGCCGGGCGATCTGGGAGCGGTGCCGGACCAGGAAGCACGAGTAGCAGGTGAACTCGTCACCGGCCTGCGGGATGACCTGGACGATCAGTTCTTCGGCGATGAACTCGCCGCCCGGGACCCCGGCGCCGTCCAGGCCGTCGGCTTCGTCGAGTTCCTGGACAACGCTGCGGGCGTCAGGAGCGTTTGCGGACTGCAGCGCTTCCAGGGAATTCTCCTGGGATTCCTTGACGTCGGAGCGGACTTCATCGTAGTCGGTTGCCACGTGGGTTGATCTCATTTCTCGTCTGGTGACTGGGCTCAGTGCAACGTACAGCACCGCGCAGCTATTCCACAGTCTTCGGGCGGAAAAACCGCCTATATTGCGCCGGGGGACACGCCATGCGCCGGTGCGGGGGCCCGTGGCTGTTCAGGCCTAGGATCAACGGCATGATGCCGGGACGAATCGACGCCGCAGACGGGAAGAACACCGTCAGCGTCAGCGCAGGGATACTGGAGAGCGTCTGGCGTCCCGGTTCCTTTGTCGACGTCGATGACGCCCGGGACGCCATGCTTGCCGTGGAGCGCATCAGTGGCGGCACGCCGATGCCGATGATCTCAGAGATGACCGACGTCGTATTCAGCGCGGCGGCCAGATACCAATTCGCACAGAGTACGGGTGTGGTGGCCATCGCCGTCCTCGGATCCAGCACCGTGGACAGGGTCATCGCCTCGGCCACGAGCCGGGAGACGCAATATCCGCACGAGTTCTTTACGTCCCGGAACGCCGCAATCGCATGGTTGGAAGACGTCGCTAAGAGCCGCGAGTAGTACTCGGCCGCAGCTGGCGATGTTCGGAACAATTTGGAATCGACCAGAGACAGACCGGTCTTTCCCGATGTAAAGTTGCTTCACGGTCTTCCGCTCCATTTCCCGAAGATCATCTGCAGGGCCTTGGGGTGCCATCGCCGGTTCCAGGCTCGGCCGGAACGGGAACAAAGGAATAGCCAAATGTCCATGGATTTGTCGTCCCGTCCGGAAACCTCACGGGAATACGCACCGATTAGCCCGTCGGTGAGCAATCAGGGCGACGGCGACGCGCGGCTGCGGCTGCAGGCGGCCGAGATCATCGCCGCAGTGCTGTCCGATTCCACGCCGGGGCACGCCGCTGCCAGGGAACAGCTGTGGCAGTGTCTGCAAGCCCATCCTGATCGGCCGGAAATTGCCCTGGTGGAGCACCTGATCGCCCTCCGGGAGGAAGCTGGTGGCGGGACGCCCGGGCTCCATTCCGTGCACCGACCCATCGTGCACCAGCGTCCGACACTGCGTGTGCACTATGGCCGCCCGGACCGGGGAGTACGCGGCGGGCTCGGCGGCCTGGCCGCAGACGGAGCCTAGCGAACGGATGCGGCAACCGCGCGTGCGTCCTGCAGTCGTGCACTATGTGCACTACCGGCAGCCCTGCACGTGCTGAATTATTCCTGCTTGTCAGTCTGGCTGTCAGTACCGGGCCCGGCGCCAGCACCCGGTTTGCGGACGGGATCCACGGTTCCGCTCGCGCCGTAGTCACCCTCTGAGTACCGGCCGATTTCGGATTCTGCGGTGCGGCCCGGCGCCGTTCCGGCATCGCCGTAGTCCGCCTCCACGTAGCGCCCCGATTCCCTGGCTTTGCCTCCCAGCGGTTCGGGCAGACCGCCTTCGCTGCCTGCCAAGCCGTAGTCGCCTTCGACATACTGGCCTTCCTCGTCGTCAGCATGGCGGCCGCGCTGCACACCGGCCTTGCCAAAATCGCCTTCGACATAGCGGCCCCGCAGGTCTGGTTCCTCTGGCTTCTTTTCCGGGCCTGCCTCATTCGCGGTGTCTTCGAAGTCGCTGCTATCGGTCATGATCATGCCTTTCCCGAGACGAACTCTGCGTCTTCTGCGGCGCGCAACTTAAGTCTAGCGAGCGGTGTCGTTCCTCAACAGAATGGCTCGGGCCGCAGCACGGATCAACTGCCGGTGTGGTCTCCGGCGGCGTCCCAATCGGATGTGGCTGTGTCGGCTACGCGTTCACGGTGTTCGCGGAGAAGGGCTTCCAGCAGCTTTCCGTGCGCCAGATCGCCGAGGCCATCGGGACGAGCCATACCGCGATCCTTCATCACTTCGGTTCGAAGGACGCCCTCCTCGAGGCCGTGCTCGTGCGCCGGGAGGAGATCGAGGGCCCTTGGCGCGGGGCGCTGATCGAGAACCGCGGGCTCCTTGATACCGTGCCTGAGGTGATGAGGCACAATGCGAAGATCCGTGGGGTCATCCAGCTCGACGCGACTCTCCGGGCCGAGGCGGTGGGCACCGACCATCCGGCCCACGCTTTTATCCAACGGCGGGACCGGGACTTCGTCGGGTCCATCCGCGAAGAACTCGAGCGCGAGCTCGGCGCGGGCCGCCTCAAGCCAGGACTGGACCCAGACCTCCTCGCCCGCCAGATCACCTCCCTGATCGAAGGCGTGCAGCTCGCCTGGCTCTACGACGAGTCGATCGACATGGCGGCGCACCTCGAGGGGTTCATGGAGCTGATCAGGACCTCGCCGGCGGGGCCGCTGAGCTGAGCGTGCCCGCATACCATCGAGGCCGGCTCGACCGTCAAGGGGAGCAAGTACGTCTTCGACCAGAACGACAAGTCCACGGACGCCTCGAAGTACACGTGCAGCAAGATCGTCTACAGCATCATCACCGATCCGCAGGCCCGCGCCAACGCGCTCATCTCCGGCCAGGTCGACGTCGCCTCGCACGCCGCGTCCACGGCCGACCTCGTCAAGTCGCGGGGCATGCGACGTGGTCAGGGTTGGTTGGCGGGGCGGACCAGGATTTCGTTGATGGCGAGGTGGCGGGGACGGTCGAGGGCGAAGGCGATGATTTCGGCGATGTCGTGAGCGGTGACGGTTGCGTGGCTGTAGGCGTCGGTGACCGCGGCGTTGGTCTGCTCGTGGGTGATGTGGGTGGGTAGTTCGGTCGCGACCACGCCGGGTTCGATGAGGGTGACGCGCACATCCGGTAGGAGTTCCTGTCGAAGGGATTCGGACCAGCCGTTGATGCCCCATTTGGTGGCGGCGTAGACGCCGTTCCCTGCGCGGGCTGTGCGTCCGGCGACGGAGGAGATGTTGATGATGTCGCCGTCGCCGTCCTTGAGTTGGTCGAGGAATACCTCGGTGGTGGTGATCGCGCCGAGCAGGTTGACTTCGATCATGCGGCGGTAGTCCTCGCTCTGTTCGGCTGAGAACGGGCCAAGGAGCATGATGCCGGCGTTGTTGATGAGGATGTCGGCGCCGCCGAATTCGTCCTGCACGCGCCGGGCCGCAGCCTGGAGGGCGTCGCGGTCGGTGACGTCGGCTTCGATCGCGATCGCGCCGGCACCGAGTTCGGTTGCCAGTGCTGACAAGCGGTCGGCGCGGCGGGCCAGCAGCGCGACACGGTATCCGGCTTTATGGAGGGCTCGGGCGGTGGCTTCGCCGATGCCGGAGGAGGCTCCGGTGATGACGGCGGTGCGGCCGGAGGCGGTGGTGGTCATGGTGTTTCCTGTTCTGAGTGGTTCGAGGGGTGCCGGCTGGGTGGTCTAGTCGGCGAAGACCTTCTTGGCGACCTGGATGGCGGACATCGCGCGGGGCCAGCCGGCGTAGAACGCGAGGTGGATGATCGCTTCCTTCAATTCGTCCTCGGTGAGGCCGTTCTGTTTGGCCAGGCGGAGGTGGTTGGGGAGTTGTTCGAAGCTTGAGGAGGTGATCAGGCTCGTGACGGTGATGAGGCTGCGGTCGCGTTTGGAGAGTTCGGGTCGTTCCCAGACGTCGCCGAAGAGCACGTCGTCGGTGAGGTCGACGAGTTTCGGGGCGAAGTCGCCGATGGACCGCTGGGCGGGGCTCTGCTCGGTCATGGTGTTCTCCTTTCGGTTCAGGCGTCGAAGTCGGTGCTGCGGCTGACCGGTTCCCAATTGTCGGCGTCGGCGCGCAGCGCCTCGAGCGCGGCACGGAATCCGTTCGAGGCGTCGTTTCCGAGCAGCAACAGGAAGGGGGTGTCTTCTGATTCGACGACCTTGATGAGCGCGGCCGCGGCCTTCGCGGGGTCGCCGTTCTGGGTGCCGTGCATGGTGTCGTGTTCCTTGCGGCGCTTCCCGGCGGTGTCGGCGTAGTCGGCGATCGGTTCGGTGGCCTGGGTGAGGGAGCGGCCGGCGAAGTCGGTGCGGAACGCGCCCGGCTCGACGGCGATCGCGCGGATGCCCAGGGGTGCGATCTCTTTGCGGAGCGACAGGGTGAGCGCTTCGATCGCGGCCTTCACGGCGGAGTAGTAGCCGGAGCCTTCCGGGCAGATGCGGGCGCCGATGGAGGAGAGGTTGATGATCGTGCCGGAGCGACGGGCGCGCATTCCGGGCAGCACGGCCTTGATGGTGCGGACAGTGCCGAACACGTGCGTGTCGAACAGTTGGTGCACGGCATCGTCCTCGCCCTCTTCAACGGCGGCACGGTAGCCGTAGCCGGCGTTGTTGACGAGAACGTCGACGGCGCCGAACCGCTGTTCTGCTGCCGCGACGGCTGCGGTGACCTGCGCGTCGTCGGTGACGTCGAGCGCGAGGGCGACGGCGGTGTCCGGGTAGCGATCGGCGATGTCCTGTACTTTCGCGGTGTCGCGGGCGGTGACGACGGCGTTGTCGCCGTGCTCGAGCACCGCGGTCGCGAGGGCGCGGCCGAGGCCGGTGGAGCATCCGGTAATGAGCCAAGTGGTCATAGGGCTTCTTCTTCCTGATCGATCGTTTCGTCATCGTGCTGGAGCGCGAGCGTCTGCGCGCGCCGGTATTCTTCGTCCGTGACGTGTTCACCCCAGGTGACGCTCGCGCCGTCCTTCTCGGGGAGCAGTTCGGAGAGGGCAAGGTGGGACATGAAGTTATCGACGGTTGCGCCGTGCCAGTGCCACTCGCCCGGCGGTGTGTAGACGGTCTGGCCGGGATGCACGGCGACCGTTTCTCCGCCACGTGTCTGCACGATCGCGACGCCGTCGGTGACGCGCAGCGTCTGTCCGCGCGCGTGCACATGCCAGGCGGTCCGCGCACCGGGCGCGAACCGCACGATTGCTGCCGTCAGGCGCGAAGGATCCGGTCGTGGTTTGGCGACCGGGTCGACCCATACGTCGCCGGTGAAGCGATCCGAGGGCCCTTTCGTGGTCGCGGCCCGAGGTTCTATCTCCATGTCAGCGTTCGCGGGTCGACGCCGACGCCGACGCCGACGCCGGCGCCGGCGCCGGGGCCTGGGCGCCGCTGCTGGCGGCGAGGCTGCCCAGGAGGCGGAGCCGTTCCTCGGTTGGTGAGCCGGACGGGGCGGTGTAGGCGAAAATCATCCAGCCGGGGTGATCGGGGATTTCGACCCCTTCGTAAACGAAGTCGAGTTCACCAATGTCGGGGTGCACGATCCGTTTCACCCCGGTACGGTGCAGGCGGACATTGTGGGCGGACCAGCGGATTCGAAAGGTGTCGCTGCGCGTGACGAGCTCACCAATCAAATCCGTGAGGCCCTTGTCGTGCGGGTTCCGGCCCGCAGCGGTGCGCAGGGAGGCTACGGTGCTGTCGGCCGCGCTTTCCCAGTCCGGGTAGAAGGTGCGCGATGCCGGGCTCAGGAAGATGAACCGCGCGTTGTTGCTGCCGTTCGCCGGGTCATCCAGCAGCGGTGCCATCAATGCCCGGCCGAGTGTGTTCGTAGCCAGGATGTCCCGTTGCGCGTTCAATACCCACGCAGGCGCCCCGGTCATGGCATCCAGGAACGCCTGCAGCGAGGGCCTCACACCGTTTGGCGCCGCGCGGCGGGCGGATGCCGCGCGGCGGGCGGTTGCCGGAGCAGCCGACCGGGCGAGCTCGTGCAGATACTGCGTCTCGGCCTCGTCCAAACGCAGAACCCGGCCAACAGCATCAAGTACCTCGGCCGAAACGCCGGCGAGGTCGCCTCGTTCCATCCGCGCATAGTATTCGCTGCTCGTGCCCGCAAGCATCGCGACTTCCTCCCGTCGCAGGCCCGGCACCCGGCGGCGACCGCCGCTGATGATGCCCAGCTGTTCCGGAGTCAGGCGCGCCCGCCGGGTGCGAAGGAACTCGCCCGCTTCTTTCCGATTACCCATGCCCCCACTCTAAGAGCACACCCACGGGAAGAAACAGGAACCACCAGTTAGTGGATAACCGGCTACCTCGCGTAATGCCCGATGGATTGAAGCAGAACCTGACGCGGCGGGACCGCACAAGATCCTCCAGCCGCGGAGACCGGGCAGGCCAATTAGTGCAGCGAAAAACACGTCAGGTAACTCTGCGATTCACACCCCTAGGCGCCCCACCGGCCAGTTGTCGGCCCGCCAGGGTTCCGGAACAAGTACGAAAGGATCTCGATGCGCTGCTGGACCGCCTCACCACGTTCCTACACTCCTTACTCACATGCGTCAGGGAGTACGGGAGGCAAACTTTTTAGGACCATACAAGGAACACGACCATAAGCACCGACTGCACCGCACTGAGCGTCCCGGCCGGCCTTCCAGAGCAGGCCAAGAGGGTTCGTTTGCGCCATGGCGACACTTTCATGTTCCAATTCCAAGGTTCTATTCGGGGGCGAAGCGGCGTCAGCGTAGCTCCCGTTGCGTAGGTCAAGTGCCGTTGGCCGCCGCTCCAGCGTGGGCCACACCTGTTGTCCCGAGCGCCCGATTTCGGTGCAAACACGGACCAGGCCACGCTGAGAACCGCTGACACCCCAACCCTGATGCCGGATCAATATACGACGGTTCTGCTGCCTCGCCGGCGGGACGATGATGCCTCCTTCTTCAAGGTATGCCCATGCATGTCGCACAGTATTGTCGAGAAAGCTTCATCTGCGACGCGACCTGGGTTTCGGGCGGTAGTTCATGCATCACCCACTTGTATGCGTTGTCGGCAGTGCTCCACGGCGTGAGCGGCTGCGTGAGGGCGTTGCGTGGCTGATGATGCCGACCAACTTGTGGTCAGCAATGACCGGGAGCCGCCGGACCTGGGCCTTGGCGACGATTTGGTTGTGCGCACAGCCGTGGGGTTCAGCTGGAGGTGGCAGGCCGGTCGGGGCGGGCCAAGTCGGCCTGGATCGCGCGGATGATCGACGCGAGGACTCCGGTAGCGAGAAGTCCTGGCCCCAGCGGACCGGCGGAATTTCCCCCCAGCGGTGGCAAGCGCCGAAGCGCTGACCGGGCTTCGGCGCTCATGTGCTCCAGTTGCCAGTTGACCTCGTCGTCGACCCTCTGGGGCCGATCGGGCGCCGCCAGTCCGGCCGCTTTCGCGGCATACGCGGCTGCCCCCAAGGCGTGTGCGCCCATGTGGGCGACGGCTGCGGCTTGCGTGGCGGACCGGGCGGCAGCCACCGCAGCAGGGCTGTTCACCTCGCGTGCGGCACGGCCGGCAATAAACCGCCGGCGGATCTCTTCGGCGGCACTGAGCTCACCGCGAGCGAAGGCCCGGGCCCTGGCGATGGCGTCGCGGGGGCGGCCATCTGCCGGCGCCTCTGCCTCAAATAGGGCCACGACACGCTCGGCGCAGTCCGCGGCCCAAGACGCGACGACGCGGCGCTCGGCCTCGCTTAGCGTCTGCGGAGAAGCCATATCGGTAGCGTACACAGGGCTTGCAGACCGTTCCCCTTAAGCGACGCCAAGCGCGACACGCAGCCCTGAGAAACGGCAGCTACGGAGCGCCGGGCTCACCCTCGCCTTCAAGAATGGGCGCATGGCAGAGTCGAGGTCCAGGTTCACCGCTGGGGGGCGAGGCGCGATGAAGCAGCGGGCCAAGGAGCTAAAGGGACAGCAAAGCGCCGCCGAGGCCTTACAGTCGGTTCCCGACAAAATCGCGTCACTTGACGAGCCGGACAAGACAAGCGCTGAGCGCATTCAGGCGATCGTCATGGGGGGGCGCACCGTCGGTGGCCCCGAAGGCGGCACCTTAGGGCGGTGACGTGGACCTACTCCTGGCGGCTGAAGACAGTTTCTCCATCCAGCCAAGTCGATTCGATCGGGAGGTCAAGGAGGTCGTCGGCGGAAACCCGAAGGGGATCGTCGGCCCATATCGCGAGATCTGCCCTGCTCCCGGGCCGGATGGTTCCCTGGTCATGGTCTCCTTGAGCCGCTGCGGCCCAGACCGAGAAGCCCTTGAGCGCTTCGAGCGCCGTCAGCCTTTGTGAAGGTTCGAAGACAGGCGCATCGGTCCGGCCTGGGATGCGGCGCAGGCGTGCCCATGCCATGCCGATGCGCGCGTCGTACTGAGCCACCGGCCAATCCGAGCCCAGCGCAACCGGAGCGCCCGCATCGATGACGTCACGGATCCTCCAGGCCCGTTTCGATCGCTCTGCTCCCAGGCGGCTGGACCAAGAATCGGATCCGTCCGCCTTTCGCCACTGCATGTGCAGGGGCTGCATCGACGCGGTGATTCCTGCCGTGGAAAGACGTGCCAGGTCCCTGTCTGCCAGGCATTCCAGGTGCTCGATCCGGTGCGGAGCTCCCCGCCGGGACCGCACGCCGGCCGAGACGTATGCGTCGATCGCAGCACCGATGGCTCGATCACCGATAGCGTGCGTCGCGATTTGAAATCCTGCGTCGCCATATTGTTTGACGGTTGCAGCATAGTCAGCCGGATCTGGCCAAAATGATTTCAGACCGCCGCCCAACATATCCGGTTCATAAAGCCAGCCGGTTCCCGTATCGATAACGCCATCAAGGATGAGTTTGACGAGCCCACCGCGCCAGCGGCGCCCCTGTCGGTCCTTCGACAAGAGGTAAGACCGTGCCTCTTCAGCGGTCAGGCCAGGCCTGTGCTCGAGTGCGGAAACCAGCCTGACGGGCAAACCCGATCCGGTGCTATCGATCTTGTCGATGAAATCGAGCGAAGCAAGGTCCCCATCCATGATCGTGCCTGAGGTAATGCCGGTTCTCGACAGGCAAGAAATCAGCTGCCGTGCCCTCTCAACGGCCTGCGCTGCAGACAGAGCCGGCGCGGTGGCTCCAACCAATTCGAAGGCAGTGGATTCCCGCAACTCCCCGGTTGGGTTGCCGGCTTCGTCAACAACAATCTCTGAAGTATCGCAAAACCGACGCCCACCTGTGATGCCACTCAATCTCAGGGCCTCTTTGCTCGCCAGTGCCGTATGAAGATCAAACAGGAGAATGTACGCCGGCAGGCCGTAGACCGCCTCCTCAATCAGGTCAGCGGCTATTCGCCGTCCTTCAAAGACGCCGTAGTCAAGGTTCCATCCCCTGACCCACTCCGTTGAGTTCTCCGAAAGCACTCTGGCTGCTTCGGTGCGCAGGGCGGCGAGGAAGCCGTCGAACGTTGACACCGGGCCGAAATCGACACCGACCGTGATTTCCGAACCCTGGATGGGATGAATGTGCCCGTCAATGAGCCCGGGCGTGATTGTCTGGCCGTTCGCATCGTGCACGTGGGTGCGTGGACCCCGGTGTTCGCGAAGAAGGTGTTGGCCGCCAGCTGCGAGGATCCTGCCGTTCGCGATGACAATTGTGCTGACAGACGGTTGTTGTGCGTCAAGGGTATGCACGTTTGCATTGAAGATGACTGTGTCCGCGGATTTGAGGTTATTGGGCATCAGACTTCCCGTGATCTTGAATGTTGGGTATGGGCCTAGAGTGTCGGCGGCAAGGGCCGCACCGCTTCACAGCGGCCGCCAGCAGGCGGGTGCGGATGAGATCGTGCTGTCCATGGTCGTTTCTGGCAACGAGTGCGCACCTCCGGGGCCGGAGGTGCGCACTCGTTGTGGTGGGGCGCGCGGCCGTGGAAGGAAGCGGTCAGGCCGTTGAGGCGCTGAGCTGGTTCACGCGTGAATCGTCCGGGGCCGGGGTGCTCCACGCCGGGGGTTGGAAGTGTGCGCCGCCGTACATCGGGTAGCGCAGGATTCCTTGCTGGTCGTGGAGTTGTGCCCAGGGCCGGTTGATGCCGTGGGTTCCGTAGCGGCGGACCTGTGTGACCCGGTCGAGGTCGAGGACTCCGTAGAGGATTTCCTCGCCTCCTCTGGCGTGCTGCATGATGGTGCCTTCCGGGTCCACGATGACGCTTTCTCCGACTGCTGACGGGTCGGCGCCGTTGATGTTGACGACGTAGACCTGGTTGGCGAAGGCGTTGGCCCGGGACATCACGATTTCCATTTCCCTGTCCCGGGTGGTGGTGAGGGTGGGCTGGATGATGACTTCGGCGCCGAGCCATGCCAGTTGCCTGGCGACCTCGGGAAAGCTTCCATCGAAGCAGATGGCTAGGCCTACGCGTCCCCTGTCGGGGATGTCGAAGGTCACGAACGAGTCGCCCGGCGTCGTTGTTTCGAACGGGCGCCAGGGAAAGAGCTTCCGGTACCGGGCCACGATCTCGCCATCGGGGGAGACGGCGATTGCCGTGTTGTAGGTGTTTCCGCCGTCGGTTTCCAGCAGGGATCCGGGCACGAGCCAGACCCCCAGACGGCGGGCCAGGTCCGCGATCCGGTCGGTGAGCGCGCTGGGGATGGGGCCGGCGGAGCGGGTTTCGCCCTCTGGGTCCGGGATCAGGAATTCCCCAGGTGCCGCGAGCAGAAGTTCGGGTGCGACGATGATGTCGACCTCAGGACCGAGCTCTTTGGCGGTTTCGGCCTGGGCAGCGAAGCGTTCCCACGTTGCTTCGACGTCGTAAGGAACGGGTTTCGTCTGGATTGCTGCAATGGATAGGACGCGCATTTATGCCTCGGTTTCGCTGCTCAGGATGGATTGCAGTTCGTTGCGGGTGGAAAAAGTTCCCCGGGGAATTGTTTGCCCGGTGAAGTAGGGCCGGAGTCTGGGGCGGATGATGGCAATGACCAGAACGCCCAGGGCGAGCGCGCCGATTCCGATCCAGAACACGGTTCCGATGCCGAGCCAGGAGAGCCCGGCGTATTCGGGGGACAACATATCGACGGCGCTGTACGCAAACGCTCCCGTCATCAGGAGGGCGCCCAGGCCCGGGAGGATGCCCTTCAGGACGAGGGCGGAGGCGGAGGTGCGCATCTGCGGAGCGAAATACACGACACAGGCCAGCGCCGTCGCGGCATAGTAGGCGGCGATCATCAGGCCGACTGAAAGTATGGCCAGGCCGATGAAGTCGGCGCTGATCGCTGTCAGAACCACTGTCACGGCAATGCTCAGGAGCGCCCACCAGATGATTGACGTCGTCGGTGTCCCCCTGGAGGGATGCATCTTCGTGGTCGCCGCGGGCAGCGCGCCGTACGTTCCCATGCTGAGCCAGGACCGGGGATTGCTAATCGCGACGGTCATCAGCGCCGCCAATGCCGAGATGCCGACGGCGAGGATGATGACCTGCCCGAAGAGGCCGCCGGTGGCCTGGGGGCCGAGCACGGACAGGACGTCCGAGACGGTCGCGGGATCTGTGATGCCGGCCGTCCCTGCATATCCAACGGCGGCCGTCGCGGTCACGACGTAGAAGAACAGAAGGATCACGGTGGTGATGACCACGGCCCGCCCTGGTGTTCCCTTGCGGTCGGTCGTTTCCTCATTGACCGCTATCAGCGCGTCCCAGCCCCAGTAGATGAACAGGCACAGGATGACGCCGTGGACCAGGCCGGAGAGATCGCCGGAAGCAAATGGATTGAACCAGTCCAGCCCTGGCTGCTCCGCACCCTCCGCCGAGGTGCCGGCGGCTATGGCGACAAAGGCCCCGATGCAGAAACCGCCCAGGGCAATCAGCTGCAAGGCAATCAGCGCGTATTGAAGCCACGCCGAGAGTTCAATCCCCCTGGCCGCCACGACGCCGCTCAGTGCGATCAGCCCGCACGCGATGGCGGCGACGATGACCGGTTGGGAGGCTGCCCAGCCCAGTCCCAGGAAGGTCAGCAGATAGGTCGTGGCAACCTGAGCCAGGGCCGCGCCGGCGATGAAAGTGGCAACCTGGGGGACCCAGCCACCGAAAAACCAGCCCGCCCACGGTCCGAAGACCCGCGAGATCCACACGAAAACCCCGCCGCAGTCAGGCATTTGCCGATTGAGATCCCGGAAGGCGAAGGCCGTGAACAGGATAGGCACGAACCCTAGAAGGAACGCCGCCGGTGTGCTCGACCCGACCGCCAGGACAACGAAGCCCAGCGTCACTGCCAGGCTGTACGCCGGGGCCACAGCGGCCAGACCCAATGCCACTGTCGGGCCGATGCCGATCGATCCGGCCTTTAGTCCCTTGCTTGCAGCGGCAGCCGGAAGGGCGGGGGGTGGAACGGTGGGGGGTGGAAGGGGATGTGACACGGAGACTCCTCATCGAATCAAAGTTATTTGAATCACATTCAAATTTGAATGCCATTCAATACGGGTCTAGACTCGTTGTCAATAGGCATCGGGCCAAAGGGGGAGTGGCAAATGGCAGACATCAGCAAGAGGGAATGGCGACGCCGGGAGATCGCGTCCGCAGCACAGGCCGTCGCCGCACGTGACGGCGCGGAAGCGGCGACGCTGCGCGCGATTGCGGCGGAGGCAGGCATGGCTCCCAACGCCGTGCTGTATTACTACGGAAGCCTGGCCGAAATCACGGCAGCAGCCGTCCAGGCGGCTTCCGCCAGATTTCTCGCGCGGCTGTCGGAGGCGGCGGACCCCGGCTTGAGTCCGACCGCCAGGCTCGCCGCCGTCGTCAGCGCCGGCACGACGGCGGGGCTGGAAGACGATGCTTTCCGGATTCTTTACGAATACTGGACTCATTCGCTCAGGGACGGGGAGCACCGGCGGATCCAAACGGAACAGACCCGCACTCAGCAACGGATCTACGAACGGATCATTGCCGATGGAGTGCGGGCCGGTGAGTTTTTTCCCGTCCTTGAACCGGCGAAGATTGCGCGGACCCTGGTGGCCCAGGAAGACGGCCTGGTCATGGACGTTCTCGCCGGCACCGCCAGCAGCGAGGACGTGCTTGACCTGGTCGCCAGTCTCGCCTCGGCCCTTCTGGGCCTCGGCCGCGACACGCTCCTCGATCACATTCGAAGTCTCGCCTTCTCCCGTCCCGGCCAAACGCGGCTGGATCGTCCGCCAGCACAAGCTGTCGAACATCGTCCGAGCGCAGGTGGATGAGACCAAGGCCCGTTCCAGTCGCGGCCGCGTGCTTCCGGGCATCCACCGCCCCGGCCAAGGATGCATCCAATGCCAATGCCGGGTGATCGGGTCGGCATTCTTCGGAGGCGTCGCTCAGTGAATTGTCCGGCCCGAAGTCATCAGCGAAGCTGCGCCAGACAGTTTCATCTGGAAGCCCATCGGAGTTGACATCAATCTCCGAATGCAAAGGCGGTGTCACCCGTGGGCGCTTCACGTGCGAGCTCATGTCCTGCCTGCGTGTCGCGATTCATCAGGGGGCGAAGCCGTCCGCTATGTCCAGCACGGTGTCGAGGATGGCCAGGCCTGTCTGGGTGTCTTCGACGCTGGTGTTGCATGGAGGCACCACATGGATGCGGTTGGAGCTCGCGAACGGGAGCAGGCCGCGGGATTTGCAGGCCGCCACGAGCTGGTTCATTTCCGGGCTTGATCCGCCGTACGGTGCCAGAGGTTCGCGGGTCTGGCGGTCCTTGACGAGTTCGATCGCCCAAAAGACGCCCGTACCGCGGACTTCCCCGACCGAGACGTGGTTTTCGGCGAATCCGCGGAGGGCCGGGCCGATGACAGTCTCCCCGAGGTGTTCCGCGTGTTGGACGATCTGTTCGTTCTCCATCGCGTTGATGGTGGCCACGGCTGCTGCCGCCGCCAGCGGATGGCCAGAGTAGGTCAGGCCGCCGGGGTAGACTCGCTTGCCGAATGTGGCGGCGATCTTCGGGCTGATGGCTACGCCGCCCATCGGAACGTAGCCGGAGTTCACGCCCTTGGCGAAGGTCAGCAGGTCCGGGGCGACATCGAAGTGCTCGACGGCGAACCATGCCCCGGTGCGGCCGAAACCGGACATTACTTCGTCGGCGATGAAGACGATGCCGTGCCGTGTGCAGAGCTCCCGGACGCCCTGCATGTATCCGGGAGGTGGCATGTAGATCCCGGCTGTGCCCGGCACGCTTTCCACGATGAGTGCGGCGATGGTGGCCGGGCCCTCGAAGCTGATTAACTGTTCCAGATGTTCCAGCGCACGCTGGCTTTCCTCCTCCTGGGTCGTGGAGTGAAAGGCGGTGCGGTAGAGGTACGGCGGGAAGAAGTGCACGGTGCCGGCGCTGGCGGTGTCGCTTGCCCAGCGGCGCGGATCCCCGGTGAGGTTCACGGCGAGCTGGGTACCGCCATGGTACGAGCGGTAGGCCGAGAGGACCTTGTGGCGGCCCGTGTGGAGCCGGGCCATGCGTACGGCGTGCTCGTTGGCGTCGGCCCCGCCGTTGGTGAAAAAGATCTTGTCCAGTTCGCTGGGGGTGCGGCCGGCAATCAGGCGTGCGGCTTCGGAGCGGGCGTCGTTGACGTAACTCGGCGCGATCGTACACAGCTTGGTCGCCTGCGCGGCGATGGCGGCCACGACGGCGGGGTGCTGGTGGCCGATATTGGTGTTAACCAGCTGCGAGGAGAAGTCCAGGTACTTGTTGCCGTCCCCGTCCCAGACATATGAGCCTTCGGCCGCGGAAATGACCATAGGGTCGATGAGGTCTTGGGCGGACCATGAATGGAAGACGTGGCGGCGGTCCAGCTCATAGGCTCGGCGTGCGTTATCGAGTTGGGTCTGTCCGAACAACGGTTCGGATTCAACAATGGAAGTCATGATTTGTCCTTACGTTGAAGAGGCAATTAGGCGTTCTGCGGGAAGCCGAGGTTGATGCCGCCGTGGCTGGGATCGAGCCAGCGGGCAGTCACGACCTTGCCCCGTGTGAAGAATCCGACCCCTTCGGTGCCGTGGGCGTGCGTGTCGCCGAAGAGCGAGTTCTTCCAGCCGCCGAAGGAGTAGTAGGCCATCGGGACCGGGACAGGGACGTTGATGCCCACCATGCCGACCTCGACCTCGTTTTCGAAGCGGCGGGCGGCGCCGCCGTCGTTGGTGAAGATCGCGGTGCCGTTGCCGTATGGGTTGGATTTGATCGTCTCGAGGGCATGGTCGTAGCTGTCCACGCGGACCACGGAGAGGACCGGGCCGAAGATCTCGTCGGTGTAGATGGACATGTCGGTGGTGACGTTGTCGAAGAGCGTGGGACCAACAAAGAAGCCCTCGCCCTCGGCGTCGGCGGCAATGTTGCGGCCGTCGACGACGAGCGTGGCGCCGGCCGACTCGCCGGCGTCGATGTAGCCGGCTACTTTGTCCCGGTGCTGGGCCGTCACGAGCGGGCCCATGTCGCAGCGGCGCAGTCCGTCGCCGGTGCGGAGTGAGGCTGCTCGTTCGGCGATCTTGCCGACTAGTTCGTCCGCGATGTCGCCAACGGCGAGGAGCGCGGAGATGGCCATGCAACGTTCACCTGCGGAGCCGAAGCCGGCATTGATGGCGGCGTCCGCGGCGAGGTCGAGATCGGCGTCGGGCAGCACGATCATGTGGTTCTTGGCGCCTCCGAGGGCCTGGACGCGCTTGCCGTTGGCGGTGGCGGTCTCATAGACGTACTTGGCGATCGGCGTGGAGCCCACGAAGGAGACAGCCTTGATGTCCGGGTGGGTCAGCAGGGCGTCGACGGCCACCTTGTCGCCGTGCAGGACATTGAAGACACCGTCGGGCAGCCCGGCTTCCTTCCAGAGTTCGGCCATCCAGTTGATGGCCGTGGGGTCTTTTTCGCTGGGCTTGATAACGACGGTGTTTCCGGCGGCAATGGCCAGGGGGAAGAACCACATGGGCACCATGGCCGGGAAGTTGAACGGGCTGATGATGGCGACCGGTCCGAGAGCCTGACGGACGGAATGAACGTCCACGTTGGTGGAGGCGTTGGCCGTATAGCTGCCCTTGAGCAGGTGCGGGATGCCGCAGGCGAACTCCACGACCTCCTGGCCCCGGGTCACTTCCCCGAGGGCGTCATCCAGGACCTTGCCATGCTCGGATGTGATGATGGCCGCGAGCTCGCCTTTGCGGGCATTGAGCAGTTCGCGAAAGGCGAAGAGGACCTGGGTCCGACGGGCTAAAGAGGTGTCCCGCCAAGCCGGGAAGGCGGCTTTGGCCGCGGCGACAGCGTCGTTGCTTTCAGCCACGCTGGCCAGGGCAACCTGGCCTGTCACTTTTCCCGTGGCGGGGTTCGTGACGGGGGCCGTGCGGTCCCCGGCGGGGACGTAGGTGCCGTTGATCCAGTGTTCGATGGTGTTCATGGATTTCTCCTCTGTGCCGTTGTGCCGCGCCGTTTGCGGCGTGCTGTGCGTCTAGTCTGTCCGCGGCTGCGCAGCACCATAAGGGGCGGTATGTAAAGAAAAGGGCCAGCTGGATTACACTCTGTAAATGCTGCCAACAGTGCGAACCATCCTCGACCTCCCCGTTATTCGTGCTGCGGGCGCCAGCGTCCTGGGTGGTTCAGCCGGTTTGGGCGCGCCTGTGCGCTGGGTCCACGTCAGTGAGATCCTCGATGTTTCCGGCTTGCTGGCCGGGGGCGAGCTGGTGCTCACCACCGGTCTTGAGCTGGAAAAGGAACCCGGCCTCACGGGGTCGTTCATCAGATCCTTGGAGGAAGCCGCAGCCGCCGCGTTGATCGTCGAACTTGTCGGAAACAGGGAACACAGCTTGGCCGCCCTGCGTGCTGCGGCCAAGGAGACCTCGCTTCCGGTGATTGTCCTTGAGCGGCGGGTGCGGTTCGTGGAGATCACGGAGGTCGCCCACCGAATGATCGTGGCGGAGCAGCTCGAACGCGTGGAGCGCGCCAGGGATGTCCATGAGGCTTTCACGATCCTGAGCCTGGAAAGCGCGGGGAGCCAGCAGGTTGTGGAGCAGGCGGCGATGATGATCGACGCCCCGGTTGTCCTGGAGGACCTCTCTCACCTGGTCCTCAGCCACTCCGCCCGGCAGCTGGACACGGCCGAACTCTTGGAAGACTGGGAGCGCAGGTCCCGAACAACTCCATCGCCGGCTTCGACGGCGCGGACCGGGCCGGAGCAATGGCTTCAGACCCCGGTGGGTGTGCGCCGAAATCTGTGGGGCCGGCTGATTGTGCCGGTGCCGGTCAACGACGACGAGACGGCCGCTATGGTACTGGAGCGCGCGGCACAGACCCTTGCCATTAACCGCCTCGCGGATCGGGACCGGCTGGAAGTGAGCCAACGGGCCCAGGCAGGTCTACTCAACGCCTTGCGTCAGCCCCGCGGAATGAGCGCCGCCGAAGCCCTGGCGCGCGCCGCATCCCTGGGGCTGAAGCGGTCGCCGCTCTACGTGCCCGTGGTGTTCCGGACCACCCCAGCTCAGCAGGCCGCCGCGCACGGCGCAACGCTTCTGGCCGGCGATCCGCTCGCCGGCCAGCGGGAGGAACGGGAACTGCTGGAGCTCTTGGTCCGGACGCTCAAGACAAGCTCCGGCACAGCCTTGACGGGCAGCATCCGATCGGGTTCGATCGGCATGATTCTCGGCGTGCCGGCACGCCAGCTCCAGGACGCGGTGCTTCAGCACCTTGCCCTGGCTGTTGCTGAGAAGGCGCGTCCTTCCGGAGACGCGGGGGCCGGGGCGGCGTCGCGCTGGACCATCGGCGTCGGGCGCCCCGCCAGTTCTCTCCTCGAGGCCGCCGCGGGCATCGACGAAGCGGCCCACGTCGCCGAGACGGCGGCTACCCTGCGCGACGGCGGAAAATTGTTCTACCGAGCCACGGATGTCCGGCTCCGGGGGCTCCTGGCCCTGCTTCGTCACGACCCGCGTGTTCAGCAGTTCGTCGAATCGGAGCTGGCGTCCCTCCTCACGACGGAAGCCCGGGGCCAGAGCGGTCAGCTGGAACTGCTCGGGAAGTATTTGGAATCCGGGGGCAACAAGACGGCGATGGCCCGTAGCGGCTATCTGAGCCGTCCTACGCTCTACGCGAGGCTGGCCAAACTGGAAGAAGTGCTTGCAGTGGATCTCGACGACGCTGAATCCAGGACGTCCCTACACGTCGCACTCTTGCTGCACCGCCTGCGGGGCCTCTAGCAGCCGAATCTCCGTCCCAGGCAACTGGGACACGCTGCGGTACGCCTTGAGGACGGCCGAGCAACATGCCCTGAAGAAAATACCGGCGTCAGCGAGCTGTGAGTAGGGCACGACACCTGTGCTTTTATCGGCGTTTGGGCAGCGAATTCCCGGTGACAGTTGATGTATCTCCCATCGCCCGAACCTTCGGAGCAGAGGGTTGCTGGCCGGTGTCTGGCTCCTAGGAAATTCGGCAGCCGAGCTCGCGCTCAGGAATGATGAGTTCCGCCGCTACCTTGAGATCCATGCATCAACGTGACACAGCCTGCGAAGCCGGTAGCCGTAATTCTCCTAGAACAGCGGCCAGGGCACCGCCGGCATCTCACCGCTCGGGGCCGGTAACCGCCCTGCCAAGCGCAACCGGGCGCAGCGCGCGGCGAGCGACGCGATTTCTTCGGAGCTGAGCAAGTCCGCCAGGTTTCGGCCCAGCCCACCGTGCAGTCCTTCGCTGACACGATCTATGCCGTCGCGTTCCTCGGCGGTCAGAGCGTCTCCCAACCATCCCCACAGCACCGTGCGCAGCTTGTGGTCACGGTGAAACGTGAGCCCATGGTCCACGCCGTGCCGGTGCCCGTCCGTCATGGCAAGAATGTGGTCGCCTTTGCGGTCGGCGTTGTTGACGACGACGTCGAACACCGCCATGCGTCTGAGCGCTGGCGAGTCTTCGTGAACGAGAGCGACCATCCGTCCGTTCTCATCTCGTCCCTCGAGAACGTGTTTCCAGCCCGTCTCCGGCACGTGGTCCGTCGCGACCAGGTCCACGGCGCTTTGGGCGGCGTCTTGCTCCTGCCAGAGCTGTACCATTCCTTCGCCCAGGGGACCGTCGCGCAGCCAGGTGTGCGGCACGACGTCCCAGCCGAAGGCCTGCGAGACCAGGTAGGCGGCCACCTCCCGGTGAGCCAGGGCGCCGTCGGGAAAATCCCACAGCGGACTTTCGCCCGCTATCGGCTTATAGACCACCACCACGTCGCCGATGCTGCCCAAAAATGTGGCGTTCGACGCCGTCGTGATGCGGCCGGTGAGCGTCAGTTCGGCGGTCATGAGGTCCGGCGCCGGCATCAGACCTCGGGAAGGGTGCAGGTGTGCCCGTCGGCGTCCATGGGGTAACCGCAGAGCGGGCACGTCGGACGCCCGGCGCCCACGATCTCCCGGGTGCGCTTGGCGAATGCGCGGGCGGTGCCGACCGGCATTCGCACCAGCAGCATTTCGGCCGCATCGGCGCCGTCATCATCCAGCGATTCGTCGTTGTCATCGTCATCGACATCGGTGATCGGGTAGGCCTCAATTACAACCTGGGCCGTGGTTGGGTCCCAACCTAAGCTCATGGCGCCGGTGCGGAACTGCTCCTGAACGGCCTCGAGCTGGTCATTGTCGACAAGTTCAACGGGAGTGCCTGTGGGAACGCTGAAGGGGTTTCCCTCGACGGTGATGAGCTGGTCGAGAATTTCGTCGATCTTCTCCGCGAGCAGGGCCGACTGCTGCTTCTCCAGGGCAATACTCACGATCTGCGTCCCTGCGCGCACCTGCAGGTAGAACGTGCGCGCCCCCGGAAGGCCAATGGTGCCGACGACGACCCGATCAGGCCAGGCAAACTCGTGAACGCGTGTAGGCATGTCAGTATTCTAGGCACATGAGGTTCATGGCGCCTTTTGCCCTGCACCGCCGCCCACCGGCGCATCGCCAGAGTGGATGCCGTTCGACAGCCACGACAGATCACCGCCGTCGGTGTTGGTCGCGTAGACGCTCGGCCGATTAGCGCCGTAGCGCACGATCGATACGGAGGCGGGGCCCACGTTAATGCGCTGGAACAGGTCAAGGTGCATGCCGAGCGCGTCGGCGAGGATTGACTTGATGATGTCACCGTGACTCACCGCCACCCACACGGCCCCTGGCCCGTACTCGGCTTCGAAGGCTGCATCGTGGCGTCGAATCGCAGCCACCGACCGAGCCTGCATCGCGGCCATGGATTCACCGCCGGGAAAAACGACGGCGGACGGTTGCGACTGCACAACCGGCCACAAATCCTCGGTCGCGAGATCACTGAGCGTGCGGCCCTGCCACTGCCCGTAATCGCACTCGGTGAGATCGAGATCGACCGGCGCGTAAGGCGTGCCGGCCTGGCGATCGAGGATGAGCTGGGCGGTCTGCTGACAACGCTCAAGAGGGCTCGACACCACCCCGACTACGGGCACGGCTGCGAGCCGGTCTCCGGTCAGAGCCGCCTGGTCCCGCCCGATCTGGTCCAGGCTGACGCCGACGGCCCGACCGGCCAGCAGTCCGGTGGCATTGGCTGTGGTGCGGCCATGCCTCACGAGAATAACTGTCGCCATCCACCCAGCCTAACCACCCGCTCGATGGCAGTGTGAACCGTACAACCGGAAAAACCGGCACAGCAAGAACCCCCGACCGTAGTCGACCCCCGCATGGAGGACAGGCGGTCGAGGGTGGTCACGACACGGGTGTCCCCGTTTCGGCAGGCGGCCAGCGCTTCCCCGAGTCCCGGCCGTGCCCGGTTGGCGCCGGTGAGGCCCTGGTCCGTGAAGGTCTTGTCCGGTGCCACTCCCAGAGCGAGAAGGGCATTCTTCTGGGCGGTTAGGTCTTGGTCGTTGGTGGATACGCGGGCTTATCCGATCAGCAGCCCGGTCATGATGTTGAATGTACCGTTATCCCCCCGTCACCGGGCATTTTTGCGGGCGGGTCTTACAGGAATCGGCCGGCCGCGGAAAGACGGCGATGGTGATCTGGAAATCTTGGCTGGCGCTTGCGCCGGTGGGGGACCGGCTTGCGGGCCTTCTCGGGGTCCCGAAAGTAGGGACCCGTGCGTACACCTAATGGCAGGAGTGGCCATAGGCTCGGGCGATGCATGATTTATTTGCGAGGGATATTATTGCCACGCTTTGAGCAAGCTAGCAAGCTAGCAAGCAAGCAAGCAAGTAAGTGAGATGAGATGGCAATTTACGTCTTAGTTCATGGTGCGTGGCATGGGGCATGGTGCTGGGACAAGGTAGTTCCTTTGCTACAGGCGGCAGGTCATCACGCATACACTCCGACGCTTACGGGTCTGGGGGAACAAGCGGCACTCTTGGCCCCTGAAATTGGACTCGATACTCACATTCAGGATGTGATCAACTTCATTGAGACGAAAGATTTGCAGCATGTGATCCTCGTAGGCCACAGCTATTCCGGCATGGTGATCACAGGGGTTGCGGATCGCGTTCCACATCGCGTCGCCCATCTCGTCTACTTAGATGCCGTCGTCCCGCACGACGGCCAATCTATCGTCGACATCGCACACGTAGGCACAATGATTCGGCATGATGCGAAAAGAAATGGGGATGGCTGGCGCGTCAATCCGCCCCGGGAAGGCCGTCTCGGCAGGGGCGGGCTGTTTGGCGTCACGAAAGAACCAGACTTGAGCCTCGTGCGCTCCAAAATAACGCCCCAACCTCTAGAGACATTTATCCAACCCGTACATATCGCCCATGAAGACGTCGTTGCCGCGATTCCTCACACATTCATTGAATGTACCCGCCGCGGGCTGGTGGTCTGGTTGTTCCGCCGAATCTTTACGCGAGGCACACTACCGCCAAACGAACCGGGCTGGAAGCGGCGTACACTTCCTTCGGGCCACGATGCCATGATTATCGCGCCACAAGCATTGGCCCATCTTCTGCTTGAAATCCCTCTGGCGGCATAACGAGGGGATCCTGGCGCGAAGCGATTCCATGCGGAGAATTATCCTCGTAGCCCCGGACGGCACAGGGTTTCACCCCCAATCTCGCCTAACCCTCACCCCTCTTGAGAGTGCCGTCCAACGGGCCGTCCGATGCCGCACGTCCGCTGAGGGATCGGCTTAGGGGCCTCATCGCCTCGCGTGTGCGATCAACCGCTCTGCGATGATGACCGGATGTACGTCAACGTGGACGAGGGCAGCGATCCGATTCTAATGATTCACGCGGCCGGCGTGAGCGGATGGATGTGGGGACCCCTGCGCGAGCTGCTAGGGCCGACCATGAAATCCATCGTCCCCGACCTCCCAGGATTCGGCCGTAGCGCAGCACAGCCGTACATCTCACATGAAGACACCCTGCAAGGGCTCACCGGCGTCATCTCACGCCACGCCCCGCAGGGAGCCCACGTTGTCGGCTTCTCCATGGGAGCCCAGCTCGCGATCCTGCTCGCTTCCGAGCTACCCCACCTCGTGCGGGGCGTCGTCGTTGTCAGCGCTGAAACAAAACCCGCTCCCTTTCCCGGACCTACGCTCGCACTGCTCAGCCTGGCTGCACCGCTCGCTCGGCATTGGCGGTTCGCGGCGGCCCAAGCACACCAGCTCGGTATCCCCAATCACCTCTTGGACGACTACCTTCACGACAGCACCGCAACGACTCGCGAAACCCTCCTGTCTAGCGTGAGCGAGAACATCCGATTCACGCTGCCCGCGACATGGAGCGACTATCAGGGAGCTGTCGACGTACTGGTTGGAGCGAACGAACGAAAACTCATGCACGAATCCGCCGAGCTGACCGCATCGGCGCTTCCTGGCAGCACTCTCCGCACAGTGCAGAGCGCTGCGCACGACATCCCGTTCAGCCAACCCGGCATTATCGCGTCCACGCTTCACGGCCAGATCATCGGATTCACCCCCTGACTGCGCATCACCATTGACCATTCACGGACGGACTCAGGAGCGGCAAGGGGTGACAAAAAGCTCCACGAAAAAGCTGCCACCTACCGCTGCGATTCACATCGGGATGTATTCCAAGAAAGTGGTTGGCGATGTCTCTCCAACGGTCGTTTTTAAGATGTGTTGTGAAGTGAGCGCACGAGGATCGACTGCGGGTGGCGGCGCGATTCGACTTTCTTCCCTGATAGCCAGGGTGCAATCAGCTCGGCAGGTTGGTCAGGTTCTTTGGTCGTCGACTTCGGGGGTTGACCTGTAGAGGCCGGCGATGGTGCGTTCGGAGATGAGTTCGAGTTCGAATTCGGCGAGGGCGGCGAATGTCCCGAAGACCAGTTGCCCGGGGAAGGTAGCGTGCTTCCCGGCGAGGGACGCGAGTGCCCCGGCCGGGTGGCACGAACGCAGGTGGTCAGTGTCCGCACCTGACGGTCAGTGCGCAGCGCGAAGGGCCTCATAGTCGAGCAGCGATTGCCGGGCGTAGCTGAACTACCAGTCGACAACAGCTTCGGTGGCGGCCTCGGATTTGCCCAGGTAGCCGAGGATCTGGCCTGCCGCGGGGCTTTGCGCGTGGGCGCGTGCGAGCAGGAGTGCGCACGTGCGGACGTAGTCGAAGAACGGGACAAAGTCGAGTCCCGCCAGGTCGATCGATCCTTTCATGTCATGGAACTGGCGCACGTAGTAGTCGCGTCCGTCGTTCTGCAGATGCCCTAGGAACGGATCCGACACTGCCTGCAGCACCCGTTGGAGCTGGACCACGCGGGTACCCTGACCATGCGCTGCCACATCCTGCGCGCTGCTGCTCGGCTGCGGGATGCCGCCGTAACGTTGCAACACTGACTGCCCGGCCTCCTTCACCTGGAGCAGTAGCGCATCCCCATCGGGGGACTGCAGCAACTGCAGGAAACAACGGGTTCCGACGCTCCCGACGCCGACCACACGGCGGGCGAGATCGGTGGGGGTGTACTGGGCCAGAACGGTGCGGACATCGAGACTGACCGTGTGGCGGTATTCGGCGAACAGGCGCGGTACCACGTCGGTGTTCTGCAAGGGAGCAGTCGTCATTGCCGGAGGCCGTTCAACGAAACGCAGGCGACCGTCGTGGTCTATCTGCGTGGTACGACGCACGGCCCGCTTGTTGGTGCGCGTCCTGGCCGTCCTGATCGCGTGGTGCAGCACCTTATGGGCGTCCGCGCTCAGGAGGCTGCGGGCGAATTTGACGTTGCTATGCATGTAGTAGCGCTCGTACGGGTTTCGTTCCAGCATCGTCGTCAGTGCGCTGCGGTACGCCCTTACGGTCCCTTGTGCTGCCTTGCGCACCTCGCGTTCCGTGTACTCGGCGTGCATTCCACCGACCACCACGCTCGTGATGAGCCGTTTGAGGTCCCAGTCCCACGGGGCTGCGCCGGCCTCGTCGAAGTCGTTGAGGTCGAAGACGAGTTTGCGTTCCGGGGAGGCATAGAAGCCGAAGTTGCTGATGTGCGCGTCACCGCATGCCGCGACCACGATCCCCGAGTGCGAGTCGCGGGCGAGGTCCATGGCCATCAGCCCGGCCGTCCCTCGGTAGAACGCGAAGGGGTTCTCGAGCATGCGCTCCATCCGCAAGGGCACCAGTTCCTGGTTGCGGTCTTCGTTCTGTTCGCGGATATGAGCGACGGCGTCACGATGTGCCGTGCTCCGCTCGGCCAGTGCACTACGCGGCGTGGTCCGGCGCAGTTGGCGGCCGCGGGCATACGCATCAGCACGACTCAACTGCAGCTCTTCACGAACCGGTGCGGAGTAGGACTCGGCAGGCATGAGGTCATTTTGGACGCTCGCACCCGGTTCCGCAACTAACCAGAGCGAGGTGGTGATCAGCCAGCCCTTATTGAACGCGTACGCATCCAGGACTACTCCGTGTGGCCGAACTGCATGCGGCCGCGCCGCGTCCCCGGTGCCATGGGCTCAGCCTGCCGATGCGCAAAAGCTTCCGGCCCGTGCCAAGAGTGCGGCCGTCCGATAGGGGATCCCCTTCCGGACTGCACCATGCGCCAAATAGCGCTGTGAAAACGCCGCCATTTACCGCCGAAAGCCACAAGCGTCTGCGGACGGGACATTTGACCGTCACCGACACGCCCTCGAGACAGGCGGGCGGGATCGCCCCGGGCTTCGGGAGTTCCCGGCGCGGCAAGGACCACTGTCTCGGAATGCCGTCCAACAACAGGCATCTGATGTGTGGCCGCCCGGGCTGGATGAGCTGGCGATCAAACGTTGACGTTTAGGGACCGGGTCGTTGCCTGGAGCCAGGACGCGATGCGGTCAAGTCCTGCGTTCATGGCGGGGGTTCCCGGTTTGTTGAGAAAGCCGTGCCGGGTTGCTGGTAGATAGTCGTTCTCGACGGGCACGTTGTGGGTTGCCAGTTCGGCAGCGAAGGCGTCGCCAGACGCGCGTAATGTGTCGAATTCGTCAGTGAGGATCAGGGTGTTCGGGAACCGTGACACGTCTGCCCCGCCCGGAAAGGCGCGGGGGTCGTTCATGGCCTGAGGTGATCCGGCGTAGTTTCGGTTCATTCGCTCCACCGTTGCCGGGGTGAACTGCCAGAAACCGCGGTGGCCCCGCAGTTTCTTTCGCAGCTCCGGCTGAAGCGGCGGAATCCGCGATGGGCAGGTCACCAACCGGCCGGTCTACGTCGCTATCGGCGTCAGTGTCAACGGTGAACGCGACATCCTCGGGCTGTGGGCCGGAGACGGCGGGGAAGGGGCAAAGTTCTGGCTCTCGGTGCTGATCGAAATCAAGAACCGCGGCGTCGATGACGTCTGCATCACGGTCTGCGACGGGCTCTAGGGACTCCCCGAAGCCATCACCAGGGTCTGGGCGCTGGCGGTGGTCCAAACGTGCGCCCGCTACCGGCGCGCGGTCAGGGCCCGGGGCCATTTCCCCACCGAGCAAGCGGCCCTGAAATGCCTCTTCCTCACCACCCGGGCACTGGACCCAACAGGCCAGGGCACGGCACGATGGGCCACACGATGGAAGCCGGCGCTCAACGCCTTTGCCATCAGCTTCGACGGAAAAATCAACTAAATGCCCACCGTGGATCCACCGAAAATCGGACAGTCCCGCGACGCAGAAGTGGGTCATAAAGGGCGGGGGAGCGTTTTGACAATTGCTGCCGCGGAGCCCGTATGTGGTTCGAAATTGGGTCTGCTTGGAGTGTCGATCGTTCGGGACGGGTGACTTATTTGTCGGTTTCGGGTTGGAGTGCGGTCGCCGCGTCGAGGGCGTCGTCGACGACGATCAGGTAGTTGTCACGTCCGGCGGCGAGAGGGACGGAGTGTTCGCCGTACTTGTCGTAGGCGAGGTCGACGGCGTCGGCGGCGATGGTGATGTTGAGCCGGCGCAGGAGCCGGGCGATGTCCAGGGTGTCTTTGTCGCGTTCGGCTGCGATTTTCATGGCCAGGAGGGTTTCGGTGTCTGCAGCCTGAATGGTGAGTCCGTCGAGCTGTTCGATGTCGACCCAGGTGGCGTTGTCGGGGACGAAGGCTGACGCGTTGGTGTTGAACCAGTCGGGGGCGACGTCGTAGTCTGCCGCCATATCGGCGACGACGGCGTGGATGGTGTGTGGGTCGGCGTAGCTGGCGTCGATGTCTGCGGTGGGGCGGTTGCCGATGCCTTGGAGGATGAGGGCGGCACCGCCTACTAGTTTGATGTCGCCGTGGGCGCCGGCGGCCTGCAGGCGTCGGCCGAGTTCATGGAGGAGGGCCCAAATTTGTGCGGCGGTGAGTTCTCCGCCGGTCATGCGGTGGCCAGGCTGCGTTCGCGGATGAAGACGTTCAAAGCTGCGAGTTCCGGTGGTGTTTCGGCGCGAGTGATTTCCTTCATAGGTGTTCGGATGCTGCGGTAGGACTCTGCCGGCATCCACGCCGCGTCGAGGGGCTTGATTCGTCGCGTCCAGGATGGCGCTGGTTGGCCGAGGCGGTGCGCGGTGTAGTTGGTGATTCCGGCAAGGGCCGCTGACCAGTGCGCGTCCTTGAGGCGGGGGCTGCGCTGGAGCAGCGGGGTGCCGGCGGTGAGGGATGCGGTGGCGTAGTCGGCGAGCATTTTGATGGCGAACTCAAAGTCCCGCTCGGAGATGAGCCGGGTAAACGTTGCCGCATAGTCGCGCCGTGCCGGGTCGTGGTCGCGGCCGCGGGGGATGGGATCGGTGGCGGCCAAGGAGAGGCCGACGGCGGCCAGGACGGCCAGAGTCTTGCCGAGTTCGGCGCGGTCGTGGCCTGCTTCCAGGTCGATGAGGAATTTCCGTGACACCCCAGCCATGTCCGCAAGGGCCTGCTGGGACCACCCGCGGGCACTTCGCCGGGCGCGAATGATGGCGCCCGCAGCCGCGGGGGTCTCGATGATCGTTTCGAGTGTCATGGCATCCCTTCTACCGTCCATTATGTCACCGAATGGTTACAAGTGTATTTTTGAGGATGGAGCTCTGGCCGCTAACAGCCTGAAATCTACGCTGGCCCGCCCCGCCTCCTCCTGCCACGGTCTCAGTCGGGATGTGCGCGGCCGTGCGCATCGGTGGAACGTTTCTGATCGGTCATTTGAATCTCGGTCGATTGCGTAATGAGATTGCCGAAGGGAGGTACAACCTCTGTGGAGAGATTGGATGCCGGCCAGGCCCTATACGCGGGAGCCAGTGCCAGCGGGCGTGCCCTCCGTTCGATGCCTCAGACCCGGTCGGAATCTCGGATTGTTTGTCAGCACAACGAGGAACCGCGCCCCTTCAACGTAGGGTGCGGTCGGTGGTTGGGAGGCTTGAAGCGTCGAATTTGCGGGTGTGTACAAAGTTCACGCTTTGGGCTTCGGACTCCGTCGTATGTGGGTCGGATCCCTTATATTTCCGGGACTTCCCAGTGTCCGCGCGGACTGGAATGCATGGTCCGTTGCTCGGCAGACTGTCAGTCGATGTTTTCGACGCCTATGAGGCGTTGTTCTTCGACATCGAGCCTGGTTTGCAGTCGCCGGGCGACGGTGTCATCGACCGTGCCGGCGAGGCGGAGTTGCAAAAGTACTTCCCGCTTCCTCTCGAGTACGGCCTGACGGAGCGTTATTTCTTCCTGCCGCGGTAGCGTGGTGGTCGCCGGATCGGACCCGGCTTTCAGCGCCTGTGCGACCGACAGGTGGGATCGATACTCGTCCGCGAGCCGGCTCTGCACAGTTGAGCTCGTCCCGAGTTCGTGAGCGAGCTCGTCAAGGGCGGAGACGGCTACGGAAGCGATTGCCAGTTCGGCCAGGCGGAGTTCTTCCTCCTCGGGCTCAACGGGAAGCTTGGCCCAGCGGACTACTGCGGGCAGTAGCGGGCCTTGGACGAGCATGGTCAACACGATGACGCCGGCGGTGATGAAGATGATGTCGTCGCGTCCGGGGAGCGGGCTGCCGTCATTGAGCGCCGATGGCACGGACAATGCGATCGCAAGGGATACGGCTCCGCGGAACCCGGCAATGGAGCTGACGACCCGTGCACGGTAGGTCATCCGGCAGTGGCGTTGGGAGGGACGCCTGTCCAGAATTCGGATGACAGCGATGCTCACGGTTTGGAACACGAACCGGACGATGATGAGCACCAGCCAAACGGCAACTGCGGACAGCAGAAGGCGGCCCACGTCAAGAGGGTTGATCTCGTGAACCGTAGCCTGCACCTGAAGACCGATGAGAACGAACAAAGCGCCGTTCAAAAGGTAGGAACCGAGGGGCCATGCGGACTCGGTCTGGCGGCGCGATGCTGCCGTGCTGATCCGGCTGGAGGTGAAGGAAATGATCAACCCGGCGACGACGACGGCCAGCACGCCCGATGCCCCAACCGCTTCGGCGAGCAGGAAAGCAGCGAACGGAGTGATGAGCAGGGCAATGTTGATGACGAGCGGGTCGCGCACTCGGACCAGAAGCAGGTAGGCCGCTCCTGCAACCAGGATTCCGGCGACCGCCCCTCCAACATAGGAGAGGGCGAACAGGGCGGCGATATTGACCGGCGTGTAGCTGCCGCCAAGTGCCGCACCCACGGCGATGGCGTACAGCACCAGGGCCGTACCGTCATTGGTCAGGCTCTCGGCCTTGAGCAACATGAAATTCCGCCGCGGCAGCATCCGCCCGAGGGCTGCTACCGCCGTCGCGTCCGGAGGAGCCAGAGCCGCACCGAGGATAAGGGCAGCGTTCCACGGCAGGCCGAGGACGTATGCCACGCCTGCCACGGCGAGAGCGGACGCGACGACCAGCAGTGTGCTGAGCAAGACGATGCCGCGCAGGTCCCGCCGGATCGAGCGAAGCGAGGTGGTCAGGCTTTCCCAGAACAGCATGACCGGCAGGAAGATCAGCAACACTGTCTCCGGTGGCAGCTCGATCTGCCGCAGCTGCGGGACGAAGCCAAGGACAAGGCCGAAGACCAGCAGCAGCAAGGGCGCGGCGACCCGGAGCCTGGGAGCCAGGATCGCGCCCGCGAGCACGGTCACTCCCAGGAGCACGACGGTTTCCAGGCCCTCCACGACGTCTCCTTTCGATTGTGTTCTATTGCTCTGGTCAACTGGACGCGCTCCGTGGGACTTACCAGGTGGATGCGACCGTGCGTGTAATGACCCAGCCGTCTCCATGGGGTTCGAACCAGGAACGCAACATCAGTCGCCAAGTTGCCCTCGATCCCCAGATGGTGGCGTCGGTGAGTGTGCGGGCGGTCAAAAGGGGAGTGGTCCCTTCAGTGCTGATGGTGGCCTCGACTGTTTCCATCCGGTGGTACTGCATCTGGCCGGTTTTCATGGCATCAAGCCATTCCGACTTTGACTGTACGTATCCGGTCATGTGAGTAAGGGTGAAGTCGTCGGTCAGGATGCTGGCCAGCTCTGCCACGTCCAGACCGACCATCGCCTCGCAAAGAGCATCATGGAGCGCTCTCACCGCCGCTGCTGTCGCGTCTGTCACCGTCGCCGCGCCACGGGCGTCAGGTCGTGGGTACCGTAGCTGTTGTCATCCGGGTTGACCGTCACTCCGGGCGCGACGAGTTGGTCGATGCGGTCCAGCACGTCGGTGCTCAGTTTGATGTCCGCGGCGGGCAGGTAGGACTCGAGCTGTTCCATGGTGCGCGGTCCGACGATGGCGGCCGTGACGCCGGGGTGGTTGATCACGAACGCGATGGCCAGCTCGATGAGCGTGAGCCCGGTTTGTTCGGCGAGCTGGGCGAGGTCTTCGACGATGTCGAGTTTTCGCTGGTTGGCCGGGCTTGTCATGTCGAACCGAGCGCTGGGGCGGGCTGACGAGGTGGGTGCGGACGCCGAGTCTTTCCGCCAGCGCCCCGAGAGCCACCCGCCGCTGAGCGGGCTGTACGTGAGGGTGCCCATGCCGTGACGTTGCACCGTCGGGAGGACGTCTTCCTCGATGCCGCGGACCAGGATCGAGTAGGGCGGCTGCTCTGTGACGAACCGCTCCAGGTTGCGTTCCCGGGATGCCCACTGGGCTTCGACGATCTGGGATCCTGAGTACGACGAGGAGCCGATGTAACGGACCTTCCCTTGGCGGACGAGGTCGGTGAGGGCGCCGAGGGTCTCCTCGACGTCGGTATCGGGACTGGGCCGGTGGACCTGGTAGAGGTCGATGTAATCGGTGTTCAGGCGGCGGAGGGAGTTTTCGACCTCACGGATGATCCAGCGGCGGGATCCGCCCCGCTGGTTGGGGTCTTCGCTCATGGGCATGAAGAACTTCGTGGCGAGGAACACCTCGTCGCGGCGTCCTTCCAGCGCCTGCCCGACGATCTCCTCTGATGCCCCGCCGGAGTAGACGTCGGCGGTATCGATGAAGTTGATGCCCGCGTCGAGGGCGTGGTGGATGATGCGGATGGAATCGGCGGTGTCCTTGTTGCCCCAGGGGCCGAACATCATCGCACCCAGGCACAAGGGACTGACCTGCACACCGGTGCGGCCGAGGAGACGGTATTCCATGATGGTTCCTTCTCTCTGTCGTAGGCTTCTGGGGTCTCAGGCTTCGGGGATGACCATGGCGAAGCGTTCCTCGCGGGCCTCGTCGGGGTCAGGTCCGTTGCGCATTCCAGTGTCGAGCGCGTCGATGGCGGCGAGTTCGTCGGCGCTGAGTTCGAAGTTGAATACGTCGAAGTTTTCGGCGATGCGTGCCGGGTTGGTCGATTTCGGGATGGCTGAGCGGCCCTGCTGCAGGTGCCACCGGAGCATGACCTGTGCCGGGCTCTTGCCGTAGGCCCGTGCGATGGTGGCGATTGTCGGGTCTTCCATGACGTTCCGGCGATCCTCGCCCCATCCGGGGTAGAAGGTGATGCCTCCGATCGGTGACCAGGCCTGGGTGAGGATCCCGTGTTGGGCGTCGGCTGCCTGTACGTCCGGCTGGGTGAAGTAGGGGTGCAGTTCGATCTGGTTCACGGCCGGGACGATGTCGGTCGAGTCGAGAAGTTGCTTCAGATGGTGGGGCATGAAGTTGCTGACGCCGATCGCCCGCACGCGCCCGTCAGCAAGTAGGGTCTCCAGGGCTTTGTACGCGGCGACGGTTTTCTCGAACCGGTCGGGGGCGGGCTGGTGCAGTATGAGAAGGTCCAGATAGTCGACGCCGAGTTTGCCCGTCGCTTTGTCCCAGGCGTGCAGGGTCTGGTCGTAGCCGTAGTCACTGACCCAGACCTTGGTCTCGATGAACACCTCCGAACGATCCAGGCCCGAGCTGCGGATGCCCTCACCGACCTCCCGCTCGTTGCCGTACGCGGCGGCCGTGTCGATATGCCGGTAGCCGGCAGCAAGCGCGGCTTCGACTGCGGCCGTGGTCTGCTGGGGGGCACTTTGGAAGACGCCCAGACCAAGAGCTGGCATGGTGACGCCGTTGTTGAGAGTAAGTTTCATTTCCATGCCTTTCACGGTATTCAGAGGTGCGCATTTGTGGGAGGGCACATCATTACCTCTATCGAGCGGGAGGCGGCACCGCGAGGCGTGCCGCCCGTCGTTGCCGCGGGTTTTTCTGGGCTGGCAGCCAGGCCAGTCCGATCCCGAGCTCATCGCAAACCCCGAACCTCGTGGGTTCAGGCTCCCGCATCCACAGTGAGTATTGGTCCTGGATGACGGCGATTGGTTGGACGGAATGGGCGCGGCCGATGCTCGTTTCGCTCGCCTCCGACAGTCCAAAGTGACGCACTTTGGGCTTCGGACAGGGTCGTACTGGTGCCGTTTCGGACCGGATTCCGCACGTTTCCGAGGGAGTCCAGTGTTTGACACGAGTTCCTGCGGCCGCCAGATCTGTCTGGTGTGACTTTCAGGTCCCCGGCCGAAGACCAACTGGTGCCGGGGGACAAAGCCGAGGGACGGGATGCGGACTGTGCCTCCCGTCGCTGCGCCTTCAGCCGGGTCGGCGTGCCATGTGGCGGGCACCGCGGAGGCCGAACACGACGGCGGGTCCGATGGTCGAGCCCGGGCCGGGGTATGTCCGCCCCATGACCGAGGCGGAGTTGTTGCCCGCCGAGTAGAGGCCTTCGATGACAGTGCCGTCCTCGCGCAACGCACGGGCCTCGGTGTCGGTGACGACACCGCCCTTGGTGCCGAGGTCTCCGATCACCACTTGGAACGCGGTGAATGGGCCCTTTTCGAGCGTGCCGAGGCAGGGGTTGGGGTGGACCGTCGGGTCGCCGTAGTAGCGGTCGTAGGCTGAGTTGCCGCGGCCGAAGTCGCCGTCGACGCCGGCCCGAGCGAAGCCGTTGAACCGGTGGATGGTCGCCTTCAGGCGAGCAGAATCCATGTCGAGCTTCGCGGCGAGCTCGTCGAGCGTGTCCGCCTTGACCATGATCCCCGCCTCCTTCATGGCTTTGTTGTTCTTCGGGTCGATCGCGAAGGTGCGCAGGTAGCGGCGGGCATGGCGCACGTCGCCGACCATCCAGTAGGGGCCGTCCTTGTCGTGTTCGAGCATGTGGTGACCGAGGTCGACGTAGGACTCGGACTCGTTCGCGAACCGGTCACCCTTGGCGTCGAGGATGATCGAGTATGGCAGGGAACGCTCTCCGACGATGAACGCGGGGCCGCGACCTGGCGCTGCGGCAATCGATCCTCCCCACCACGCGTCGTCCATGAGCTCGAGCGCGGCCCCGTTGTCCTGCGCAATCTCGATAGGGCGCCCGAGGTTGCCGGGAGCGCCCGACGGGGCGCCCTCGATCCCGTGGTGCTTCTGGCGGAGGTCCTTGTTGTGGTCAAAGCCGCCGCCGGCGAGCATCACGCCGCGCGTCGCGCCGATGGTCACGGGCCTGCCGTCACGCGTGATCCGCACTCCGACGACACGGCCGTCCTCGACGATGAGTTCCTGCAGCGGCGCATTCAGCCACAGCTCAGCACCCTGCTTCTGCACGACGACATCGAGGAACGCGGCGGCGAATCCGGCGCCAATGCCGCCGAGCTTCTTGCCGGTGACCACGCCGCCGAGGGCGCGGAAGACGAGCTGTGCCCCGCGGACGAAGCCTGCCGGCGTCGACCATGCGCGACCCAGGAGCCACACGTCGTCGGTCTTAACCGGCAGCGCGGCGGGCGCCTGGCAACTCATCCACCAGTCACCGATCTTGTTGATATCGAACGGCTTCACCTCGAGGCCACGGCCGATCTTGCCGCCCGGGAGCTCGGGGTAGTAATCGGGGTAGTCCGCTGCACGCATGAATGTCACGCCGTGCTTCTCGGCGGTGGTGACGAAGTCGGCGACGCCGTCGACGAATGCCTCCTTGCGGGCTCGCGTCGTGGCGCGACCCTCATCGCCGACCGTCGCCTCCAGGTAAGTCAGCGCCTCCTCGCGGGAGTCGCCGGCACCGTCGCGCTGCATGAGCGGGTTGTCAGGCAGCCACATGCCGCCGCCGGACATGGACGTGTTGCCGCCCCACTTGCCCGTGCTTTCGAGCAGGAGGACGCGCAGGCCCTCGTCTGCGGCGCCCATGGCTGTGGCCAATCCTGCGGCACCCGTGCCGACGACGACGACATCATAGGTGTGGTCAAAGAACTTCGACTCTGACATGCCTTGCTCCTTCGCTTCCCGGACCCGTGTGGCCGGGTGGGATGCAGCCCGGCCGACGCTGGGCCTATTTGCGTCACTCTATGACAGAAATATCTCGGGGGCTAGAGTGTTGCCATGACCGATGCCGCGACACCGAAGGCACCTCGCGGTCGCCCGGTCGCCGTCACGGCGGAACAGATCGAGGCCGTCGCCCTGCACCTCTGGTCCGAACACGGATTCCACGAGGTTTCCGTCGCCGATGTCGCCGCCGAAGTGGGCGTCACGGCGCGCACGATTTTCCGCCGGTACCCGACGAAGGCGGACATCGTTTGGGGTCCCCTCGCGGCGTCGTTCCAGATCCTCACGGATGCTCTAGAGCAGACCTCACCGCAGGCCGCTCTCTTCGAACGCGCGCGTACCGCCCTCGTGGACATGATTCGCGACGGCGACGTCCACCCGACCGCCCAACACCGGATCCGCATCGTCGGGCGGACCCCCGAGCTTCAGAGCAGCACCTCGGCCCCGTTCCAGCTGTGGCGACAAAACCTCTACGACTTCGCCGTCGCACAACCGGACGTCGACGCCCTCCGCGCCCAAGTGTTCGCGTGGTCCGTACAGAGCACGGCACTGGCCGGGCTCATCTGGTGGGTGGAGCAGGAGCCAGGAACGGCTCCCTGGCAGGCCGTGGACGAGGCGTTCGCACAACTCATCGGCTGAGCCGGCCCGGGCATGTCTCCTCATGACGACGGGACGGCGCCGCCAGCGGCGCCCAATCGTCGATGGCACGAACCTGCAGACCGGCTGCGATCTTCGGCGCCGACGACGTGACTGGCGACCAGCAGGCAGTACGGAAAGGCCAATGACAAATCAGATATTCTGATGACAGCGCCGTCCAGACGGTGGGCCTGCCCTCCTCCGGGACTCAGGTTCCCCACGAATGGTGAGCGACCCAGGTAACGCGGGCCCGGAGCGGCACTGCGCTCTCGTCGGAATTCTCAAATGGAAAGGCTTGAAACCTTGATCCGTCACACAGTCGTCTTCTCACTCGTCCACCCCGAGGGTTCCGCGATGGAAGCCGACTTCCTCGCCACAGCGCAGTCGACCCTCACAGCCATCCCCGATGTCATGGGCTTCGCGATCTCCCGTCAGGTCAGCCCGAAGAGCCCACTCCGTTTTCAGTTCGCGATGACGTTCCCCGATCGGGCCGCCTACGCCGCGTACGACTCCCACCCCGCCCACGTCGCCTTTGTCCAGACCCGATGGGTGCCGGAAGTGTCGGACTTCCAGGAGTACGACTTCATCGACAGAGCCTGACTGTTTGGCAGGGCTACGCCGGTGGCGACACTCCTTCGCCGGCAGAACACCTCGCCAGCCCCTGATGCCCCGGAAAAGAGGAACGCGACACTGGTCGCCGAAACTATGCGGCCGTGGGTGCCAAGCCGCCGTGGATCATGTACTGCGGTTGAAGTACTTGGGTCGGTCCGCGAAGACGATGTGGGGTGATGCCCTTCCCGGGAACCTTGATGTATGCACCTGGACGAATGTGATGTAGCCGCAACCACCCCACTGCTTCGGGAGGCCACTTTAGCGGCCCCGCGCAGGGCGGCCCGGGCGGCCGTCGTGGTGAACCCGACGAAGTTCGCTCATCCGGTTGGGTTAATGCGGTTCCGGGCCCGCGTGGATCAGGAATTCCGACGCCACGGATGGATTCCGCCGCGTTGGTTTCCGACGACTGCCGCGACACGGGGACATCAGGAGGCCCGAAGGGCCGCGGCCGCCGGCGTGGACATCGTGCTGGCTGCCGGGGGTGACGGGACGATCCGCACGGTCGCCCAGGAGTTGATGGGAACAGGTATGCCGTTGGGACTGTTGCCGGCAGGTACCGGAAACCTGCTGGCCCGTAACCTCGGAGTCCCACACAACGATGCCCCAGCGGCCGTTCGCATTATTTGCGAGGGGCAGGATCGTGCTGTGGACGCCGGCTGGCTGGAACTCGACCGAACAGGTGACGACCTGTACACCGAGCGTCACCTGTTCCTGGTGATGGCCGGTACCGGGTTCGATGCCGCGATGATGGCTGGTGCTGGTCAGAAAATGAAGCAGCGACTGAGGCACGCGGCGTACCTGGTCTCCGGGGCGCGCGCTCTTGGGCTCGTCATGGAAACCACCGCAGTGCGCGTCGACGGCCGGCTAGTCCTCTCCCAGCCGTCCCACGCAGCGAAACACCGCGACCGGTGCAGGTGGACGGGGAACTGATGGGGCTCGCTTACGGCCTCTGCACAAACGTTCAGCGGGCCGGGTTGATCGTGCGCTGCCATTCCGTCCAGCCGCAGGGCATGGCCGATCCTATGGTTTCTATGCGTCAACAGCCTTCGGAGCCGCGCGACATGTCGGCGAACGAAGCCCTGGAAGGTATGCCCGCGTGAGAGGCATCAGGTGGGTCAGGAAGCGAGACCTGCACGGTACGCATAGGCAACCAGTTGGGCGCGGTCTCTGGCTCCCACCTTCGTCATGGCCCGGTTGGCGTGGGTCTTGACCGTATAGGGCGAGACAAACATGGTTTCGGCGATTTGTTGGTTGGTCTGGCCCGTGGCAATAGCGATGACGACGTCGCGCTCTTTGGGCGTGAGGGCGGAGAACAAGTCCGTCAGGGCGGGGTCGACGTCGGCCTGCCGCTCCTCGGCGACCCGGTCGATCAGCGCGGCGGCGGCAGTGGCGGAGAGGGCACCACCTCCGGCGGCGACCTCCTCGATTCCGGCCGCGAGTTCTGCGGGTCCCACACCCTTGCTGAGGAAGCCGTTGGCTCCGGCCCGCAGCGCGGCAAAGACGGTCTCGTCGTGATCGAATGTTGTCAGGATGATGATGCGGACGCGTTCGGCCGGGATGCTTTGCCGGATCCGGCGGGTCGCTTCCACGCCGTCGACGCCGGGCATGCGGATGTCCATCAGGACCACGTCAACGTCCAGTTCGCCGAGCAGGCGGACCGCCTCCAGTCCGTCGCCGGCCTCGGCCGTCACGGTGATGTTGGGCTGGGCCTGCAGAATCGCGCGCAGGCCGACCCGGATCATTTCCTGGTCATCGACAATCAGTACGCGGATCATTGGATCATCCCTCCGTCCGTCTTCAGGGTCGCCGTGACGCGGAACCTGCCGCCGTCGTCATCGATAGTCAAACGGCCTCCGGCCGAGCGCGCGCGTTCACGCATCCCCACCAATCCATAGCCTCTGCCCTCACCGCTGGTCTTCCGTGTACTTGCGCAATCGTTCTCCGCCACAATGCTCAGGTGTCCGTCAGCAGAGCGGATGGCCAGTTTCACCGGTCCCCGGCCGTGCCGCTGCGCGTTCGTCAGTGCCTCCTGCACGATCCGGAAGGCAGCCAGGCCCGCCGTCGGATCCAGCTCCCCGATGTCTGCGTCGATGTCGAAATCCACAGCTACACCCGCGGCGCGGAACGTTTCGATCAGTGCCGGGATCTGCGCGAGATCAGGTGTCGGGCGGTGCGGATCGTCGTCATCGCCGCCGCGGCGGAGCACAGCGAGGATCAGTTGCGTTTCGTGCAGCACACGGCGGACGCTGGCACGGGCAGATTCCAGCGCCGTGCGGGCTGCCGTGTCTCCGGCGGGGAGGCTCACCTCGGCCACGCCAAGATGCATCCCGAGCACGGCGACCTCATGGCCCACGACGTCGTGGAGGTCGCGGGCTATGCGCACCCGCTCGTCAGCGATTCCGCGTGCGACAGCCAGGTCAGCTGTGGCTTCGGCGTCGAGCGCGCGTTGTTTCATGGACTCAAGGTATCCCTGCTGGGCGCGCACAGCGCTTCCGACGGCGGCACCTACTGCACAGCATGCCGAGGCCACGAGGGCCCCGGACGCCTGAAAGTCCCAGTGCTCCCGGATCACCAGGGAGATGTACACAGGAATGCCGGCGATCAGCAGCGCGACTATGGCGCGGGTACCTCGGACGGTCACGGAGAACAAGGTAAAGACGACGACAGTCCACATCGCCACGAACTCGGTCGCGAGGAGGGCTGCCGCGACCGCGCCGAGCACGACGACGATCAATCCGGGCATGCGGTGGAATCGGCCCAGGATGAGGCCCGCCGCCACCAGAACGACCCCCGTGTAGCCGAGAAGCGGTTCACCGGACAGCCCCAGCACGAAGATCTCGGTGACAACAGCGGCCCAGCTCAGTATCAGAACCACACGGTCGAGGAGTTGGCCGCGCAGAAACCATGCCAGCGTCGGCGATGCCAACGCGGCGGTGCTTGATGTCATCCCATGATTATCGTTCACTCGCTGCTTCTTCCTGTTCTGCAATGGGACGGAAGAGAGGGCCCCGCAGTGCTGCGGGGCCCTTCCGTCATGGTGTGGTCATCAGGCGTTCACGAGAGCGCGTTCCTCCGGGGCGTCCTCGTGCGCGTCGCCGAGGCCGTGGCCCTCGGTGTCCAGATTGGGCAGGATCTTGTCGAGCCATCCCGGGAGCCACCAGGCACCGTGTCCGGCCAGCGAGAGCAGGGCCGGCATGATGATCATTCGCACCAGGAAGGCGTCGGCCAGGACTCCGACCAGGAGTCCGAACGCGGTCTCGGCTGCGAACGTCATCGTGCTGGAGGCGAAGCCGCCGAACACGAAGCCCATGATCAGCGCGGCAGCAATGAGCACGGGCCCGGACTTTCGGAAACCGGTCATGATCGCGTCCTTCGGGGACCGGCCGCCGACGTATTCCTCGCGGATACGTGAGACGAGGAACACCTGGTAGTCCATGGCCAGGCCAAACAGCACCCCGACAAGGATGATCGGCAGCAGGCTCATCATCGGGTCGCCCTGAGGTGCCTGAATGATGCCCTTGAGCCAGCCCCACTGGAACACGGCGGTGAGAGCTCCGAATGCGGCTCCGAGCGAGAGCAGGTACCCCGCGGTGGCGAACAGGGGCACGAGCAGCGACCGGAACATCACCATCATCAGCAGGAAGGAGAGGACAACGATCACGGCGACGTATTTGATCAGGGCCTGGGTCATAAGGGCCGTGGCGTCGAGACCGATCGCGGTCTCACCGGTAACTTCCAGGTGCACTCCGCTGATGCTGGAGGCGTCGTCGCGGATGTTTTGGACGAGTTCTTTCGTGCCCTCGTCGATGGGGCCTCCGGCGGGAATGACCGTGATGAGGGCCGCGTCGCCAGCCCGGTCCACGGCGCCGGGAATGACGGCGGCGACGTGGTCGAGTCCCGTGAGTTCGGTCTCGATGGTCTTGATCCGGCCGGAAATGTTGTCGCCTTCTGCCAGGACCATCAGGGGCGACTGCACCCCGCCGAACTTGTCCACGATGAGGTTGTAGGCGTGCCGCTGGGTGGAGTCGGGGCTGCTTCCGCCGGGGATGTTCGCGGCCGTCTTCATGCTCATGAACGGAACGGCCAAGATGGCGAGGACCGCCACTGCTCCGAGCAGCATCGGCAGAGGACGGCGAGTGACCGCCTTGCTCCAGCCGCCAACGAAGGAGCGGCGCGTCAGCTCTGTTTCCTGGATCTGGCCGTCCAGCAGCTTCCTGCGGTCCTTGCGCGAGAGCGCCTTCAACCCCAGGGACTTCATGAGAACGGGCAGCAGCGTCAGTGACATCAAGACGGCCACGATGACGGCGAAGGCCCCGGCCAGGCCCATGTCGCGGATGGCGGGGATGTTGGTGATCCAGAGACCGACGAGCGCGATGATCACGGTCAGGCCCGCGAAGATGACGGCCGTTCCGGCAGTCCCGGTGGCGCGGGACACGGCGTCGTCGACTGTCCGCCCGGCGCGTAGTTCTGCGCGGAACCGGGTGAGGATGAAGAGGGAGTAGTCGATTCCGACTGCCAGCCCCAGCATGCTCGGCAGGGTGATCGTGGTGGAGTCGATGGGATGGACCGCGGACCAGGCGACGACGCCGATCGTGCCGATGGCGACGCCGGAGATGGCGACGAGCATATTTGCGCCGGCCGCGACCAGCGACCCGAACGTGATGAGCAGCACCAGGAACGCGATGAGGATACCAGCGGCCTCACCAGGGCCGAACGCTGCGTAGCTGTCCTTCGCGATGGCTCCGCCGACCTGGGTGGTGAACTGGGAGCCCTGGTCCTGGGCGAAGCCGACGACCTTTTCGTAGGTTTCCGCGGCATTGTCATCGGTGATACCGGTGAACTCCAGGGTGGACACGACTGTGGTGCCGTCCTTGGAAATGAAGGGGCGTTGAACGTTGTACGGGTCGCTGACCGATTTCACGTGCGGCAGCGCTTCGGCCTGGGTCAGGGTCGAGTCGATGGCCGCCTTCGTGTCAGCGTCGGTGACCTTCGCGCTGCCGTGTGTCTCGATAACGAGCTGCAGCGTCTTCTTGTCCGGGTTGCTGTTCATGTCGGGGAACTTCTGCTGCACTGTCGCGAGGGCATTCGCTGCGCTCGTCGCGGGCATGCCGCCCGTCGAGCCGCTCATGTCGGACGATGTGGCGGTGATGCCGGTGAACACCGCGAAGATCAACACCCACGCGGCGATGATGATGGACCGGTGCCGGGCGCTGAAGCGCCCGATCGCGGCAAGGACATTAGGCATGATGCACTCCAAGGTATTTAGGGGGTGCCGCTGCACCGTTGGGGCGGCTGGCTACTCTCTAATGCTCCCCAAATGCCGTCTCGCAGGAATCGTTCGATCCGATCGATCGATGTACTGCGTTTGGAGTAGTCCTGGCGCAAGGCCATACTGCGATCGGCCTGCGAGGGCCTGAGCGGCGCAGGGCGCCGGATGCTGCGGCTGACCGGCCGTACCCCGGCTTACTCGGGCACAGCATCCTCCCTCGTCAGAGGGGTTTTGCTTTTAACGTGTGTACATTGCCCCGGCTGGGCCCTCTCTGACGCTTGTTGCGGCTGGTGCCTGGCCGCCGCGGTGGCCGATGAAGTTGTGTGGGTGGCGGGCGTCGTTGGCCTTGTACCTATACATCCAGCGGGGTTGTCCTTGTCCTCGATTGGCTCTTCCTTTGAGTCAGGGGACCGTCTGGTTCCCGGCCGTCGAGGGCGTGCTCGCAGCGGACTCGGGCCGGGCGGCGGCTGCGAGGCATGAACTGGTCAAATGGACTCTGGTTGCGCTCAGGAAGCCGGGCTAATATCCGGCTATCACTCCGTTTTGAAAAGGAGAATCCACTTGTCAGAAGAACCAGTAGGGAACGTCGTGCCGGTGTTGCACGGCCTGCCGCCCGCGGAGGGCCGCGGTGGCAGGGGCGTCCGGAACACGGTGCTGCCCCTTGCCGGTGCTGTCGGCCATGGCGACGTCGGCCGCCTGTATGGCCGCGACGGAGGTCCTGTAGCGCGACCAATGCCTTGGGCTGCGGGCTGATGTCTACAGACCAGGTGCCCACAACCCGGCGTCCTCCCGGCCAGGGACAAGGTAAGTCCAGGCACTCCGTCGAGGCCAGGACACTGATCAACGCCCGGAGCTCCACCGTCTGGGACATTATCACCGATGCGCGGAACTACACCGTCTGGGAATCCGGCATCACCCATATCAGGGGCGAGTTGCGCAACGGTGGCACCATCAGAATCCGCACCCACACCGGAGGGAACCGCACCATCCGGCTGCACGTCCAGCAGATGCCCGGCGAAGTGATGACCTGGACCCAGGGCATGCCCCTGGGCCTGCTCACCGGCGTGCGCACCTTCACACTTGAACCCGTGGGCGGCGGCACGACACACCTGAGCGTAAAAGAAGAGTTCACGGGCCCGCTTTGCGGTCTCCTGCTCTGGGAGTTCGTGTCCGACACGCAGCAGGCTTTCATCGATTACGTTAACGCCGTCAGGAAACGCGCCGAAATTCTCAGCCGACACCTTCGACCCACGGGCTCATAAGCTGAATCGACACTGCGCGAGCGTCCATGAGAGCCATGCGCCGTCTGGTCGTCCTCTCGGCCATGCTCTGCGACGGCTCCACTGGTGGCGGCCTGACGTTGCGCCACACAAGCCCCGGACCATGTGGGTTCGGGGCTTGTGCAAGTGGTCGGAAGTGGACTTCGGAGTGCTACCGGCGCTGGGCGGCGGCTTCCTTGATGATTGAGGCCACGGCTTGAGGCTGGGAGACGTAGACGGAGTGGCTTGCCGCCACCTCGGTGACCGCTGAACCGGCCCGTGCCGACATTGCCTGCTGCGCGGCAGGCGGGATCATCCGGTCTTCCGTGGTGAGCAGGTACCAGCTGGGCCGGTCCCGCCAGGCGGGCTTGGTGACTGTTCCCTGGAGGGCGTCGACGCCCCAGGGGACCTGCGAGTCTGCCATGAAGGCCGCCTGCCCTGGCGGTACATCTCCGGCGAATGAGGCGGCGAACTTTTCGCGGTCCAGGAAGAGGAACCCGTCCTGGGGCGGAAGGATCGGGGGCACCGGCGCGCCGGGCGGCGGATCGGCGATCAGGGTGTTCACCGATTCGTCCGTGTCGGGGACGAACCCGGCGATGTAGACGAGGGCTGAGACGTTCTCCTCGGTCCCGGCCTCGGTGACGACGACGCCTCCGTAGGAGTGGCCGACGAGCACGACGGGGCCCTCGAAAGCATTAATCGCCATCTTCGTGGCGGCGACGTCGCCGGCAAGGGAGACGGTCGGGTTTTGGACGATCTTGACGCTGTAACCGTCGGCGGTCAGCAGGTCGTAGACGCCCTGCCAGCCTGATCCGTCGACGAAGCCGCCGTGGACGAGCACGACGTTCTTTACTGATTCTTCGGGCATGGAATTCTCCTGTTTCGAAAGGCAGTAACAGCCGGATGCTAGCCCGGCTGCCGTCACGCTACTAGGGTCCGTTGACCGGGAATTGCCCAGACGCCACGCCAGACCGCCTTTGGTCGCCTGTTCCACGGCTCAGGACGAAGCCCCCAGCCAAGGGCGTCAGCTTTTCGTCCCTGGCTGCCTCGGATCGTGGCTCCGGTGATGTCAGTTTGCCGCGGTCTGGGCGGCAAACTCGCCGTTGAGTCTGTTCTTGGCTCCGTGTTCCACGAGGGTCGGGATGTAGGTTCGGATCCTGCTGCCATCCAGAGATTCATATTCTTCCCCGACGACCTGGGCAACCATGGGGCGGGGTGCGTCGGGGAAGCGTGCGGCGAGCCGGTCCGTGACTTTGGCGATGGTGTCGTTCTTTTCCGTGTCGTCCATTCACACAGTCTGAGGGCAGGCACCCGCGGCGTCCATCAGTTTACTTGCGGGTTGCCGCGGCAGGGCCGGCCCAAGGTCGCGGGTCCGCGCACGCGGCTGATCCCCAAGGGCCACCTCGACGGCGGGACACCGTATTCGAGCTGCCGCTGACTATTGACGGCGTAGGGTGGTTAACTTCGAGCCGCGGCGGCTGCCGGTCCCGTATCGCCTGGGGCCGACCGCGTCATCTGGGACGGACGGGGAAAGACCCCGCGTTCGAGGTGGAAACTGATCAGTTCGGCCCGGAATTTGACGGCGTCGACGTACCCGGTCAGGGCCGGGTAGGTGCCCGGCGCCGTTTTCCGGACCAGACCCCGCAGCGGACCTGCGGCCGAGTCCTTGACCCTTAGATGGGTCATGCCTGTGTAATCCGTCAGCGAGAAAGTCCGCTCGACCTGAAGCAGCCCAAGCGGCAGCCCGCCGGTCCATGTCATGCGCGCTCCAGGGGTCTGATCGACCCGGAGCCGGAAGGTCCGCTTGCCGCCGTCGCGGGTCCGGACCCGGATCCGCTCGCCGTGGCCCACCTCGCCGCTGACTTCTGTGATCCCGGAATCCCAGACCGGGAAATTGCCCCCGTCGGTGATGACGTCCCACACCGTGCCAGTCCCGGCAAGGATAAGGGCCTCCGCCTCGAACGATTCCATGCCTGCAAGTTTATCCGTCGGCCTGAGCCGCATCATCAAGGATTCGCACCCATGTCATGTGAGCTGCGCGACGGTCCGCGAAGCAGGGTGCTCATGTAAGTCCGCCGGAGCCAGACCCAACTGAGGGTCATTTTGACGCCCATCCAGCCACTCAAAGTCCACTAGTGCTTGGACGATGTGAACGTCAGGTGAATAGTTGCTCCGGAGCGACCGGAGCGATGTTCCGGTTGATAACATCGGGCTAAATGGGCACACCTGGCGCGGCGTATCGCGTCGTTGAAGTTCGATGGTGACCAAGATCGTGGGTCACCATCGGGGCCTGTCTTGAGAAGTTCGGCTGTCAGCGCTTCCTGAGAGGACGTCATGACCGACGACACGATTCCGCCCGCTGCACCTCGAGATGTGACCGCTGAACATGCCCGGCTGGCCGAGGCCACGGGCGCGGCGGAGGACGTCCTGTTCGAGGCGAATCCTTGGTACGAGTGGGGGCCGTACCTGTCGGAGCGGGCCTGGGGCACGGTTAGGGAAGACTACAGCGACAACGGCGACGCGTGGGAGTATTTTCCGCATGATCAAGCCCGGTCCCGTGCGTTCCGGTGGAACGAAGACGGCATGGCGGGGCTGTCCGATATTCACCACGACCTGTGCTTGGGTTTGGCGCTGTGGAACGGAGCCGATCCAATCCTTAAGGAGCGGATGTTCGGGCTGACTGGGCCGCAGGGCAACCATGGGGAAGACGTCAAGGAATACTGGTGGTACCCGGATGCGCTGCCCAGCCATGCATGGCTGCGGTGGCGGTATCACTACCCGCAGGCAGCATTTCCCTATCAGCGGCTGATCGACGAGAACGCCCGTCGGTCCCGGGACGAACCCGAATTCGAGTTGATGGATACCGGCGTCTTCGACGGCGGCCGGTACTGGTCCGTGGATGTCGCGTACGCGAAGGCCTCACCGACCGAGGTACTTGCCCGGATCACCATCGAGAACCATTCCTCCGAGGAAGCGGTACTTTCGGTGCTGCCCACCCTGTGGTTCCGCAACACGTGGCGGGTCAACGGCGGTGAGGCGCCGTCGTTGTTCCTGGACGGCGACGGGGTCGCCGTCGAGCACCCACGGCTGTCCGGCTACAGGCTCGACGCCGTTCCCACCAAGGAGGGAGTGCGGCCGCAGGCGTTGTTCTGCGACAACGAGACGAACACGGCCCGACTGTTCGGGGCGGCACCGGTCACCGCTTATCCCAAGGACGGCATCAACGATCACGTGGTCTCCGGCGCGGACACCGTGAATCCGCAACATCAGGGGACCAAGGCAGCCTGGTGGTATCAGGTGACCGTGCCGGGCGGTGGCCGGACCGAGCTGCGGCTGCGGCTGCACCGGCCGATCCCGGACCAAACCCCAGCCCCGGCCCAGTGGTTCGACTCTTATTTCGATGACGTCATGTCAGACCGGGAACGGGAAGCGGACGAGTTCTACGCGGCGATTGCCCCCTCTGAGATCGGCCCCGAGCCGATGCGGGTGATGCGGCAGTCCTGCGCGGGGCTTATCTGGAGCAAGCAGATGTACCCGTATCGGGTGAACCGGTGGTTGGACGGTGACCCCGGCCAACCGGCGCCGCCGGCCGGGCATCGAAACGGCCGGAACACGGGGTGGCGGCACCTGGACTCCTTCGACGTGCTGGCCATGCCCGACCCGTGGGAGTACCCGTGGTTCGCGGCCTGGGATCTGGCGTTTCACGCCGTCACCTGGGCCCACCTGGATCCCGCGTTCGCCAAATACCAACTGTTGGTGCTCCTTCGGGAGTGGTTCCAGCATCCGAACGGTGCGCTGCCGTCGTATGAGTGGAGCTTCGACGATGTCAATCCACCCGTCCATGCGCTGGCCGCCATCCGGGTCTTCGTCATCGACGGTGGCACCGACCTGCACTTCCTGAAACGGGTGTTCAACAAGCTGCTGCTGAATTTCACCTGGTGGCTCAACCGGCAGGACCCCGACGGGAACAACCTCTTCGGCGGCGGCTTTTTGGGTTTGGACAACATCAGCCCGATCGACCGCTCACACCTGCCGCCCGGCTTTAAGCTGGACCAGGCCGACGGCACCGCGTGGATGGCGTACTACTCCGTGGCCATGCTCACCCTGGCCACCAAACTCGCCGAATATGACGATGTCTATGAGGACATGGTCGTGAAATTCCTGGAACAGACCGTGCTGATCATGGACGCGCTGGAGGATTCAGGCTGCTATGACACCGAGGACGGCTTCTTCTATGACCGGCTCACCGACCCCTATGGAATCAGCGTTCCGATCAAGGTGCAGACCCTCGTCGGGTTGATCCCTGCGCTGCCCGCGGTGGTGCTCCCTACCCAGGACACGGACCGGAACCGCCGGCTGCGGAAGCGGTTCGCCAGCCGGTTGGAACAGACGGACCGGCACCAGATTCTCGAGTGGCAGGTGCGCGGCACCGGGGACTCCCGGCGGACGCTGCTGTCAGTCCTCCCGATGGACAAGCTCGTCCGGCTGTTCGGTACCCTGTTCGACGAGGAGGCATTCTTGTCTCCCCACGGGCTGCGATCGATCTCCAAGCGGCACAACACGCCCTACACGGTTCCGGGGCTCCCCACCGCGACCATCCAGTACGAACCTGCCGAGTCGCGGACCGCGATGTACGGCGGCAATTCCAACTGGCGGGGACCGGTGTGGCTGCCGGTCAACTACCTCACCATCCGGGCACTCCTGCAGTACGACCAGTTCTTCGGCCCCGACTTCACCGTCGAATATCCCACCCGCTCCGGCCACCACCTGACCCTGCGAGAGATAGCCGGTGACCTGACCGATCGGCTGGTGAGCATCTGGCTCCCGGGCCCGGACGGACGCAGACCGGTCTATGGGGGTGTCGACCTGTTGCAGAACGATCCCGCGTGGAAGGACAACCTGCTCTTCTACGAGTACTTCCACGGCGACAACGGGGCCGGACTCGGTGCCATGCACCAGACCGGATGGACGGCTCTGGTCGCGGACCTCCTCCTCGACCCACCCCGCCAGAGCTACCGGATGGCATTCACGGACGATCCAGACAGCCCGGACAATCAGGACAACTCGGGACCGACCGCCACGACCGGACCACCGGAAACGGAGCCGTGAACCGATGTCAAACAATCCTGAGGGACAAGGCCGTTTCCGGAGAGCCATGAGGGGCGACGGCACGATGATGGACGAGATGGTAGTGGCGGTCCGACCACCGGGGCTGTCGCCACCAGTGGCCCACCCGTTTATCTACGAGATCAACACATGGGCCTGGCTCGAATCAATCAGCGTCGAAGAAAACGCGCAAATCGATCTGGGCTCCGTCCCGAAACGGCACTGGGACGAGATTGCAGGTCTGGGGTTCGATTCGGTGTGGTTGATGGGGGTCTGGCGTCGCAGCCCCGCCGGAATCAGGATCGCATTGGAAAACCCGGCCCTGCGGTCCGATTTCCAGGCAGCTCTTCCCGATTGGCGTGCCGAGGATGTCGTCGGGTCGCCGTACTGCGTCAGGGACTATGTGGTCGATGACCGCCTGGGTGGCCCGGCCGGGCTTTCCGCCGCCCGGGAAGAGCTGGCGGAGCGAGGTGTCCGGTTGATCCTGGACTTCGTGCCCAACCATGTCGCCCCGGATCATCCGTGGACCACGGGGACACCCGAGCTCTTCGTACAGGGGACCGCCGCGGATCGGGACCTCGATCCGGCGTCCTTCGTCGAGGTGGGCGGCCGGGTGCTCGCCAACGGGCGGGACCCCTACTTCCCGGCGTGGCCCGACGTCGTGCAGCTCAACGCCTTCGACCCCGCCCTGCGAGCGGCGGCGGTGGAGACGGTGAAATCGATCGCCGATCAGTGCGACGGGGTGCGTTGCGACATGGCGATGTTGGTCATGAACGACATTTTCGCCCGCACTTGGGGATCTCGGGTCGGTCCTGCACCGAGCTCGGAGTACTGGCCTACAGTGATCAGCGCCGTTCGTGAAAGCCACCCCGGTTTCGCCTTCATCGCGGAAGCCTATTGGGATCTTGAGTGGTCTCTCATGCAGCAGGGCTTCGACTACTGCTACGACAAGCGTTTGTATGACCGCCTTCTCGCCGGCAGTGCCGACGAGGTGAGGCTCCACCTGCTGGCCGAGCCCGCTTATCAGAACGCCCTCGTCCGGTTCGTGGAGAATCACGACGAGCCCCGGGCCGCGTCGGCGTTCACGGCCGGCCGCCAAGAGGCTGCGGCGGTGACGGCACTGACCCAGACCGGGGCACGGCTCATTCACCACGGCCAGCTGCTCGGGTGGCGGGTACGCCTTCCGGTGTTCCTCGGTCGCTTCCCCACCGAGCCGGTCGATGACCAGCTGGCCGCCTTTTACCGCCGGCTCTTGGCAGCTGTCGCTGACCCGACGTTTCGTGACGGTCACTGGCAATTGTGTGAACGGTCGGGGTGGCCGGGGGACAACAGCTTCGAAAATCTCGTCGCTTGGAGCTGGGACGGTGCCACTCGGTGGCTGATCGTGGTCAATCTGAGCGATGCGCCCGCAACAGGTCATGTGAGGGCACCGTGGCCGGATCTGCGCGGTCACCGGTGGCAGCTGACGGACCCGACCCGGGAAATAAGTTTCGATCGCGCCGGTAACGATCTCAGCGACGGGCTGTTCGTCCGACTCGAGGCCTGGCAATGGCATCTGCTCCGCCTCGACCGATCGCCAGAACGCGGCAACAACGACTGAAGGGCCCCTAGGCGCCTGCCGTTGTGCCGTCCGGTAAGACGGTCGCCACCCTCCCACTCCAGCGCTCCGACGGTCGGCCGTGGGAGGCATCGCGGACACCTCGAAAGGAGTTTGGAATGGCCGGAAACATCGTCACGGGACGGACGAAGCAGGAACTGCGCAGGGTCCTCGTGCCGCTCGCCTTGGCGCAGTTCATCTGCAGCTTCGCGGGCTCGAACATGAACGTCATGATCAACGACATGAGCAAGGATCTGAACACAACCGTCGAAGGAATCCAGGCAGCCATCACGATCTTCTTGCTGGTCATGGCCGCGCTGATGATTCCGGGCGGCAAGCTGACGGATATCTGGGGTCGCAAGAGACTATTCATCATCGGCCTCTCGCTGTACGGGGTCGGTGCGGTGATGAGTGCGGCGGCGCCGAACCTGTTCGTGCTGATAGTCGGCAACTCGATCCTTGAAGGTATCGGTACGGCCCTTCTGATCCCACCGGTCTATATTCTGACGACCATGCTGTTCGCGGACGTGACCTCCCGTGCCTGGGCCTTCGGAGTGATCAGCGGCATGGGAGGAATCGGGGCGGCCGCGGGGCCGCTGATTGGCGGGCTCATCACCACCGCGATCAGCTGGCGGGCGGCCTTCATCTTCCAGGCACTGATCATCGTGATCATCATCTTGCTGAGCCGCCGCGCAGTGCAGGACCCGTTGCCTGCGGATCCGAGTCAGCCGTTCGACTCCATGGGGGCTGTCCTCTCTGCCGCTGGTCTGGTGGTCTTCGTCACCGGCATCATGCTGGCGGACAACGACCTGTTGCTGATGGTGGTCTTCATGGTGGCCGGAGCGCTGCTTCTGCTCTGGTTCTTCGCCCACGTGCGCGCCAAGGAGCGTAAAGGCGAGCAGCCGCTGCTGTCCACCGGGCTTTTCCGGAATCGGACATCGAATCTCGGCCTCATCACGCAGAACGTGCAATGGCTGATCCTGCTGGGGACCTCTTTCACCGTGTCGGCTTACCTCCAAGTCGTGCGCGGGTACAACGCGATCGAGACCGGTGTGATCTTTACGGCGGCCACCGCCGGGATCCTCGTCTCATCGATCGCGGCAGAGCGGCTCGCGAAAAGGCACACCCAACGCACTCTGGTCATCGTCGGCTTCAGCGTCACGCTGTGCGGGATCGCCTTGCTCATCGCCATGGTGCAAGGGAATCCGACCGCATGGGCCTTCGCCCCCGGGCTCTTGCTGATCGGGCTGGGAGTGGGTGCGATGCTGACCCCATCCGTCAACCTGGTCCAGTCGAGCTTCCCAGACGAGCTGCAGGGTGAGATCTCCGGTCTGTCGCGCAGCGTGTCGAACCTGGGCTCATCGATCGGCACCGCCGTGGCGGGGACGATCCTCCTGACCTGGTCCTACGGTGCCGCGATGATCACCCTCGCCGTGTTGGGACTCGTCGGTCTCGTGGCAGCGTTCATGCTCCCCGTCAACCTGGTCCCTGCGAAGTCCGACGCCCCGCCCGACTGACCCTCGAATCAGGGGGCAGCTATTTCATGGCGGGGCCGCCTGGGATCTCGGGCATTGCCATCACGGATCCCGGGCCACCCGCCTAGGGTGTTCGACGGGCGGCCTCCCGGGAAGGCCGCCGGGGTAGTAGCCATCTCAGCGGATCTCGGCCCGGAGTTGCGGACGGTCCTGAAATCGGTAAGTGCCGTTGCCAGGGCGCCAAGGGCTTTGGCTCGGGAGGCATCATCGATCGGTACCGCGCCATCGTGGGTGCAGTTCTCCAGCGCGGCAGCGGCTCGGGCGGTCATCTCAGAGGATCGGAGGTAGCCGTAGCCTGGCCCATGTGTCCGGTCCGCCGAGGTAGCGATAAGGACGGCGGCCTGGGTTCTGCCGACCATCCCGAGCTTGGCCAGGGCGCTGGCGACAAGGTTCTTGACGGACTTCTCGGTGATTTTCAGGTCCTGAGCGATCTGTCGGTTGCTCATCCCTTTACCGAGGCCTATGACAGCATTTGTTTCCTGCCTGGTCAGGCTATGGAGCTTGCTCTCCGGCGGCAGATTCCGAGGGGAGGTCCCGCTCTGTTGGAGAAGGTGCCGGAACCTGTTACTAAAGGCCAAGCCCCCGGCCAGTGCCCGGCGGATCAACCTCAGCTGTTCGCGATTGTCATCCTGCTTGGACAGGCATCCCCAGGCATCGGAGAGCACCGCCGCCGTCAATGCGTCCTCGTCCGCCGTGTCGACCAGGATGAGGCAGCGGATCGACGGGTCGGCGGCCCGGAGAGCCCTGCACACGTCGGCGCCGGTGCCATCCGGGAGGTGATCATCAAGGATGGCGAGTTGCGGGCGCAGGGCCGGAATCCTCCGCACCGCCTGCCGCGCGGATGCGCTTTCGCCCAGCACGGGAATTCCGGCGTGTGCAAGAAGGCGGCGCAGACCCAAGCGGACGACTTCGTGGTCGTCCAGCAGGAAGACGCCGTGCCCGGAGGTCAAATGGTTGAAAAGTGTGCCTGGGTCGGCCATGACATGCCCTTCCAGTCCTGGGCTCACTTGACCCGGAGGCGCTTGGTTCGCCCCGATGCACGCGGCCTGAGTGGATGGGGAGGATTTGCACCTGGTCAGTGCACATGAACAGGCGGCGCGGGGAGGCCCCGGGCAGCCTGACCCCGAGGATGAGTGCATCCGGGGTGATGTCATCGATGGTTCCGGCGCTCGCAGGGTGTCCTTAATCGGCTGCGGTCACCGCCTGGCCGGTCCGCAGGTGGGTCCAGCCTGATGCCCGATCCATGACGGGATGCCGGTGTCGTCTGTGAACTCTTTCACGCGGCCAGCCTACGCCCGGGGCGTGAACGCTGCGTGAACAGGAGAGGGCAGCCGGTTGGTGGGCCGTCGGTGACAGCCTGCCTGTTTCTCCCGCTGAGCAGTGTCGAGCTGGTCGGGGGGGGGAAGGGGCCGCGAGATGACCGGGGACGAATAAGCTGTCCCGTAGTCATCCAGGTCGACGCCGATTCCGGCGTCGATCAGGTACCTCAGCTGCGCTGCTGCTGACTGAAGATCGGCGACGGCGGCGGTCTCGGTTATCTCGGGCACCTTGCGGCGTCCATCGGGTTTGACGGCGGCGGGGGCCTGTTTCGCTGGCGCTGGCCGCCGTAGGCTAGGGGAATCCATCACATCGAGGAGGCCCTCATGCGCACGTCAAAACCCACGGCCCAGGCGGATCAGGTCCGCCATCTTTCAGAGAATCTCGTGTCTCAGCTCACGCAAGGACGGGAGTGGGCCACTCCCGAGGTCGAGGCGGCATTGAAAAGAGTGGTGGCGGGGCTCGATGCCGGGATTGAGTCTGCCTCCCCGATGATCCAGACCGGTCTTCGGCGGCTCGCTGAAGAGCTCGCCGGCGGAGTGGAAACTTTGGCTCCCCGTGTTCAGGAGGGCTTGAAACGCGTTGCACCGAAAGTTGTTCCGCCAGCTAAGGCACCCGCCAGGGTTGCGTCGTGGCAGACGGCATCCGGGAAAGCATGGATGATTGCCGGGGTGGCAGCTGTCGCAGTGACTGCAGGAGTCGCGGCGTGGCTTTATTTTCACCGGCCGGACGACGAGCCCGTGCCGTCCGACGTGAGGCGCACCGGCGGCGCGGACCCCGACGCGTACGCCGCCTCCACAGAGGCCCAGCCCTGAGGCAATCAGAGGGCATGGGGACGCCAGACCCGAGTGGCGGCCAGGCTGCCGAGTCTCCGCGACGTTAGCGAACGTCGCCCGGCGATCACTTCACGCGAGGGGCTTGGCGCAGAGTTCGCGTCCGGCCCCGCTTCGATGGGCGGGAGTTTCGCGTCAGTACACGTGGGCGTCGAACGGACTCATGGGCGGATGGCCGGCTCGGCTCGAGGCGGTTGCGGTACCAGGATTTGTTGGATGGCCGGGGCCAGGACAGCGACGAGTTCTTCGGTTCCTGCCGTGAGGAGTGTGGGTACGCCGATGATCTGCCGGCCCGTGACGACACCGACGAGCATGGATGAGGCGAGGCCCGCGCGCAGCGCGGCGTCGGTGTCCATGCGTTGGCGGGTTCCCTCGAGGAGCCGGGACTGGATGAAGCTGCGCAGCTGCTCGGCAGCGCTTTCGTTGACGATCGCACCGCGCAGCATCGCCATGAGGGGCTCCGACACTTCCTGCGCCCCCTCCCAAGCGGCCAGGTAGGCGCGGACGACCCGTTCGCCCAGGTCGTCGTCGGGCCCTTCGAACGCCGTATTGAACCGCTCAAGCGCCTCGGGCGGAATGGCCATGACGGCGGCGAAGAGCTCGTCCTTGGAGCGGTAGAACTGCATCACCTGGGATGCATCCACCGAGGCGTCCGCGGCAACGAGCCGAATCGTAGTGGCGGCAAACCCGTCGTTCGCAAAACGTGCACGAGCGGCCTCGAGTATGTCCTGGCGCGTGTTCGACGTTCCGGGCCGCCGCCCCCGGCGCACCTTGGGTGCCGTGTTGTCGTTGATCGTCATACCCCAAATCTAGTTCGATCCGACAGTTTTCTCAACAGCTGTTGATTTAACTGACTGAGACGGCGTACGCTCGCATCGAATCGAGAGTTGTCCCAGGGGCACGAGCCAAAAGGAGCCCGTTATGAGCGCAGAGCAGAAGATATTCGTCCCATCCCATCCGCTGCCGGCAGCCCGCACGGGCCTGCTGACCGGCTTCGATCCGGGCACCCGAACGCTGGAGGCGGGCTTCCAGGTAGCGCCTCAGTTCCGGCCTCTGCCGGTCGATGTTGTTTTCGAGAAGGATGTTGCCGTCGACTTGCGCGACGGTGTGACGATCCACGTCGACGTATTTCGTCCCGTCGGTGCTGAAATCGTGCCGGTCATCGTGGCGTGGAGCCCGTACGGCAAAGGCCAAGGAACCTCTGCCAGCGTGATGGGGGTCTTCGGCCTGGTAGGCCTGGACAACAGCATCGTCTCAGGTCTGGAAAAGTTCGAGGCCCCGGATCCGGCCTACTGGTGCGCGCGGGGGTACGCGGTTTGCAACCCAGATATCCGCGGCGTGGTCGACTCCGAGGGCGACAGCGTGCTCTGGGATCGCCAGGAAGGGCGCGACTGCTACGACCTGATCGAGTGGCTCGCGGAACAGTCCTGGTGCTCCGGCAAGGTGGGCATGAGCGGAACGTCCTACCTGGCCGCCTCTCAGTGGTTCACAGCGGCCGAGCAGCCACCACACTTGGCGGCGATCAACCCGTGGGAGGGCGTGAGTGATGTCTACCGTGATCTTGTGATGCGCGGCGGCATGCCCGATACCGGCTTCGCTCAGCAGCTGCAGGAAGGCAGCTTCTTCGGTAGGAACCAGAAAGAAGACATCCTCTCCGAAGCGGCGCGTTACCCGTTGATGAACGAGCTGTGGGAGAACAAGATTCCCGCCTTTGACCGCATCACCGTACCGGCGTACATCGTGGCCAGCTACTCGAACACACTCCACACGGCGGGAACGTTCCGCGCCTGGCGCCGAATCGCTTCAGAGGAAAAATGGCTGCGGATCCACAACGGACAGGAATGGCCGGACTACTACGACGAAGCCAACGTAGAGGACCTGCGCCGATTCTTCGACCGCTACTTGAAAGATGAGAACAACGGCTGGGAAACCACGCCGCGTGTGCGCTATTCAGTCCTCGACCTCGAAGGCGGCGACCAGACCGGGGTACCCGCGGACGCATTCCCGCCAAAGGACGTCGTGTCCACGAAGTTCTACCTCGACGCCCGCTCGCGCACCTTGACCACCGACGTGCCGGCCCGGGAGTCCACGGCAGGCTACGACGTTGCAGCTAACCCGAACGCGGTCTCATTCCTGACCCGGTTCGATCAGGAGACAGTGATGGTCGGCTACCCCAAGCGCACCTCTGGGTCGAAGCCGACGGCGCCGACGACATGGACCTGTTCGTTTTGGTGCAGAAGCTCGACGCCTACGGAACCCCACTGCAGGCCTTCACCGTCCCCAACCAGAGCGCAATGGCCCACGACCTCACCGACCACGGAGCGACCATCCTCAGGTACAAAGGATCCGATGGGCGGCTGCGCGTCTCGGCGCGCCACCTCGATGAAGCACTGACTACGACCGACATCCCGGCGCACAGCTTCGACCGGGTCCAGAAGCTCTCGCCCGGCGAAATCGTCGAGATCGAGATCGACCTGTTCCCAATCGGTCTCGCGTTCCACCCCGGCGAGCAACTGCGCTTCATCATCAGCTCCCGCAACCTGCTCGGCACCCTGATGCCGGCTATCCGCGAGTACGTCGGCGCCAACACCGGCAGGCACGTCATCCACACCGGCGGCGAGCACGCCTCGTACCTGCAGCTGCCCATCCAGGACCTCGAACCGCAGCTGGAGCGCTCGGAGGACGGATGGACCACGATGAACATCGACACCAACGCGCCCGTGGAATCCGCGCCAGACCACTGGGTGCGCCTCGTCGGTGAGGACACCGACGACAGCATCGACGGCTTCGAACTGTTCTCCGCCCGCAGAGCACTGGGACTGCTGAAGGGGAAGCTCGGCCGCGAATATCTTGTGGAACTCCTGCGCGACGAGATCGCGGCCGGCGACGCCTTCCTCCGGACCAACGTCGAACGTTCCGGCGGTCAGGAGACGACCGGTACCACAAGGCTCCGCGCACACGGCATCACGGCAGCGCAGTTCACCGGTTGGCTCGCACACGCCTTCGGCCGCGAGGACGTCATGCTGGCAGGACATCCAGAGCACTACTCGATTCACGCGGAGCCGGGACGCGCCGTGAACATCGTCGAAACGCTCGGGGAGTACGTCTGCTCATTCTTCATGCGCGAGTGGGATGACAGCGTCGTGGTCGAGGAGACGCTGCCGTCCGGCACCACCGCGAAGCCGGCCGGCCGCCGATCCCAGATGCTCCTCGAAGACGGAACCGTCGTCGGCTCGATCGCGAACGCGTTCAATGAGGAACCCGACGGGTTCACCGCGATACTTTCGGTCACGTTGCCCGTCACCTGCGGGCCGGATGTAATCCAGCAGCACCTGGAACACTTCGCGGTGGAGTTCCGCACGTGGATCCTCAGGGCGGCGGCCGCGCAGACCGGTCCCGAGTCAGCGGTGTCGTGAGCCTCAGGCGCGGGGTCTGCAGACCACTTAGAGCCGGGCCCATATCGTGTGAGCTGCACCATGGGGCTGCTCGGTATTGGCGGTTCCAGTCTTCACCGCCGCACCTGAATAGCCGGGATGGTTCCGCTGGGGGCGCCAAGGGTTGCCGAAAACTCCAAGGCGACTTTTGCCGCGAGGGCTCCGGCCTGCTCGAGGTGGCGGCCGAAGCGTTGTTTGGGGGCGCTGACGTTGAAGGCGGCCACGACCCGCTGCTTGAAGTCGTACACGGGTGCTGAGACGCCGACGACCCCGAGTTCAAACTCCTCGTCCACCACGGCATAGCCGCGCCGGCGGATGAGGGCGATCTCCTCGCAGAGGTCCTCGAAGGTCCTGATTTTGGAAGGAATGTGTCCTGTTGCCGCGCCCTGGCCTGCCTCCAGCGCCAACGGGGACAGTTCCTGTTGTGCGGGTCGGTGGGGCCCGGCAGCCTGGTCGGCGTGGCTGTCATACCAGTCGCGGAGAGCGATTTGGTCCCAGTCGCTCACCAGGACCCTGCCCGCCGAGGTTCCCCAGGCATCGACGCTGACACCTTCCCACCCCAGGGCCCGGTAGGTGTGGTTGGACATTTCGCTCTTGAGCGTCAGCACCGTGCCGCCGCGCAGCACGCACAGGTGCGTCGTTTCGTGCGTGGCAGCGGAGACCCGTTTGAGGTACGGCGCGGATGCGCTGACCATCCTGGCCTCGGCGGTCCTGGCGGCCAGTGCGTAGAGCCCGTAGCCGAGGGTATACAGCAGGCTTTCCGGATCCCTGTTGACCAGGCCGGCTTCGGCAAGCGTGGCCAGGGTGCGGGAGACCTGGGCCTTGTCCCGGCCGGCGATCTCGGCGACCTTGCTCACGCCAAGGCCTGAGGCGGCGACGGCTTCGGGGGAGCCCAGGATCTCCAGCAATTCGAGGTCGCGCCGAAGTCCGGAGGAGTTGCGGCGCGCGGGACGGGCGGTTGTTCCAGGGGTGCGGTTCGAAGAATCAGTCACAGGATGACCCTACCAATGCCGCGTTGACATATCAACAACTCGCATTGCGCAAAAGGGAACCGTGGCTCTACGGTTGTGGCACGGCTCACGCAGATGTGGGCCATGATCCTTGACCCGACGAAGTGAAAAGGAGGATCACGTTGAACGACTCGTTCTTCTCGGACTTCGGTACGTTCCTCACGAAGAGATCGGCGGACATCGCCGAATCCGCCACCGAGCACCTTGTGGTTGTTTTGGTTTCCCTGCTGATCGCCACGGTGGTCGGCGTCGGTATCGGAGTTCTTGTCTGGGACAAGCCCGTGAGCCGCTCGGTCGCCATTGCCGGAGCGGGCGTGGGCCTGACCATCCCGTCCATGGCCTTGCTGGCAATCCTCATTCCTGTCCTCGGACTCGGCTGGACCCCCACGGTGGTGGGCCTGGCGTTCTACGCACTGCTCCCCATTATCCGCAACACCGTGGTGGGCCTGCGTGAGGTGCCGCCCGCCGTCTCCGAATCCGCCCTCGGCATGGGCATGGGCAGGGTCAAAACCCTCTTCCGCGTCCAGCTGCCCATGGCGTGGCCCGTTGTCCTCACCGGTGTGCGCGTCTCCGCGCAGCTCTCCATGGGCATCGCCGCCATCGCGGCCTACGTGGGCGGCCCCGGCCTGGGCGAAATGATCTTCAAAGGCCTGTCCAGCCTCGGCTCCAAAAACGCCCTCAACTTCGCGATCGTCGGCACCGTCGGCGTGATCGTCCTTGCCCTCCTGCTGGATGGAGCGTTTGTGCTCATCCGCCGCCTCACTACCTCAAGGGGACTTCGTGTCTGAATCCATCTCCCGTCCGGCCGCCGGCGCCCGGATCGTCCTCACAGACGTCACCAAGACCTATCCCGGCCAGGCGGGGCCCGCCGTCGACTCCTTCTCCATGGACATCGCGCCCGGTGAACTGATCATGTTCGTGGGACCGTCAGGCTGCGGAAAAACCACCACCATGAAGATGATCAACCGCATCATCGAGCCCACCTCCGGGTCCATCACCATCGACGGCCAAGACGTCCTCTCCCTGAACCCGAACGAACTCCGACGCCGGATCGGCTACGTGATCCAGCAGATCGGGTTGTTCCCCCACATGACCATCGCCGAGAACATCGCCGTGGTCCCCAGACTGCTCGGCTGGGACAGGAACAAGACCCAGGCCCGCGTCGAAGAGCTCCTCTCCGTTGTCGAACTCGACCCCAAAACGTACGCCTCCCGTTACCCCAGGCAGCTCTCTGGCGGCCAGCAGCAGCGCGTCGGCGTGGCCCGGGCCCTCGCCGCCGATCCGCCCGTCATGCTCATGGACGAGCCCTTCGGCGCCACAGACCCCATTACCCGGGAAAAACTGCAGACCGAATTCCTTCGGCTGCAGGAAAAGCTGAGCAAAACGATTGTCTTCGTCACGCACGACTTCGATGAGGCAGTCCGGCTGGGAGACCGGATCGCGGTGCTGTCCGAACGCTCCCAGATAGAGCAGTTCGATACTCCGGCGAACATCCTGGCCAACCCCGCCAACGACTACGTCTCCCAGTTCGTTGGCCAGGGCGCGGCCCTCAAGCGCCTCGGCCTCATCCCCGTCCACCAGGCAGACCTGGGCCCGAGCGTCGCCGTCCGCGGAGCCATCGAAGTCAGCGTCAATGATTCCCTCCGCGACGCCCTGGACTCCCTGGTGCTCTCCGGCGGAACCCCCGTGGCCGTGATCAACGCGCAGGGCCGGGTGGTTGGGTCTATCGACATCGAAAGGATCTCTGCCGTTCTGGGCGCAGAGATCCTTCCACCGGCCCTTGCCGCGGGTGCCCTTGCCGGGGGAGTCCGGCCATGACAGCCCAGGCCACCCGCGACCTTTCCACGGCATTCGGAACAGCGTCCAACCGGCGCGGAAAGTACTTCTCCGTCAAACGGTTCGGCACGCCGATCGTCATCGCCGTGGCCCTCCTTGCCCTGTTCCTGTGGATTTCCTCGCTCTCGCTGGATTCCATTGAGCTGCGGACCCTGAACTGGCAGTACCTGCAGGACCGGACCTTCGAGCACCTGCGGCTGACGGTGGTGGCGTCGGCGATCGTGGCCGCCATTGCCATCCCGGCCGGCATCGCGCTCAGCCGGATCCACTCTAAAACCGTCCACGCCGTGGTCTTCGGCGTCGCCAACGTGGGCCAGTCCACGCCGGCCATCGGCCTGGTGATCCTGCTGGCCATCGTCTGGAAACTCGGCTTCGAAGTGGCGTTGGTGGGCTTGGTGGCCTACTCCGTCCTCCCTGTCCTGCGGAACACCCTGGTGGGCCTGCAGCAGGTCGATTCAAGCCTCACCGAAGCGGCCAGGGGGATGGGCATGCGCCCGCTGCAGGTCCTCGCCCGGATAGAACTGCCGCTGGCCATCCCCGTGATCGTGGCTGGACTGCGCACCGCCCTGGTCTTCTGCGTGGGGGTGGCCACCGTTGCCACCTTCATCAACGCCGGCGGGCTGGGCGACATGATCGTCAACGGCCTCAAACTTCAGCGTTGGCCGGTCCTGATCACCGGCGCCGTAGTTGTCTCCTGCATCGCCCTCACCATCGACTGGCTTGCCGGCCTCGCCGAGGACCTCCTCAAGCCCAAAGGCACCTGACCCTTGCTTCCCACCACCCCAAAGGACCCCATCATGAAGAAACCCGTTCTCGCCCTCCTGGCCACCGGCGTCGTCGCCGCACTGGGCCTCACCGCCTGCGGCGGATCCGCCTCCTCCGCCACCAGCGACGGCAAAGGCAAGGAACTGGCAGGGCTGACCGGCGTCTTCGGCGCCAAGGACTTCTCCGAGCAGTTCATCCTGTCTCACATCACCAGCCAGGTGCTCAACGCCCATGGCGCCGAAACCACCACCAACACGAGCGTGGTGGGCTCAGCCAACGTCCGCACCGCCTTTGAAACCGGTCAGTTCGCCGGCTACTGGGAGTACACCGGCACGTCCTGGATCACCTACAACAAGCAGACCACCCCGCTGAAGGACAAGCAGGAGATGTTCGACGCCGTCAAGGCCGCCGACGCCAAGAAGGGCATCGCCTGGCTGGACCCCGCACCGCTGAACAACACCTACGCCTTCGCCATCCGGGAAGACAAAGCCAAGGAACTGAACATCAAATCCCTCTCCGACGTTGCGAAACTCCCGGCGAAAGAGCAGACCTTCTGCATGGAGAGCGAATTCTCCACCCGCGACGACGGCTGGCCCGGACTGCAGAAACAGTACGGGCTCAGCCCGGAGGCGAGAGTCTCCATGCTGGACACCGGCGTCATCTACACCGCCACCCAGAAGGGCCAGGACTGCAACTTCGGCGAAGTCTTCGAAACCGACGGCCGGATCGCGGCCCTGAAACTCACGGTCATGGAGGACGACAAGCACTTCTTCCCCATCTACCAGGGCGCCCTCACCATCAAGGCTGACGTCTTGGCCAAGTACCCGGCCATCGCCGACATCATGGCCAAGGTCTCCCCGAAGCTCACCACCCAAGTCATGCAGCAGCTCAACGCCAAGGCCGACGTCGACGGAGAAGATCCGGACCAAATCGCCAAGGAATGGCTCGAATCCGAGGGACTGATCTAACCATGACCACCCAAACACAGACCGAGGGCCAGGCGCAGACGCAGCACGCGAACCAGGCAGACGTGCAGATCGGCGAATCCTTCATCGGCGACGGCGCCAACGCAGCCCACGTGAACACCGTTCTGGGCCACAGGAACGGGCCCGCCGGCACCGCCTGGGCAACGGCACTCGCCACACCCAGCGCGGGTCACGTCCCGTTCGTCACCGTCCTGCGGCCATCCCTCCCGGTCAAGCCGCTGACCCTCTTCGTCACAAAGGCGGCCCCCGCCAGCGACAGGCACGGCCTCCTGATCTGGGGCGCGGCGCAGGCAGGCATCGCTGCCGGCGTCGCCGACGCGCTGGCCGCCGGAACCGTCACCGTGGAACAGGCCGACTCACACGTAGTCATCGCGGCGGTGTGGGTCAACCCCGACGCCGACGACGAAGAAGCCGTCTACCGCAACAACCGCGAATCCGTCCGCACCGCACTCGCCAACGGTGCACACCGGCTCCCCGCCACGGCGGCTGTGATTGACGCGCGCAACTCCCCGTCCAACCCCTTCTTCACTCCGCGAGGCTGACAACAATGAAGATCACCGCAATCCGGCTGACCCGCATGGTCCTGCCCCTTGACCCTCCCTTCAGCGCGGCCTGGGACCCGGAGCCCCGGACCTCTTTCCCCGCCACCCTGGTGGAAGTGGACACCGACGAAGGCATCACCGGCGTCGGCTCCGGCGACACCATGGACGGCTTCGACGCCTACGAGCACCTGTTCATCGGCACCGACCCGATGGCCATCCTCAACCAGGTCCGCCGGATCGAAACAATCAACTTCCACGGCGGCCGCTACTGGCCCCTCGAAGCCGCACTCTGGGACATCATCGGCAAAGTAGCCGGACTCCCGGTCGCCACCCTGTTCGGCGGCGCCCGCGACAAGCTGCTGGCCTACGCCTCGTCCGGCGAACTGAAGGCACCGGCCGCCCGGGCAGAATCCGCGCTGGCGGCCAAAGACCGTGGCTTTAAGGCCATGAAGATCCGCATCGCCCGGGACCGCCTCGAAGAAGGCGTTGAGTCTGTCCGGGCCGCCCGCGAAGCCGTGGGCAGCGACTTCGACCTCATGGTGGACCTGAACCAGATGTGGCGCATGAGCGGTGACATCGAACCGGCCCTGGAACTGTCCAAAGTGCACAAACTCGCCTCCCAGCTGGCCGAACTCGACGTCCGCTGGCTGGAAGAACCCCTCCCGCAGGCCGACATCAAGGGCGCGCAGCGCGTGCGCGAACAGACCGGCATCCAGGTGTCCGGCGGCGAAATGGTCCGCAGCATGGGCGAAATGATGGCCCTGGTCGAAGCCGACGCGTACGACATCTACCAGCCCGACGTCGCCCTCGCCGTCGGCATGTACAGGGCCCGGCAGGTGGCCGAAACAGCCAACCTCAAACACCGCTTCTTCACCCCGCACACCTGGAGCAACGGCCTCGGACTGCTGGCAAACCTGCACGTGGCTGCCGGCGTGGACGCCGGACCATACCTGGAGTTCCCGTACGATCCGCCCGGGTGGACCCCGGAGCGCCGCGACTTCTTCATGGAGCCGCTGGACATCGACAGCGACGGCACGCTGCGGGTCCCGGACCTGCCGGGCCTGGGCGCCGTCATCGACTACGACGCCGTCAAGAAATACACGGTCTAAGGAACAGGCAATGACAGCAACAAAAAACGACTGGATCGCACGGGCCGCCGCCCAGCGGCCGGCCACGGGACTGTTCATCAACGGCAGTTTCCGCAGCGCACACGACGCCGGGACCTTCCCCACAGTGTCACCCCGGGACGGTTCCGTGACCGCCCACGTGGCGGCCGCAGCCGAGCAGGACGTCGACGACGCCGTGCAGGCGGCCCACCGTGCGTTCGAATCCGGGGTATGGTCGCGGACCGACCGCCGGCACCGCCAGCAGGTCCTGATCCGGCTCGCCGACCTGATCCTCGAAAATCTCGAGGAACTCGCGCTGCTCGAATCCACCGACAGCGGCCACCCGATCAGCGACGCCCTCGGCGTCGACGTCCCCAGCTGCGCCCGCACCTTCCGCTGGTACGCCGAAGCGCTGGACAAAATCTACGACGACGTCGCGCCCACCCCGCGCAACGCCCTCGCCATCATTTCCCGTGAACCGCTCGGCGTGATCGGGGCCGTGGTGCCCTGGAACTACCCGCTGATCATTACGGCGTGGAAGGTTGCCCCGGCCCTCGCCGCCGGCAACTCCGTGGTCCTCAAACCATCCGAGCAGACCAGCCTCAGCGCCCTCCGCCTGGCCGAACTGGCCAGCGAAGCCGGCGTCCCCGACGGCGTCTTCAACGTCATCCCCGGCCTTGGCGAAGTGGCCGGCGCCGCCCTGGGCCGCCACCCGCTGGTGGACAAGATCACCTTTACCGGGTCCCCGGAGGTGGGCAGGTACTTCCAGCGCTACGCCTCGGAGTCCAACGGCAAGCAAGTGGCCCTGGAACTGGGCGGAAAATCGCCCCAAGTGGTGCTGCACGACGTCGGCGACATCGCCGCCTGTGCCTCCGCCGTCGCCTGGGGAATCTTCTACAACGCCGGCCAGACCTGCCACGGCGGATCACGCCTGCTGGTGGACGAACGCGTCCACGACGAACTGCTGGAAGAGGTCATCAAAGTGGGCCGCTCGCTGCAACTGGGCGACCCGCTGGACCCCGCCACCCAGATCGGCGCAATCATCGACGACAGCCAGCTGGAAAGCATTCTGGGCTACTACAAAATCGCCGATTCCGAGGGCATCAGCGTCGCCAGCGGCGGCACCCAAGTCCGGCCGGCAGGCGTCGAAACCGGCTACTACCTCGAACCCACGGTCCTGGACAGGGTCAACAACGCCGGGCGCATCGGGCAGGAGGAAATCTTCGGACCGGTCCTGGCCGTCAGCACCTTCCGGGGCGCCGCGGAGGGCATCCGGATGGCGAACGACACCAAGTACGGCCTGGCCGCGAGCATCTGGACCCAGGACATCACCAAGGCCCACGCGGCGGCCCGCGAACTGCGGGCCGGGACCGTCTGGGTGAACACCTTCGATGTCGCCGACATCATTACCCCCTTCGGCGGCTTCAAGGAATCCGGCTTCGGCAGGGACCGCTCGCTGCACGCCCTGGATGCCTACTCGGCTTTGAAAACCACCTGGATCAACCTCGGCGATGCAGCCCTGGACGATGCCTGACTTCCTGAAACGAGACCTGATATGACTGCAACAACCCACCAGCCCTCCGTCAGCGCCCGAACCCAGCCGTTGCTGCCCGGAACCGCCCGCATCGGCTTCATCGGCCTGGGCAACATGGGCTCCGGCATGACCCGGAACCTGCAGGCGGCCGGCTTCCAGCTGATCGTCAACGACGTCCGCAAGGAATCCGCCGCGGATCTGCTCGCCAACGGCGCCGAGTGGGCGGACAGCGCCGCGGCCGTCGCCGCCGGCTCCGACGTCGTAATCACCATGCTGCCCACACCCAAACACGTCGAATCGGTGGCGATGGCTCCCGGCGGCATTCTGGACGGACTGCCCGACGGCGGCACCTGGGTGGACATGTCCACCTCCGTTCCCGATGTGGCCAACAGGGTCCGCGAGGCCGGCGCCGCCCGCGGCATCCGCGTCCTGGACGCCCCGGTCAGCGGCATGGCCGTGGGCGCCGCGAGCGGCATGCTGCAGATCTTCATTGGCGGCGAAACCGGCGACGTCGACCGGCTCCGCCCGGTCTTCGAAGCCATGGGCGACCCCGAGCGGATCCTGCACGTCGGCGGCCACGGTGCCGGCTACGCCGTGAAGCTGATGATCAACCAGCTGTGGTTCTCCCACCTTGTGGCCACGGCCGAAGTCCTGAGCACCGGCGTCAAAGCAGGTGTGGATCTCGAAGTCCTCCGCCAGGCCATCATTGCCAGCCCGGCCAACTCGAACTTCGTCCAAAACGACGTCTTGTCCATCCTCAACCACGGCGACTACGACGAGGGCTTCGCCATCGCCCTGGCCTGCAAAGACCTCGGCCTGTCGGTGGACCTGGCCCGTTCTGTGGGCGTCCCGGTGGAACTGTCCTCCCTCGTGGAACAGCTCTACCGCCGGGCCAGGGCCCTCTACGGCGATATGGCCGGCGAGATGACCCCCGTGAAACTCTACGAAGACGCCATCGGCGTGCAGCTGCGCACCGGCACCAGCGCCGCAACAGAAGGAGCCTGACATGCACACCCGACTGCAGATCCATGCCGAGCTGGCTTCCACTGAGCTGACATTGGACCCTAAACCTACCGCCTACTTCGGTCGCGGCAGGGTGGCCGAAGTCGGCGGAATTGTTGCCTCGCTGGGCGGCAAGTCCGTACTCATCGTCACCGACCCGTTCCTCGCGGGAACGGACGTTGTGGCGGCGGTCCGCACCTCCCTGGAAGCTGCCGGGCTGGCCGTCACCGTGTTCGACGGTGTCACCCCCAACCCCACCACCACCTGCGTCGACGCCGGATCCGACCTTGCTGCTTCCACCGGCGTGGACGTCCTCGTCCCGGTGGGCGGCGGGTCCTCCATGGACGCCGCCAAGGGAATATCCCTCGGCGCCGTCAACCCGGCCCGGGGCGCCGGTCTGGACTACAGCAATCACTTCGCGAACCCGGCGCTGCCCATCGTCGCCGTCCCGACGACGGCGGGCACCGGCGCCGAAGTCAACGCCTTCGGTGTGGTCACCGACGTCGACGCCCACCGCAAGTTCTACGTCGGCCACGAATCGGCCCTGCCCAAGGCCGCCGTGCTTGACCCGGAACTGACCCTGGGCCTGCCGCCTAAAGCCACTGCCGCGACGGGCATGGACGCCCTGACGCACGCCGTCGAGTCCTACTCATCCATCCGGCAGAACCCGTACTCGGACGGCATCGCGCTGCAGGTCGTGTCCATGGTCGCCGAGTTCCTGCCCCGCGCCGTCGCCGACGGAACGGATATCGAGGCCAGGTCCCAGCTGCTCCTGGCCTCCCACATCGCCGGAGTCGGGTTCTCCCACACCGGGCTGGGACTGGTTCACGCCATCGCCCACCCGCTGGGCGGCCGCTTCAACATCCCGCACGGCCTCGCTCTCTGCCTGGTCATCGAGGACGTGCTCCGGCTCAACCTGCGCAACCGCCTGGACCGGACCGCCCGGCTCGCCTTCGCCCTCGGGGTGGGGGACACCGCAGCCACCGTGGAGGCCAACGCGGAAGCGGCTGTCACCGCCGTCGCCGCCCTCGCCCGCGACGTGGGCATGACCGCGAGGCTGGCGGACTTCGGCGTCACCACGGCGGACCTCGACTCGCTCGTCGAAGACACCCTGGCCGACGCCGTCATCAACAACACCCCGGTGCCGCCCACCGCCGCCGAAATCCGCACCATCCTCGAGAAAGCGCTCTAAGTGGAAAACACCCTTGCCCCTGCCCTGGCCGAAACCGGCGTGACCGGTGCCGAGCGGGCGTTCCTCGCGACCTTGCCGACGCAGCTGTTCATCAACGGTGCGTGGACGGACGCGTCCGACGGCGCCACGTCCGCGGTGGAGGACCCCTCCACGGGCGCCACGTTGGCGTGGATCGCCGACGCGTCACCGGCGGACGGCGACCGTGCCCTCGCTGCCGCGGCCCAGGCCCAGGACTCCTGGGCCGCGACGCCGCCGCGCGAACGTGGGGAGATCCTGCGCCGTGCCTTCGACATGGTCACCGCCCGGGCCGAAGATTTCGCCCTGGCCATGACCCTGGAGATGGGAAAGCCGCTGGCCGAGTCACGCGGCGAAGTGGCCTACGGCGCCGAATTCCTGCGCTGGTTCTCCGAGGAAGCCGTGCGCGTGTCGGGCCGCTACTCCACCGCACCGGACGGCAAGTCCAGGCTTTTGGTGACCAAGCGCCCAGTCGGGCCATGCCTGTTCATCACCCCGTGGAACTTCCCGCTCGCCATGGCCACCCGCAAGATCGCCCCTGCCATCGCGGCCGGCTGCACCATGGTGCTCAAGCCCGCCAACCTGACACCGCTCACGGCATTGCTGCTGACCGACGTCTTCCGCGATGCGGGACTGCCGCCGGGTGTCCTCAACGTCATCCCCACCACCCGCCCAGGGGACGTCACCGGCCCGCTCATCCGGGACAGCCGACTGCGAAAACTTTCCTTCACCGGATCCACCGGAGTCGGCCAACAGCTCATCGCCGACTCCGCGCACCAGGTGCTGCGGACTTCGATGGAACTCGGCGGCAATGCCCCGTTCCTGGTGTTCGAGGACGCAGACCTCGACGCTGCCCTGGACGGGGCGATGCTGGCCAAGCTGCGGAACATGGGCGAGGCCTGCACGGCCGCCAACAGGTTCATCGTGCACGAATCACTGGCTCACGAGTTCAGCCAGCGCCTCGCGGAACGGATGGGCGGCCTCAAGCTGGGCCGCGGCTCGGCGGAGGGCACCAACATCGGGCCCCTGATCGATGCCAAGAGCCTGGCCAAGGTCGACGAACTCGTCCGCGACGCCGTCGCCGGGGGAGCGACGGCCCTCACCGGCGGTGCGCCCGCCGGCGGCGACGGCCACTTCTACCCGCCCACGGTCCTCACCAATGTGCCGGCCACCGCGCGGATCCTGCACGAGGAGGTCTTCGGCCCGGTGGCTCCGGTGGTCAGTTTCCGGACCGAAGCCGAGGCAATCGCGCTGGCCAACGACACCGAATACGGTCTCGTGGCCTACGCATACACGCGCGACCTCAACCGTGGCATCCGCCTCTCCGAACGCGTGGACGTGGGCATGTTCGGGTTGAACACGGGCATCGTATCCAACCCGGCGGCACCGTTCGGCGGCGTCAAGCAGTCCGGACTGGGCCGCGAAGGTGGAACCGAAGGCATCGAGGAATTCCTGGAGACACGGTACGTCGGCATCGCGGACCCCTCATGACAACCCGGTTCCGGCGTCGGAGCGGCGCCTGATGCGGATCCTCGTCACGGGCGGCACCAGCGGGATCGGTGCCGCCCTGGTCCGCGAATCCCTCCGCGCCGGACACTCCGTGTTCACCACCGGGCGCCACGCGGGACGGCTGGCTGCGTTCGTCGAGTCGTGTTCGGCGCTGGGGAACGTCCAAGGCGGGGTTGCCGACGCGGGGGACTGGGAGCAGACCCGTGGTGCGGTGGCCGATGCCGTCGACGCGATGGGAGGGCTGGACGTGGCAGTGGCCAACGCCGGGTTCTCGGCATCCGGCGATCTTGCCGACGGCGACCCGGAGCGCTGGCGGGACATGGTCCTCACCAACGTCTATGGCCCGGCAATCCTGGCCAAGGCCGCCCTGCCCCAGCTCACCGCCAACCGCGGCCACTTCGTACTGATGGGCAGCACAGCAGGCCGCAAGGTCTACCCCGGCAACCTGTACACCGCCACGAAGTGGGCAGTCACCGGCTACGCTGAATCGCTCCGTCAACAGCTTGTGGGCACCGGCGTCCGGGTCCTGCACATCGCTCCCGGCCACGTGGACACACCCCTGTGGAAGGAAGCACCCGACGCCGCCATCAAACCTGAATCAGTGGCCGGCGCCATGCTATGGGCGCTGAACCAACCGGGCGGCGTCGACATCTCCGAGGTGATGATCCGGGCGACCGGGCAGGCCTTCTAGGCGCGCGCGGCAGGCCTCTCAGGCGTTGGCAAGCTTTGACAACTCTGATATTACGAAGGTCGGAGCATCTCTCGACGTTAGGCTCGGTGACCTGCTAACCGTTCTCGACGTCGGGCCTCCGCCACACCAGCGCTAGCGGGCGTTCTCCGGCCTGCGGGAATCACCCGCGTCCCATCACTGAGAATGGTTTCCGATGACCAAAGAAAACCCCTTCGAAGCGAACTCAGGTGTCGCCTTCCCGGTCCTCTCAGCCGAGCAAATCAGACGCCTCAGGACCTACGCTGTCGTGCAAGACGTTGCCGTCGGCGACACCGTGTTCCGGGCAGGCGACGAATCATATGATCTCATCGTCATTGAGCGGGGAGCGGTGGATCTGATCCGGGCCGCCACCCACGATGCACCCGAGGAGGTCGTGGTCAGCCATGGGCCGGGCCGTTTCATAGGTGAGTTGAGCCTGCTCACCGGTCAAGCCGTGTACCTGACGGGGCTGGTGGTGCAAGCAGGACGAATTCATAGGATTCCACCGGCCCAGTTTCGTCGGCTGATGGCTGAGGACGCCGAGCTTTCCGATATTCTGTTGCGCGCCTTTCTCGCGCGGAGAGAACTCCTTCGCAGCAACGCAGCCGCCCGAGTCGTGGAGATCGTCGGTAGCCGTCTGTCCGCAGCTTCACTGGAACTGCGGACATACGCGGCGCGATTGCGACTCACCCATCTCTATTTTGAAGCTGATTCCATTGCCGGGCAGGCACTCATGCGGGCCGTGCAGGCCGAGACGGGGGACCTCCCGGTCGTTATCACTCCCGGCAACGTGATGCGCCGCGCGACTGCAAAGATCTTGGCCCGCGAACTCGGACTCTCATACCGTCGAGCGGCCGACCAAAAGGTGGATCTGGCAGTGATTGGCGCAGGCCCGGCGGGCCTTGCCGCTGCGGTCTATGGTGCATCTGAGGGGCTCGCAACTGTCTTGTTCGACGCGATCGGTCCTGGTGGACAAGCTGCGGCAAGTTCGCGAATCGAGAACTATCTCGGGTTCCCCACGGGCATAAGCGGGACTGACCTGACAGGGAAGGCGATCGTGCAGGCACTCAAGTTCGGCGCTCAGCTATCGGCACCGTGCGGGGTCACAGCACTCGACGTTGACACCGGCGTAATCCGTCTCGCGCTGACCGACGGCACCAGCCTCGAAAGCCGCGCCGTGATCATCTCCACCGGCGCCAGGTACAGGTCTCTGCCTGACGGACTGGGAGAAGTTCCAAGGCGCCGGAATCTACTACGCTGCAACTGAACTCGAAGCCAAATGGTGTGCCGGTAAGCCGGTCGCAGTTGTCGGCGGCGCGAATTCGGCCGGTCAGGCTTCGCTGTATCTCGCGTCGCGCGGAAGCGCCGTCCATCTCGTCGTTCGCGGTGCTGATCTCGCAGCTGACATGTCCCGCTATCTTGTGGACCGGCTGGCCGCCGAACCGCTGGTCTCTATCCACACCGCGACAGAGGTATCGGGCCTCCAGGGTCAAACCCACCTCGCTGCTGTTGAGATAACGGCAAGGGATTCGGGAATCCGGGCGATTGTCGAGTGCGCGGGACTCTTCTGCTTCATCGGCGCAGTTCCCGCAACCGCCTGGCTGAACGGAGTCGCGCTCGACGACGAAGGATTTATCCTGACCGACTCGGACCTGGACCTGTCGGAACTCGGTGGAAGCTGGTCGTCTCTCGGTCGACGGCCGCTGCCCTTTGAAACCAGCATCCCCGGGGTGTTCGCCGCGGGCGACGTCCGCAAGGGCTCAATGAAGCGCGTCGCCGCAGCGGTCGGAGAGGGAGCGAGCGCCGTCCAATCAGTCCATGTCTCGATCGGATTCCACGTTTAGCTCACGACCCAAACCGAGAATCGGCAGAGGGACCCCTGGAAAGTCAACCCGTCCAGGCTTCGGCCTTAGCCGGCGACAGCGAGCTGCGGTGCTCATCGGATCGCCTCCTCTCATTCCGTCGGGGATGGTCCAGCGCCAACCGGCCTGCGGGCGGCCGCGATTTCCTCGCGGAGTGCCTTCAGCGCGGAGACGTAGATTTCCGAAAACGTCGGGAACGGCTGGATCGTGTCCCTCAGCACATCGAGCGGAACGTGGGCCCGGATCGCCAGTGTCGCCTGCTGCAGCCACTCGCCGGCCTCCGGGCCGAGGGCGTACGCACCGGTCAGCCGTTCGCCGTCGCTGAGGAGGGTCAGGAAGCCATTGCTCTCGGCGTAAGCACGTGTGTAGGTCGCAGCCTTGGACACCTCGGAGACGGGGACGGTGGCGCTGAAGCGGCCGTCGACGGCGCCGACCGCCGCGGCTTGCGGGTCCGTGAAGGTGACCCGGGGAACGGCCTCGTAGTTTGCCTCCCGCGGCTCACCCAGGATGTTCGCGGCGACGACATCGCCCTGGTACTTCCCTACGTGGGTCAGCGGCCAGATCCCGGTGACGTCGCCGATCGCCCAGAGCCCGTCCGCCACGCGAAGGTGGGCATCGACCGGGACTCCGTGCGAATCTGGCTCGACGCCCACGGTCTCCAGGCCGATCGCCTGGATACGCGGGCGCCTGCCCGTGGCGACGAGCAGCCGGTCGCCGCGCAACTCGCGTTGGCCGTCGATCTCGACAACGTAGTCCCCGCGATCTCGCCGTGCCGCGGTGGAACTGGCCGCCAGCACGAGTTCGATGCCATCACCAATCAATACCTCGCCGAGGGCCTCGCCCAGCGGCGCCGGCTCCCGGCCGAGGACGTGGGCGGACCTGTCGATGATTGCCACCTCGCCACCGAATCGGCGCACGGCTTGGGCCATTTCGACGCCGACAGGGCCGCCGCCGAGGATAAGCAGGCGGCGCGGGACGGCCTTCATGGACGTCGCCTCGCGGCTGGTCCAGACGCCGTCGAGCCCGCGCAGGCCCGGGACGGGCGGCACGACGGGATCGGCGCCGTTGGCGAGGACAATGTGGCTGGCGGTGTGCCGCACGCCGTCGACCTCGACGACGCCGGGACCGGCGAGGCGGCCGGTGCCGCGGAGCAGGTCGATGCCGTTATCGGCCAGCCAGCGTTCCTGTCCGGCGTCGGAGTAATCCGAGACCATGAAGTCCCGCCAGGCCAAGGCCGCCTCGATGTCAGCCTCGGCGGTGGCGGCCGCCTGGCGTGCGGCATGGACCGCTTCACCGGGCCGCAGCAGCGTCTTGGACGGGATGCACGCCCAGTACGAGCATTCGCCGCCGACCAGTTCGCGCTCCACGACGGCGACGCGCAGGCCGCCCTCGGCGAGGGCGCCCGCGCAGTGTTCGCCGGGGGATCCGGCGCCGATCACGATCACGTCGTAGTCGCTGTTCATGTCGGCAACTCCTCCCCGGCGTGCTCGCGCACCATGTAGAGCGCGTACCAGTCGGGCCAGTCAGGGTCTTCCTGGCCTGTGAGTTCCTCGTGTTTGCCGTGTGCTTTCGCGGCCCGCCTCAGGGCTTCCGCAAGGTCGCCCGCGGATTCGTAAGTCGTGGCCATCAGATTCTCCTTTCAGCGTTGGATGCTTCAGCGGCCCGGAAGTCGGGTCTTGATCTCCTGGAGGACCCAGCCGTTGCCGTCCGGGTCGCTGAACGATGCGAACGAGCCGTAATCCCTGTGTTCGGGAGCTGGCCCGTCCACCCGCCCTTCGGTTCCGGCATGATGGAAGACGCCCGTGGCGTCGTGGAAGATCCCGCTGACTTCGACCCCGCGCGCGATGAGGTCAGTGCGGGCCTGGTCGATGTCGTACACCGCGAGGTGCAGCCCCTGGGCCGAGCCCGGCGCAGCCGAAGTGACCCCTTCGCCGAAGATGATCGAGCAGCCGGAACCTGGCGGCGTGAACTGCATCAGCCGGTAACCATCCGCGACAGCAGCTTCGGCATCGAACCGCCAGCCCAGACCCTCATAAAACCGCTTGGCCCGGTCGACGTCCGAAACCGGCACCACTACAACCTCGAGCCGGAACTCCCCGGCCTTTACCGGCGGGCTGCCGGCTGCACTTTGTTTGCTTTCCTCGACGGTACTCATCCCGGCCTCCCCTTAGGCGGGCGCGCCATGAAAGGGCGGCAGCGGACTCACTGGCGACCCGGGAAAGGCGTGCCGGCGGCGGGCACCAGGCCAATGCTGCGGGGCTTGCGCTACGGGGGTCGCCATGCGCTTTCCTTGTCGCCCCCCGGCCGATCTTCAACCGGGGACGCAGCCCTCGGGACCCCACAGTGGCCTCATCCAGGACGAAAGTCAAGAGAGATAGAAGTCCTTGCCGGATGCAGCGGGGGAGCGCCATGGCCGAGGCCCTGGCATCTTCCTCCGGTGCTGCGCAACTTTGTCCGGCCAGCCGCGCTGGCCACCGACGTGCCTCCGTGGGCTCGGGGGTGCTCCCGGACGAAGCTGCTGTCAGCTACCCGCCGCACTGCAAGGACCGGAAGACGAGGCTGGCCGGTGTGCACGCACGTTCAAAAGGACCTTCGGCCCTAAACGCCCGTGAGCTCGGGGTTGAGTGTAGAAGGGGCGGTGCGATAACGGTGGGAGGAGCCCGAAACTGCCGGTAGAGCTGGCCGCGTGGTCAGTCAGGGATCCCACCCCGACGATAGGAGGACACCGTGACTGAAGATAATCCCGCCGGCCCGGGCGCCCCGGACACCATTGTGTTGGTTCACGGTCTCTGGGTGACCCCCCGCAGCTGGGAGAAGTGGGTCGAGCGCTACGAGGGCCGTGGTTACCGGGTGCTCGCGCCCGCCTACCCAGGCTTTGAGGTCGAGGTCGAAGCGCTCAACGAGGATCCCACCCCGATTGAGGCATTGACTATCCCTGCGGTCGTCGAACACCTCGAAGGTGTAGTCGGCGGGCTGGACAGAGCGCCGATCATCATGGGCCACTCGGCAGGAGGCCTCTTTACCCAGATCCTGCTCGATCACGGTTACGGGGCAGCAGGCGTGGTCATAGACTCCGCGCCGGCGGAGGGCGTCAGGGTAACCCCTGTCTCACAGATAAGATCCCTCTTCCCCATATTGAAGAACCCCGCCAACCGCCACAGGGCGGTGGGCTTCACCCCAGAGCAGTTCCACTACGCCTTCGCCAACACCCTAAGCCGGGAAGAGTCGGACAAGGTCTACGAGCGCTACCACATTCCAACGCCTGGCAGCTTCGTGTGGGCCGGGCCCCTCGCCAACTTCACACCTGGACACCAGGACACCTACGTGAACTTCAGGAACGAGGACCGCGCGCCCTTGCTGTTCATAGCGGGTGGAGACGACAACCTCATGCCTCCAGCGGTCAACCAGGCGAACGTCAAGCACTACCGCAACGTCAAGACCACAACCGACTACAAGGAGTTCCCTGGGCGCTCACACTACACAGTGGGGCAGGACGGATGGGAGGAGGTAGCAGACTACGCCCTCGAGTGGGCCGTCGAACACGCGAAGCATCCAGCCGCTGGAACGTAGCCTCAAGCCCGCGGAGGTGCCAAGGATCGGTTCGGGCCGGTGCCCGGCGGCGCAAACCCCGCCGCTGCTCTTCGCTGGGAAGACCTTTCGCCCTGTCACATTTTCCGGATGCATCCGGGCCGTACTTAGCACAACGCGCGCCATCAAATTCCGTTGGCCGGCCAGGCCACCAGCACTGCGACCCAGGGAGTGAACGTGTCAGGAAGCAATCCCGACCCGTATGAGGACAAGATCACTGGCTTGGAGCCTGGAGGCGGAGTGCCGCCAGGGGAGACGCCTCCGGGCGAAGCCTCCACGGGCGGACCGCAGGGTCACGATGAGAACGGCACGAATATGGGCACCCAGATTCTCTGGATGGCGGGCATCGCAGCAGTGGTCCTGTTGTCGCTGCTGTACTTTGTCGGCTACATCGTGGGATTACTCGACTAGCGCGCCCTCGGGACTGCCGGATCGATCACGGACAGGGACAGTCACTGGATGCAGAATTCGTTCCCTTCCGGGTCGAGCATGGCAATGTGCCAGCCGTCGTCACCGTCGAAGACGTTGACGAGCGTGGCTCCGGCGTTCACGCAGCGATCGGCGTGGGCGAGGGCAACGCGGCGTCCCTGCGCGTTGGCCTTCGCACCCAGGCTGACATGTCTAGATGTACCCGGTTCTTCGCCGTCTTTCTTTCGGGGACCGGCTGGAAAAACAAGCGGGGGCCTTTGCCGGCCGGGTCAACAACAGCGGCACGCCACAGCGCCTCCGGGGTGCCTTGGTTCGTGGCAAATTCCGCCGAGCTCGAGAATCCCTCAGGCGGCTCCTGGCCGCTGTAACTGAGGGCCACAGCCCAAAAGCGCGCCATTGACTCTATGTCATAGCAGTCAAAGGTCACCTGGAATGCGGCAGACACACGGGGCCGCCTTTCGTTTCGGATGCAATCACTATGCCATTGGCCTGCGGCCGGGCTGTCACCGACAGGGGCGCATCGTCCGTCCAGAGCCAGCGGTCCGCTTGCTAGCGTCTGGACTGCCCTGACCTTGGTGGTTATGCTCGCCCTGGCATGCGGAAAGAACGAGCACGAGGCACATCAATGGGCTCTCGGATCCGATGAACGGAACGCGAAGTTGATCCAAGCAACCGTCGAGAAAGCCGATTGGACTATCAGATTCACCACCCAGTGACAGCAGGGCAGCGATTCGCCGACAGCCGGTCATCTTCCGTCTGCCGGCGGGAGCCCATCAGTGGGCAGATCCCACTGGTCGGTGACATCTTCAAAAGTATTCTTCGTCAGGTGTCCTTTTGGCGGCACCCCGGTCGTCGTATTTGTGTAGCAACCGAACAGGAGGAGTCATTGTGGAGTACATGCTTTTCATCTGTAGCGATCCCACGGCGCCGGAATATGTGGCTGCCGAGGACAATATTGTGGAATGGGGGGCCGAGATGGAGGCCCGTGGTGTCGCGCTTCACGGGGACCGGCTGCGTCCTGTCGAGGATGCCACTACGGTCACCGTGCGCGGGGGTGAGGTGGTGGTCTCGGATGGGCCGTTCGCGGAGACGAAGGAATGGATCGCCGGCTACGACATCATCGCGTGTGCCGACCTCGATGAGGCCATAGAGGTCGCGTCCAAGCACCCGATGGCCCGGTTCGGCAAGATCGAGATCAGGCCCGTGTGGCCGCTCGGGGAGTAGCCATCCGCCCCGGGGAGGGGGCGGACGGACGGGTCATGGGTGAAGTGTTGCCGGAGCTGACGGACGTGCGGGCCGTCGTCGAGGCCGCCTCCGCTGGTGAGACAGCGCGGATCACGGCAACCCTCATTCGGGTTACGGGCGACTGGAGCCTGGCTGAGGATTGTGTTCAGGATGCGTTCGCCAGGGCCCTCGGGGACTGGCCGGAACACGGCGTTCCCAGGAACCCCGGTGCCTGGCTGACCACCGTGGCCAAGAACAGGGCCATCGACCGCATGCGGAGCGCCGCCAGCGAAAAGAGGGCGGTCCGTGACCTCGCGATTCTCACCGAGCTCGAAGGGATGGGTGGCGACGCCGGCACAGGGACAGCTGATGAGGATGACACCTTGCGGCTGATTCACACCTGCTGCCACCCTGCCCTCCCGCTCGATGCCCGGGTGGCCCTGACCTTGCGCACCGTCGCGGGGCTGACGACCGGTGAGATCGCCCGCGCCTTCCTTGTTCCGGAGGCAACCATGGCCAAACGGCTGGTGCGGGCCCGGGCGAAGATACGCGATGCCGGGATCCCGTACCGCGTGCCGCCTCCGGAGCTCATCTCCGAACGCACGGCCGGGATTCTCGCCGTGTTGTATCTGATGTTTAACGAGGGTTACTCGGCCACCGCCGGCAACTCACTGATCCGCGAACCTCTCGCCCGGGAAGCGATTCGCCTGACCCGGCTGCTGGTTGTGTTGCTCGACGGGTCCCCGCAGGAACCTGAAGCTCTGGGCCTCCTGGCCCTCATGCTGTTCCACCATGCCCGGCGGGAGACGCGAACAGACGCCGCAGGAGACTTGGTGACCCTTGAGGAGCAGGACCGCGGGTTGTGGGACAAGGTTGGGGTCGCGGAGGCTGTGGCCCTGCTGGCGGCTGCTGATCAAATGGGCGTTTCATGCCGTTCGCGGCCGGGTAGCTACCGTGTGCAGGCCGCCATTGCTGCCTGCCATATGTCCGCCCCGGACTCTGGCAGCACTGACTTCGCCCGGGTGGCCCTGCTCTACGACGCCCTTGCCCGGATTGCGCCGTCGCCGGTCGTCGAGCTGAACCGTGCCGTCGCTGTCGCGATGTCCCACGGGCCGGAAGCAGGTCTTGCCCTCATAGACCAACTGGACCGGACACGGTCACTCGATGGCTACTACCTCCTGCCCGCAGCGAAGGCTGATCTCCTGCGCCGCCTTGGCAGAAAGACAGAGGCCAGCTGCGAGTATCAGAGGGCCCGGGACCTCGCTCCCTCCGAGGCCGAGCGCCGCTACCTGACCAAACGCCTGACGGAGATAAACGCCGGGGCCCCGTCCTCACCTGATCCCGGCCTGAACCCGGCAGTACCGCGAAAGGAAATCAAATGAAGCACCTCATGCTGATCCCCAATAACGTTGAGACCTGGAATGCACTCTCCGCGTCCGAGATCGAGGCGATCATGCAGGCGCATACCTCGCTGCAGCAGGAACTTAGGGAATCCGGTGAGTTCGTGGAGGCTCATGAGCTCGGTGAAGAGGCGAAGTTCGTAAGAAATAACGGCAATACCTGCACCGTGACCGACGGGCCTTACCTTGAAACCAAGGAAATCGTGGCCGGATACTACATCGTCGACTGTGTGGACATGGCCCGTGCCGTAGAAATCGCCGGCAAATTCGGCGAGGCCAAGCTTTGGTCGATCGAGATCCGCCGGATCGACCCCTGACAACGACCTAAGCGGCATTCATTGCCGGCTCGACGAGCTGCTGCGTGCAAAGATCAATGACCCTGGCGGAGCTCAGTAAGCGCGTGAGCGTGTCCGTGGTCAACGCGATGGGTTGACCAGTGATGCGCCGCGCACGAAAATGCGAACCATGAGTGATCATCGCAGCCTTTCCGAGCCGGCTCCGTTTACCGCCGATGACTTCGCCGAGCGGTTGCGGCGGGCAGCCCACGCCGCCCAGGATGCCGGGCTCGACGGCATCCTGGTCACTCCCGGACCGGACCTCCTGTACCTGACGGGGTATGCACCCGTGGCCATCACCGAACGCATCACCATGCTCGTCATTCCCGTCGACGCGGAGCCTGCCATGATCGTTCCGAAGCTTGAGCGGCCCGACGCGGAAGCGGCCGCCGGCGCCTCGATTCTGCGGATCACCGACTGGACCGACGGCAGCGACCCCTACACGGAATCTGCGACGCTGATGGCCGGAACCGGACGCTATGCCGTTTCTGACTCGGCCTGGGCCATGCACCTCCTGGGTCTGCAGGATCGACTGCCCAAGTCCTCCTACGTCTCCATGACGACCGCCCTGCCGATGCTTCGGGCGATCAAGGATGACGACGAGATCGAGCGGCTGGCGGCGGCCGGCGCGGCCGCAGACCAGGCGTACGAGGAGATCGTCACCGTGCGGTTCGCTGGGCGCAGCGAGACCGACGTCGGCTCTGATCTCGCGGACCTGCTTCGCCAATTCGGTCATTCGCAGGTGGACTTCACCGTCGTCGGGTCGGGTCCGAACGGCGCCAACCCGCACCACGAGATCGGCCCGCGGATCATCGAGGACGGCGACATGGTGGTGCTCGACTTCGGCGGCCTCAAACACGGCTACGGATCAGACACGACCCGGACTGTGCACGTCGGCGAACCCACCGCGGAGGAACGCGAGGTTCACGACGTCGTCAGACATGCACAGCAGGCCGGGTTCGAGGCCGTGCGGCCCGGCGTGGAGTGCCAGGAGATTGACCGCGTGTCCCGGGCGGTGATCACTGAAGCCGGCTACGGCGACTACTTCATTCACCGTGTCGGTCACGGAATCGGACTGACGACTCACGAGCCGCCGTACATGGTGGAGGGCGAAACCCAGATCCTCCACCCCGGCATGTGCTTCTCAATCGAACCCGGAATCTACCTGCCGGGCAGGTTCGGTGTGCGGATCGAGGACATTGTGACGGTCGTTCCCGACGGCGGACGGCGACTCAACCAGACCTCGCACGAGATGAGAATCGTCCACTAGCTAGCCGGAGGGGTTGCGTAGTGCTCGAGGAAGAGGGCCAGGGACTCGGCCAGGGCGCTGATCTCGGCCGGATCGACGCTCTCGTTCGGTGCGTGGATGAGGGCGAGGGGTTCCTCGACCCCGAGCAGGATGATTTCCGCGTCCGGGTAAGTGTCGGCGAACACGTTGCACAGCGGAATCGATCCACCCTGCCCCAGCGTGACCATGGGCCGCCCGTAGGCCCTCAGCATGGCGGCGCTCATGGCTTCAAAGGCCGGCCCGCCGACTGCCGCCTGAAAGGGTGACCCGATGGCCTCCACGTCCATCGTGACATGGACTCCCCAGGGAGCGGCGGCCCGGAGGTGGTCAGCCAGCGCCGTGTGGGCGTCGGCGGCGGCCATGCCTGGCGGGACGCGCAGGTTCATCCGTGCGGATGCCCGCGGCACGATCGCCGCCGTCGAGCCGGTCACCGGCGGGCAATCGATGCCGAGCACGGTGAGGGCCGGTCGCGCCCAGAGCATGTCCGACACGCTGCCGTCTCCCAACAGCGCGACTCCGTCGAGCACGCCGGCGTCGGACCGGAACTGTTCGGGCGGATAGGGAGCGCCGGCCCAGGTCTGCGTGTTGTCCAGGCCAGTGATCGTCGTGTTGCCTGGCCCGTCCCGGAGGGATGCCAGCATTGAGATCAGCGCCGCGAGCGCGTCGGGGGCTGCACCGCCGAACATGCCGGAGTGAAGTTCGGAGGCCATCGCCTCCACCGTCACCACAACATTGACCATCCCGCGCAGGGTCACGGTCGCCGCGGGGTGTCCCACGGCCGCGTTGCCGGTGTCGCAGACCAGGATGGTGTCGGCACGAAGAAGGTCCGGGTGGCTCGCGACGAACGCCTCGAGCCCACCGGTGCCCTGTTCCTCGGACCCCTCGACCACCAGCTTCAAATTCACGGGCACATCATCGCCGAGCGCCCTGAGTGCAAGCAGATGGGCAAGGATGTTGCCCTTGCAGTCAGCGGCGCCCCGGCCGTACCAGCGGCCTTCCACTTCAGTGAGTACGAAGGGCGGGGTGCGCCATGCCGAATCATCGAGAGGCGGCTGCACATCGTAGTGCGCGTAGAGGAGCACGGTCGGCGCATCGGGATTAGGTCCTGGCCTCGAGCCGACCACCGCGTCAGAGCCGTCCGGCGTCCGCTCCAGGTGGACGTCGGAAAATCCGAGCCCGGCGAACTTGTCCAGCACCCACTGCGCCGCCCTGGCACACTCCTCCGCGGGGAACTGCCGCGCATCCGCCACCGACCGGATGGCCACCAACTCGGCGAGCTCCTCCCATGCCGGAGGCATCAGATCGGCAATCCGGGCGCGCAGGTCCACGGCTCACCCACCGCCCGTGTTGTAGGTCTTGAGGCCGTCAATAAACTGCTGGAATTCAGCCAGTTCGTCCGGGCAGTAGATCTTGATAATCGCGAGCTCGCCCTTGGCGACGCGGTCGTTGGCGATCACCGGCCTGCTTCCGGGCCCGGTGGCACCGTTCGTCAGCTGGCTGTCGAAGGTGGCCCGGCTCAGCGCGCCGTTCGGATTCGCGCAGACCGCGCCGCCGTCGTCGCCTAGCACCCGGGCTATCTGCTCACGTGAGGGTGCCGACCCGCCAGCCGCATTGATCTCCGCTATCAGCTGGTCGGCCTTCGCCAGGGACTGTTGCGTCTCCCTCGCCGACCTGAAGTTCAGCAGTGCGACAAGGGCGAATATCACGAGCAGGATGATGGAAACGATGTAGATGACCGATCGGCCGCGCTTGGTTGAGGACTCAGTCTGCGTGCTCATGACTTCGGGAGCTCCGTCTGCGTTTGTTGGTCGGGCAGCTTCCAGGAGGGCTTGCGGAATCTGTAGAAGAGGAACGGCACAAGCAGGCCGAGCCCCAGTGCGCCGCCGCCGACGATCAGGAAATAGATGAGCGGATCGCCGTTGCCGAACTGCGACGGCGGGACGAACCCGACAAGCAGGGCTGCCAGGGAGGCTGCGAATCCGACGCCGCACAGCCCGATCAGCATCGGTGCCCGGTAGCCACGCGGGTGGTCCGGGTCGTTGCGGCGGAGCCGGACCGCGGCCACGAACATCAGCAGGTACATGATCAGGTAGACCTGCGTGGTGATCACCGAGAAAATCCAGTACGCGCTGGAGACATCCGGGATCAGCGCGTAGCCGAGCGCGATCACGGTGGTGACGAGCCCCTGAACGACGAGGAGGTTTTGCTGGATGCCGTTCTTGTTCAGCTTTTGCAGGAACGGCGGGAGGTAGCCTTCCTCACGCGAGATCAGCAGCAAGCCCTTGGACGGACCGGCCAGCCATGTCAGCATGCCGCCGAGGGAGGCAGCAACCAGCATGATGCCGAGGATCGGTGTGAGGCCCTGCATGTTGAAGGACGCCAACACCGCGTCGAAGGCCTGCATGACACCCGCGGTGAGGGAGAGCTCATCGGCCGGGACGATCCAGCTGATCGCCAGCGCCGGCAGTATGAAGATCAGCAGTACCAGCCCCATGGCCAGGAACATCGATTTCGGGTACTCCTTGGCCGGATCCTTCAGGGAGGACACGTGCACCGCATTCATCTCCATGCCGCTGTAGGACAGGAAGTTGTTCACGATCAGCACCAGACTGGCCAGTCCGGCCCACTCGGGGAAGAAGTTTGCCGCGGTCATCGGAGCGGCGGACGGATTGCCCTGGCCGAGGAAGACCATGCCCAGGATGACGAGCAGGGCGCCCGGGATCAGGGTGCCGATGATCAGGCCGCCGCTGGCCAGGCCTGCCACACCCTTCGTGCCGCGGGATGAGACATACACGCCGGCCCAGTAGAACACCACGATCACCAAGGCCGTCCATACGCCGCTGCTGGCCAGCGCCGGGTTGAAGACGTAGGCGAGTGTGCTCGCGACGAACCCCAGCAGGGTCGGATAGTAGAAAATCGTCATCGCGAACTGGCACCACACCGCCAGGAAGCCCATAGGTTTGGAGATTCCGGACGAGACCCAGTTGTAGACGCCACCCTTCCATCCGGACGCCAGTTCAGCGGACACAAGGGAGGTGGGCAGCAGGAAGACAATCGCGGGAACCACGTAGAGGAACACCGAAGCGAGGCCGTAGACGGCCATGGTCGGGGCCGCTCGGAGACTGGCCACCGAGCTGGTGGTCATCAGGGCCAGAGCCACCCAGGAGATCCACACGGCCGGCGGCGCCTTCGGCAGGGTGGCTGCCTGTTCGCTCACGTAAGCCACACCCTTGGGTGTCCCCTGGTATCTTCCACGGGCCAGGCGGAGCTAAAGCGCCTGGGGCGAACAGTCAACTGCTTGAACATGCCCCTGCCCCCTATCACACAAAGTGCTCGGTGTTTACAGCATGGACCTCGGAATTCGCTGGGACCAGTCTCCATCTCCTCTATACTCGGGGTCCCCGGGGTGCTAATTTACGCGGTTTCGGGTGCGCTTCCAGAGCAGGTCGGTGATCACCGCGGTGATGTTAGACGAGGGCCCAGGACCGGGAAAGGCATATGCCGGGAGAGCCGCCGGCATTGGCGCTTACCCGGCGTTGAAGACGTCCGGGCCGAAGCTGTTCAGGTCGGGTGCTCCCGCGTATCCGAGCCGGGGTACTGAAAAGATGTCCTCGATGCTGGCGAGCAGGCTGAAGTGGTTGTACATCCTGTCCGACGTCGTTCCCCCCTTGGTAAACGGCGAGAGCACCAGCGCGCCGACCCGGCCGCCCGCCGTGCCTCCGGGGACCCCCGGCGGGCCGGAGGTATTGCTTTCGGATTCGTCGAAGGTGATCACCAGCACCCCGTCCTGCTTGAAGGCTGGGGAGTCCAGGATGGCCGGGATCTGCTGCTGCAGCCAGCTGTCGGCACTTTCGAGGCCGCCCGGGCTCCCGTCGACGCAGGGGGTGTCGTGCCCGTCATTGCACAAGTTGGGGGTGATGTAGGAAAGATTCGGTGTCGTGTCCAAGGACTTAAGGTCATCAGCGAAGTGCGTGTAGTCCACAACGTTCTTCTGGCAGTCCGGGGACGATGTAATTTCCTCAAAGTATACGAACGGGTTGTGGCGTGTTGCGTACTGGTCGCCGACCTTCGCGCGCTGGTGATCGTCCTTGGAGCCGGGCTCGGGGTGCTGGCAGGGAGTGCTCATGTCCTCCATGTAGCCCTTCCAGGTCCTGCCGGCGGAAGTGAGTTGGCCTGCAAGTGTGGGAACCGATGCCGGGTACACGCAACCGATGCCCTGCACCTGGCCCGGTTCGGACGTACCGGTTTGTTTGAACTTGGCATATATCGGGCAATCGATGCGTGTCATGACGTTCGAGCCCTGCCCGGAAATCTGGGCCAGGTAGTCGGGATTGGAGTTGTGCGCCGTCCCGTAATACTGGGTCAGCAGCACGCCTTGCGCGCGTAGGGTCTTCGACAAATAGGTGGCCGCCGAGTTGGTGCCCCAGACGTCGTCGTAGTCCTTGTTCTCCAGGTTGATCACGAAGACGTGACCGGGCTTCCCCGGGGGCCGTGGGGATTGGGACGTTGCTGTGCTCTGGCCCGGCGAGGGTCCGCCTCCCGGCGTTGAGGGCTCACAGGCGGTGGCCGCAACAGCGAGGATGGCAGCCAGAAGCAGTACCGCCGGCCGCCGTGCCGCACGGTTCAACCCCAGGAAATTTGAAACATTCCGGCTCATCGGTTCTGGCTTTCTATCAGTCGTTGGCGTGCCCTGCGAACCACCGGACTACGCGGGAGACCCGGGAACCTATCGACAGCGCTGAAACCACGTACCGGGTGTGATCATGGCACAAAACCGGCCTTCCCTGAAGAGAAGTTCATGGATGGGCCGCCGGATTCAGGGCGCTGCCATGACCGGATCATCTTCCCCGGATGAGGTCCCCGCCCACGGTACGGGCAGACAATGGTCGGACTTGCGTGTGGCGGGTCCGGCTGCCGCAATCCATTTCGGAAAGGAGCCCCCAGTGGCCAGAGCACGCCCGATCCTTGCAGGACCGATCGCAGCAGGAGTAGCCATCGCACTGCTCACCGGTTGCGGCGCATCCAGCCCCGGCACCAGCGTCAGCAGCGCCAGAGCGGAGAAGAACGTTTCGCAGGCCTGCGCTGCTGCAAGCGCCTTCGCCGCGTCCCTGACAAATTTCAAACAAACACTAAAACCGGGCGCCACGATAGACCAGATCAAATCGGCACGAGAACAGGTCGCGAAGACCTACGACGACCTGGTCAAGGCCGGCCAGGACGTGGCCAAAGACGAGATGGACGCCCTAAAGACGGCAGAAAACAAGTTCGACGCGGCCGTCAGAGCCGTCCCGGATGACGCCACCCTGACCCAGGCGGCCGCCTCACTGCGGGACGACGCCGCCAACGTCCAGGCCGCAGTCAGCGACCTCCAGACGGCGACCAAATGCTGACTCCCAGGCCTCTCCCGGGAGGCCAGCTGCCAGCCTCGGACCCGCCCAGGCCGAGTTCCCGTACAACAGCGTTCTTACCGAAAGCAGGGAAGTTGACATGAGTTTCTGGGAAGACTTTTGGGATATTTTCTGGTGGTTCTTCGTCGTTTACGCGGTCATCGCCTTCCTCTGGGCGTTCTTCGTAGTCATCGGCGACCTGTTCCGCGACGACCAACTGAGTGGCTGGTGGAAAGCCCTCTGGATCCTCTTCCTGGTCTTCGTGCCCTTGCTGGGCGTGTTGGTCTACTTGATTGCCCGCGGTAAGGGATTGACGGAGCGGTCCATGGAACGGGCACGGGCGAACCGGGAGGCCTCGGATGCCAACATTCGCAGCGTCGCTACAGCGAGTCCGAGCGAGGAGATCGCCAAGGCCACGGCTCTTCGGGACTCCGGGACTATAAGCGCTGACGAGTTTGAGAAGATCAAGGGCAAAGTACTGGCCTGACAGCCAAGAATTCCTACGGGGCGGAGACGCTGATCAAGGCCCGGCAATCCACGGTATGCGAACGCGGGCGTGGAATCCTCACCGGGCCGGAAGACCGTGGACTTTCCCGTTCCGGCTGTTCGAAAATCAATATGTGCCCCTGACCGAGCAGTACGGGCTCTTCTTCGAACGCGACCTCCCGCCGCGTCGTTCCCTGCGCACCGCCTGGTTGCTGGCGTTGTTCCTGGGCTTCACCGGCGCGGACCGGTTCTACCTTCACAAGCCTGTCACCGGCACCCTGAAGCTGTTGACGCTCGGGGGAGCGGGCATCTGGTGGCTCATTGACCTGTTCCGGATCACCAACGAATTCGCCGCAGACGGTGCATCCATGCCACTTTTGGGGACCAACTCCCAGCGCCGCGGCCTGCGCCTGGCCTCGATCGCCGTGGCCGCCGCCCTCGTGGGTGAGGTGGTCTACGTCACCGCGGCCCCCGTCACCGGGACAATCACGGCCACTGTTACCGGCCTGAACGAACTGCTGAACCCGGCCCCGCCGCCACCGGTGAAAGAGTTGGTCACGGTCGCGGAGGCCTCCGCCACCAAACCCCCTGGGCCGGTGGTGACGGTAACCGGCAACCTCCACATTGAGTACACCTTCACGGGGCCGGCCGTCGTCTACCTGCAGCCCGCGAAAGGACCCGCCCTCACCGTTCTCTCCCTGGTCAAGGCCCGTGCCGGGGCGATCGGCGTCACCCTGCGGCCGGGGATCTACACACTGATCATCAGCACTACGGGCACCCTCTGGCACCTCACGGCCGCGGAATACCGGCTTCCCCGGTAGCAAGTGCGCTATGGGCCGACGCGGGAGGTGCCCCCGAGTCTTCCATATGGCGCGTCCATGGCCGAATCAGCCGGCCCCCACCGTGCCGACCATGGACGGAACCCAAATGAGAACGGCCGGGCACGCTGTGGGCGTGACCGGCCGTTGTTCGGGAGTTATTCGGGGTGGATTTACGACCGCGATTCAGTAAGAGCCGGTGCGTTCTCCAAACGTTGCGCTGGCGGTTGTGCGCGCCGGTTGAGCCACATCTCGAAGACGTCGCTGGTGTGCCATTCGAAGGAGGCGAGCACTGGTGTGCCGTTCTCGTCGTAGTCGACCTCGTCGAAGTAGAGCAGAGGGACGCCGTCCTTGACCTGCAGTTGCGCGGTTTCTGGGGGTCCGGCGAGGACGGGGAGGAGCTTGGCCCGGCCGTTTCTGACCCCGTGATTGAGGTTTTCGAGCAGGTCGAACAGCGACGGGCCTAGGTTGCCCCGGATCGCTTCGGGCACGAGGGCCAGCGGCACCCGGTCCACGCTGTAGACGACGGGGCGGTCATCGGCGAACCGGACCCGTTCGACGACCACGACCGCGGCTCCGCGGTCCAGGCGGAGCCGGGCTCGGTCGCTGTCGTCTGCGGGCTGCACGCTTTGTGAGATGATCCGGATGCTGGGGGTGAACCCGGCGGCCTGGATCATCGCGGTGTAGCTGACGTTTAGGTCCAGGGCGTGGCGCTGCGGGACCCGGGTGACGTAGGTTCCCTTGCCGTGGAGGCGGGAGAGGTACCCGGCGTCGATCAGGGCCCGGTAGCCTTCGCGGACGGTGGCCCGGCTGACGGCGAACTTCACGGACATTTCGTCTTCGTTGGGGAGCCGGTCGCCGACCACATACGTGCCGTTGCTGATGAGCTCGGTGAGTTCATCTCGAACCTGTTCTGCAAGATTTGGCCGGCGACTTGCCATGGTGTCCTCCCTGTGACGATGATTCCAGTGTACTGGCGGCCGGGTTAGACCCTGGCGCCGTCGTGCGCGAAAGCCAGCGCGGTGCGGACCTGGGACACGACATCCTTCTCACCGGGGAGCTTGCCGTCGAAGATGGCCGCGCCGATGGTGAAGCCCCAGACGCCGGCTTCGGCGAGTCCGCGGATCTGGGCCTCGGTCACGACCGAGCCCGCGGCGATGGTGGGCCCGTCGACGACCTTCGCGACGGCGGCGGTGAGTTCCAGCGGGTCAACGGAGGCGTGGCGGTAGGCGAGCAGGTCCACGCCGTGGACGCCGTCCATTTTGGAGAGTTCGGCGGCGTGCGCGGTGATCTCCTCGATGGAGCCCAGCAGCGCGCTGGGGTGCCCGGCGACGCGGCCCGGGAAGGGGGCGAACTTGATGCCGGTGCCGGCGAGCTTTTCGACGGCTTCGGCGGCGAACTTGCCGCCCACGATCCAGTCCACGCCGGCGGCGATGGCGGCGTCCACGGATGCCATCTCATCGGCCTTGTCCACCGAGACGATCTCCAGGTAGACCACGAGTCCTGCGGCGTGCGCGGCGGCGGTCAGCTCGCGGGCCTTCTCCGGGGTGGCGCCGACGTCCTTGAAACCGATGTGGCGCAGCCCGGTGTCCTTGACCTGCTCGAGAACCTCGAGGGCGTTGTCGACGGTGCGGTCGTTGTGGGTCAGCATGAAGATGAATTCAGACATTGTTTTGTTCTTTCTTGGTGTTTGGTGTGGAACGTATTCGGGGTTGGGCGTTGAAGGTTGGGGCTTGTTAGGTACTTGGTGCCCCGGCGCGGTCAGGCTGCGATGAGCCCGCGGACGTCGTCGAGGACGTGGGTTGGGTGGATCGTTGAAGCGGCGAGATGGTCATTCGTTGTCGCCCCGGACATCACGAGTGCCGAGGCCATGCCGGCGTTCAGGCCCATGGCGACGTCGGTCAGCAGCCGGTCACCGACCATGACGGCCTGGTCGGCCGGAACTCCGAGCCGGTGCAGGAAGGCGTTGGCCATGTGGACGCTCGGCTTGCCGACAATCGCCTCGGCACGGCCGCCGGTGCAGGCCTCGATTGCTGCGAGCATGGCTGCGCAATCGGGGAGGCCTCCGTCCGGGGTGGGGCAGTACGGGTCGGGGTTCGTGGCCACAATGACGGCGCCGGCGTTGACCGCCTGGTATGCCCTGGTGAGTTTGTCGTAGTCGAAGGTCCGGTCGAAGGACACGACGACGACGTCGGTCTCCGCCGGGTTTTCGGTCACGGTGAACCCGGCGCAGCGCAGCGAGTCGATGAGGACCGGCTCGCCCACCGCAAGGACCCGGGCCCCGGGATGCCGGTCGGCCAGGTACAGGGTCAGGGCGTCCAGGGCCGAGATCACATCTTCTGCAACTGCCGGGATGCCCAGCTTGGTCAGCTTCGCCGCGTAGGCCTCGGCGGTCTCGAGGGGTTTGTTCGTCACAAACACCACCCGGGCGCCGGATTCGCGCAGCGCTGCCACGACGGCGTCCGCGCCCTCGATGAGGTCATCACCGAGATACAGGGTGCCGTCCAGGTCGAAGGCGTAGCCCCGGTACAGCGGGGTTGTCGCGGGCCGGGTCGCTTCTTCTTTGGCCAGTAGTTGAACGGGCATCTTTGCCCTCCTTTCGGCTCTTGTGGAGCCTCTAATACAAGTCTAACGTTAGACGTCTGACGACTCAAGTTTGAATGCGGTCTTGCTGAAACTTTTGTGCGGTAAGGCGGTGGGGTGCCGGGCGGGGGCTGCTGGGTTGCAGCGGCCCCCGCCGGGCGGTCAGACCTGTTGGGTCAGGCTTCTTCGGTCAGAGCGTGATCGGTCAGTGCCAGTTCTTCTTCGGCGGTGTAGTTGCCGACCCGCTTGCGGCCGACGGCGAAGTAGTAGGCCATGAACAGGGCCACCATGACTGCGGCGATGACGAATGCGAGCGGGAAGCTGACCAGAGCGGCGGGGATCAGGATCCCGGCCAGGACCAGGGCGATCCACATGGTGACGCGTCCGCCGCGGGCCTTGTAGGGGCGGTGCAGCTCGGGGCGCTTCTTCCGCAACACCAGGGCCGCCGCCATCATCAGCATGTAGGACACAGCCGCGACGAGCACCGACAGGGTGACCAGGACCGGGATGGCGTCCGGGAGGATGGTGGCGCCGAGGACGACGAAGACGAAGCCGACGATGCCGGGGACGACGAGCGAGCCGATCGGGGCGTGGTGCTTGTTGAGCTTGGACAGCCACGCCGGCAGGTAGCCGGCCCGGGAGAGAGCGAAGGTCTGGCGTGAGTAGGCAATAACGATCGCGTGGAATGAGGCGACCAGGGCCGCGAGGCTGAAGCTGGCGATCACCGGGACGATCCAGGTCTGGGAGCCCACGACGTTGGACAGGGCCACGGTCAGCGGGGCAGCGGCTCCGGGGAAGTCGGACCCGCCGACGCCGGCGGCGACAGTGAGGGTGCCGATGCCGACCACGGCGAGGGTGATGAAGGCCATGATCAGGGCTTTGGGGATGTCCTTGGCGGGGTTCTTGGTCTCCTCCGCCGCCATCGGGAGGCTTTCGATGGCGAAGAAGAACCAGGCGGCGAGCGGCAGGGTGGCCCAGAGGCCGCCAATGCCGTTGGGCAGGATGGCACCGCCGGAGTAGGCGTTCAGGTTATCCAGTGACATCTTCGGAGCACCGATGACCATGAAGACAATGAGGCCGATGACCGCGACGGCAGTGAACACGAACTCGATCTTCATGGAGTTACCGGCACCCAGCAGGTGGACCACCGTGGAGCCGATGTAGAGGACCGCGGCGCTGACCAGGATCGGTACGTCGGGGAAGAGGACTTGGACGTAGGCGCCGACGGTCAGGGCCACTGCGACCGGGGCAAATACGAATTCGAGAAGAACGCTCACCCCGGCGAGGTATCCCCAGACCCGGCCGAGGGCTGTGCGGACGTAGGCGTAGGCTCCGCCGGCATGCGGTACTGCTGCAGACAGTTCGCCGATGACCGTTGAGAGGCCGGCGTAGAGCAGGCCCATGATGGCGATCGCGATCAGGTAGCCCCAGTAGCCGGTGAGTCCGAGGCCTGCGTTCCAACCGTAGTAGTCGCCGGAGATTACGGCGCCGACGCCGATGCCCCACAGCAGTACGGGTCCTGCCACTTTGGTGAGGTGTTTCTTCTTGCCCTCCGCCTGCACGGGGGGAGTTGTAACTGTTTGTGACACTGACCTGCTCCTTTGCGGGTTGTATCAATCATCGGCACCACGGGACATGGACCGTCTGATATTTGGCGAGGAAGCCCCGGGGACAATCCGTGGCTGGGTGGCGGCTGGAACATCAACGTTCCGGCGCCGGGGTGATACGAACGGCTGCCGGCGGGCGGCGGCCTGGTTCTTCTCTGACGTCTTCGGCAGGGAACTTGTCCGGAACGGGCCTTCGTGGCCCTCTTCATCAAGCATACCAAGTCGTTAGACGTCTAACAAGAAAAAGTTTTCACGAGTTTACCGGGATTGGTTCTGCCCGGAGTGGTGGTGCTTATGGTGACGTCGGCGAAGCCAGTGAATCAGCGACGTCACCGGGAGCTGGCCGGCGGGACCGCGGGATGCCGGGCTTGAACATTAGGGGCCCGGCACCGCGGTGGTTACAAGCGGACGCCGGCCGCCGCGTGAGTGGCAGGCGTGGCATTCCTCATGACGGCATTGGCAGAGAAATCGTTGGGTAGAGAGGTCGCTTCCCGTTGGAGGCGCACAAACTCCTGATAGTGCTCCAGTTCGTCGTCGACCTCTTGTGCAGTCCAACCCATGGCCGGGGCCACGGCGCGGGCGACCTCGGACGCGGCCTCTTCGCCGAAGTCCTTGGATTCGATGGAAATGCGCAAGCGGCGCTCAAGGATGTCCTCCAGGTGAAGGGCGCCCTCGTGCGTGACCGCGTATAGCGCTTCTGCCAGAAGGGCGCCGCCACCGCCGTAAATCTCCAGCCCGAGCACTGGGTTCTCAGCCACAGGCTTCAAGACCTCTGTCGCCATGTTTCCGTAGCGACCGACCAAGCGTGCTGCGTGACTGGGCGGCAGCCCGAGGGTTTCGAGCACGTAGGCGCAGACGCTTTCAACATCGGCGGCAACGAATTTCTCGGCGCCGAGAAGGGGTAGGTCCAGCGTTTGCGAGGGGCGGGCAGTAATCCGCCCCTTTGTCGCCGCGTCCACAGCGTCTTTTGCCATGACGCGGTATGTGGTGAGTTTGCCGCCGGCGATGACCGCGATGCCCTCGTGGGGCACGTCAACCACGTGTTCCCTGCTCAGTTGCGCCGTGGAGCCTGCCGTGCCTTTCACCAGCGGGCGGAGTCCGGCGTAGACGCCGAGAATATCCTCGTGGACGATCGGGAATTCGAGCACCTTGTTGACATGATCGAGCAGGTACTGAACGTCGGCGGAGGTGGCGGAGGGGTTCGTCTTTCCGAGGTCCCATGGCGTGTCGGTAGTGCCGATGATCCAGTAGTTCCCCCAGGGGATGACGAAAAGGACGCTGGCCCCTGCCCGCAGGATCAATCCCATCGTTGACGGGAAACGATCACGGTCAACGAGGATATGAACGCCCTTGGACATGGTCACTTCCACTGCAGAGTCGATGCCGATCATGGTTTGCGATTCGGCAGTCCACACGCCCGTGGCATTGATGATGGAGCGTGCCTGCACCTCGAACCGCTCGCCTGTCTCTTCATCCGAGACGAGCACCGTATGGTTTGCGCTGCCGGTGCCGGGCAAGATCTCCGCGGCGCCGGCGCGATTCATGGCATGGACGCCCCGTGACACCGCAGTGCGAACGATGGTTGCGACCAGCCTGGCGTCATCGACCTGGGCATCAAAGTAGCTGATTCCTCCGCGGCAAGCAGCGCGGTTCAGGCCCGGCAGTTCAGCCCGGACACGCTTGCGGCTGAGGTGACGATGCAATCCAACGCCCGGGTGCCGGCCGCCTGCATAGCTGAACAGGTCATACAGGGCCATCCCGGCACCCACGTACAGCCGCTCAATCAACGGGGTGGTGACGGGATAGAGAAACGAGACAGGCTTTACCAGGTGGGGTGCGATTCTTCGCAAGAGAAGCCCGCGCTCCACAAGGGCTTCCTTGACCAGCTTGAAGTTGAGCTGCTCCAGGTAGCGGATTCCCCCGTGCACCAACTTGGAGGACCGGCTGGAGGTCCCGCTGGCCCAGTCGCTCTTCTCGATAATGCCGACCGTGAGTCCCCGCGATGCTGCGTCCAATGCCGCACCCGCGCCGACAACGCCGCCGCCAATAACAAGCACGTCGAGCACCTGTGACTTCATCGCGGCGCGGGCTGATTCGCGTTGCGCAATGTTGAGTCGCCCGGTTCCGGGGGGAGTGGCGGACTTGCTCATTCTGGCCTCCAAGGGTCTGCCTGCCTTCGCCGGCAGGTCTCAATAGGGATTATTCGTTAGACGTCTGACGAATAAAAATACTTGTCGTTTTGCGAGGTATTGGTTGTGCTCATGTGACGTCATCAGGCCGGCCGGTGGACCGCGTGGTCCTTGCCGGCGGCTGCCGGGGCGCCGCGTTCCCGGGACGCCGGGTAGTGCACCGGAAACGCGGCGGGTGGTGCCGGGGGTTAGAGGCCGGCGCCGATCCGTTCTGCCTCGGCCAAGGCTGCCAGGACATCGGTCGCGGTCCATGCGCCGGTGAGGTAGGCGAGGTCGGCGATGTTGAAGCGGTTGCGCATGAGGTGGCAGTTCGTGAGGGCCCAGATAACGTCGTCCTCTTTGCTGGCGTTTTCGAGCTCGGAGAACCGAGTGGGTGCGCCGGCCGCGCGAAGCGCCGCGACGATGGCTTCCGGTTCTCCCAGCAGGCCCGAGAGTACCTCGGCGTGTGCTGGCCAGGATCCGGCCGCTTCGCGGATTTTCGTTCCGGCGTCGACGGCGCGCAGGTGTTCGAGCTTTTTGGAATAGTCGGACCAGCACTCGTTGCTCGTGGCGCCGGCCTCATCCATCCAGTCAAAGGCCTCCCGCACGGTGCGCTCCGCGTCCGCCGAATCGGGGAGCCGGAGTGTGCCGATACTTCCGGCGCTGAGCCGTTCGTTCATCTTTCGCCACAGAATGGCGACAACGACGGTCGCTACGCCCACCTGGGCACCGTGGTGGGCGGTGTCCTTGCCCCGGGCGGCGTTGGCCATGTCCAGCATGTGGCTCACGACGTGTTCCATCCCGGAGGAGGGGGAGGTCTGTCCCGCGACGCCCATCGAGATGCCGGAGAGGGTCACGAACTTGGCCAAGGTGGCCAGGGACTCGGGATCGGAGGCCCCCACGCCTTCGGCCAGGCCCAGGAGTTCGGCGCCGTGGCGGCGGGTCATCGTCGCGGCCTCGGCTGAGAAGCCCCGGTCCATCCCGACTAGGGAGGACAGGTACCAGTCCGCGGGGGCGGTGAACATGGAGATCATGTCGCCGAGGCCGGAGCGGTTCAGCAGGGCCGGGGCGCCCTCGAGGACGTTGCTGTCCACGACCAGGGCGCTGGGCCAGCCGGAGTGGGCGGTGCGCTTCACGCCGTTGATGAGCAGCACGGACTGGTCGTCGGCGAAGCCGTTGACCGAGGCGGCGCTTTGTACGACGACGTGGGGCCGGTTCCCGGCGGCGACCTTGCCAATGTCGCATAGTGTGCCCGAGCCGATAGTGACGACAACGTCGGCGTCCTCGCAGCCGGCAGTCGCGGCGCTGACCGTCGCTTCGTCGGCGTGGACGTGGCCGGGGAGGACGACTTTGGTCACTGTGCCGAGGGCTTCCAGGAGACCGGTGACGGCGGGCTTGAGGAACGCGCCGGAGCCGGTGGTGTACTCGTCCTCGTCGGTGAGCAGCGCGATGTTGTTGTGGGCCGGCAGGGCGGCGACGATGTCCCGGACGGAGTCCAGCACGTCGGGGCCGATGACGACCTGGTCGAGGCCGACCAGCGGGTGGGTGAGGTAGTGGTCCAGGTCAGACGAGAGCGTCATAGCGTAATTCCTTCTGGGAGATTGATTCAACTGCGTCGAAGAGAGAGCGGTATTCCTGGTAGGCCGATTCAAGGGCCTCGACGTGGGCCGGTACGGGATCGATGGTGACGGGATCAAGCTCGACGACGGCGTCGACTGCTGATTCGAGGCTGGGGAAGGTGCCTGCGGCAACGGCGGCGAGCAGCGCCCCACCCGTTGCGCTGGTCTCTTCGGTCAGCACCTTGGCGATCGGCGTCCCGCAGAGAGTCGCCTTCGCCGAAAGCCACAGCGCGCTGCGCGCTCCGCCGCCGACGACCCGGACTGACTGGGCCAGGCCCATGGCGTCGATTCGGTCATAGATGTCCCGGAACGCGAAACAGTTCGCTTCGATGATCGCGCGGGCCATGTCGGCGGAGTCATGGTTCATGGACAGCCCGGAGAACGTCCCGCGCAGCCCGTCGTTCCACCGTGGCGCCATCGATCCGGTCAATGCCGGGATGAAGCGGACCCCGCGGGCCCCCGGCTGTGACTGGGCGGCGCGATCGAAGAACTCCTGCTGGCTGATGCCCAACACATTTTTGGCAAACCACAACGTGTTGCCGCCGGAGACGAAACCGGGGTTTTCGATCAGATAGGTGCCGTCGACCGCGTGCGCATGGGTTTCGACGAGTTTGGTCTCGTCGAAGACGGGTACGTTGCTCGAGACGCCGACCGGCTCGGCCGTGCCCAAGATGTCGACGACCACCCCGGGGCGGACGCCCCCCGCGCCCAGGCATGCGGCGTGGTCATCACCTGTGCTGACCACGACTGCGCAATTCGTGGTGAGACCGAGCGCTTCGGCGGCCTCCGCGGTCAACGTGCCGGCCACATCGGTGGCCCGGCCAATTTCCGGGAGCTTTGCCCGGTCAAGCCCGGCTGCGTCGATGAGTTCATCGCTCCAGTCGCGCGCCACGACGTCGTACAGCAGGGACGATGAGGAGTTGGCGTGGTCCTGAATGGACCGGCCGGTCATCCAGGCGACGGCGTAGCCGCCAACCGAAGGCAGCGACGCGGCCTGGCGGTAGACACCAGGCTCGTTGTCGGCCAGCCACATGAGCTTGGGCCCCGTGTGCGAGGCGTCCAGGTTCAGCCCCGTCCGGGCGAAAAGCCTGTCCGGATCGATCGCGCGGCCGAGCCGGGCCACCTGGTCGGTTGCACGCCGGTCAAGCCAAATAATTGCCGGCCGCAGCGGGCGCATGTTCCCGTCAATGGGAACCACGCCGTCCACCTGACTAGAGAGCCCAATGTGTGTCACGTCGGCCGGCTTGACGCCCGTCTGGGCCAGCACCGCGCGGACACTTGAGGCGATGCCGTTCCGGTAATGCGCCGGGTCCTGTTCAGCCCAGCCACTGTGCGGATGCGCCATTGCGTAGCCAGTGTTTGCTGTTGCGACGATGTCGCCCTCCGATGACATGAGCACTGCCTTGGCGCTTTGCGACCCGAGATCACATCCGATTACATATCCCATGAAATACTCCTTTGTATCCCAGCGGCCTTCCCCCAAAGCCATCACATCTGCGTGAGTCGTCAGACGTCTAATAACTAGGGTAGAGGGGTGTTCTGCAATCCGTCAACTCAACGGGCCTACCGGCCGCATCGGGCCTCTCGGCAGCAGGCCGCCTCGGCCGTCGGCGCCCAACCACCAACCGCAGTGGAGCGAGTAAACACCCTGCCGGTACGCTCCGGATTCCGCCTGTTTCCGCGAGGCAACAACTGCCTCAACGGCGTGACGTAATCCGCCCATCAGCAGAGGACCGCGCCGGGGGAGTGGATCAGCCGGAGTACGGTGCCGGGCGCAGATCCATGTGGAAACCGGCGGCCGGGTTGAACGGTAAACGTCACGGCCTCAACGTTGGGAATCCAGCCCAATAAGCAGCGCGCCGAGCAGCCTCACACCGAAGCCGGTTGCTCCGGCCGGAGTGACTCCGTAGCCGGCTGAAGCCCAGGCCGGTCCGGCAATATCCAGATGCGCCCACGGGATCCCTTCGGGAACGAAGGCCTTGAGGAACATTCCTGCCGTCAGGGTCCTGGCCGTGGAACTTCCGGGAAAGTTGCTGTAGTCCGCCACCGCAGAACGGAGCTGATCCTCAAGATATGCAGGCAGGGGCATCGGCCACACTGCTTCGCCGGTTTCGGCGGCCGCGTGGACAATCGCTTCCTGCAGATCATGGTCGTTGGAAAGGAGGGCTGCCGTGCGATCGCCCAGGGCATGCACGGCGGCATAGGTGAGCGTGGCAAGATCCACTCATGAAGCAACTGCTCTCGACCCTCAACTGACTTCCCCCGAACTTGCCACTCCGCTTGAAAGGAACACACCTTGTCGACCGACAACAGCCTGACTTTGACCGTCAAGAATGCCTTGATCTTCGACGGATCCTCCGCGAAACTTGCCGCCGGATCCGTACTGTTCAGGGACGGGAATATCGAGGCAGTCGGGGACGTGAGCCCGCAGGGCAACATCATCGATGCCGGCGGAAAAGTGCTGGTGCCGGGCCTCATTGACGCACATTTCCACGCCTACGCAGTGGGCCTGGGCGGTCTGGAGGTCGAACGAAGCCCCCTGAGCTATGCCGCCATTGTCGGGACCCAGCGGCTGGGTGCCGCACTGCACCGCGGATTCACCACCGTCCGGGACGTTGCCGGCGGCGACATCGGCCTGGACCGCGCCATCAAAAGCGGCCTGTTCGCCTCACCAAGGTACTACTTCACCGGCCCGGCCCTGAGCCAGACGGGCGGCCACGGGGATCCCCGTTCGGCGGACGTGGACATCTGCTTCAGCCACGGCCACATGTGTGCGGTCGTGGACGGGGTGGACAATCTCCGCAAGGCGGTCCGCGACCGGTTCCGCACCGGCAGCCACGCCATCAAGATCATGACGTCGGGCGGGGTGGTTTCGCTGACCGACCCCATCCGGCTTCCCCAGTACTCGGCAGAAGAAATCCGTGCCGTGGTGGACGAGGCTTCGCGGAGGGGGAGCTACGTTGCCGCCCACGCCTATTCGCCGGAGGCCATCAAGCACTCCATTGAGAACGGCGTTCGGTCAATTGAACACGGAAACCTCCTGGACAGGCAGACGGCGGCACTCATGGCCGAACTCGGCAGCTTCCTGGTTCCCACGCTGGCTGCCTACCATGCCATGGACCGCAGGGGTGAGGCGCTGGGGCTGAATCCCATCTCCCAGCGAAAGAACGCCGAGGTGCTCGAGTCCGGCAAGGCGGCGATCAACCTGGCACTGGATGCCGGTGTCAAGGTGGGCTTCGGTTCCGATCTGATGGGCGAACTGGAGGACGACCAACTGACCGGTGTGCGGCTTCAGATCGAGGCCGCCGGCGTCCTGGAGACGCTGCGTTCAATGACTGCGGTGAACGCCCAGATCCTCCAGAACCCTGACCTTGGCCGGATCGCCCCCGGTGCTGCGGGGGACGCCCTGATCCTGGACGGCAACCCGTTCGATGACCCGGCCGTTTTATGGGACGGGCAGCGTCCGCGGACGGTCATCCAGCACGGGCGCATCGTTTCCGACGCAGGAAAGCAATGACCCTGCCCTTCCTGGACGCGGCGTCGCTCTCAGGGTTGCTGACCCCGGCAGCTTCCGTGGCGGCCCTTGGAGCTGAACTGCTGGACGGACTGGATCCGGAAAAGGACGCGCCCCGGCTGTTCAGTCCGCTCGGTGCCGGCGAATTCCTGCTGATGCCGGCGGAATCCAGCCGCTATGCGGGAATCAAGGTGCTCACCGTCGCCCCGGGCAACCCCGCACGGGGTGAGCCAAAGATCCAAGGCAGCTATCTGTTGTTTGATGCCCGGAGTCTAGCGCCGCTGGCGGTCTTGGACGGTGCTGAGCTGACGTTGATCCGGACGTCGTCCGTCACCGCCATGGCCATCAAGAACATGCTGGCAGCAGATCCCCGGCGGACTGCCGGTACGGCTTCGATCGGCCGCCTGGCCGTGGTCGGAACGTCCTTGCAGGCGGATCGGCACATCCGGGCAATCACGGAAATCTGCGACGTCGCCGAGGTGGTTGTGATCGGCCGCCGCGATGAGGCCGCAGCTCAGCTGGCCGCCAAATGGTCCTGCCGCGGCAGGACCGCCCGCGCCGGCAGCCACGCGGACATTCCAGGCGCGGACGTCATCGTGTGCGCCACCTCGTCCTCGACCCCGGTCCTGGACAGTGCTGCGGTGGCGGATGGCGCCATAGTTGCCGCCATCGGGTCGCACGGCCTCCACGCCCGGGAAATCGACCCTGCCCTGGCGCGTCGTGCCGACGTGGTGGTTGAGGGCAGGGCGTCGGCCATGCAGGAATCAGGCAACCTGATTCCGGCCAGATCCGTTGAGGAATGGAATGAGCTGCCGTTGACCAACCTGGCGGAGCTCATTGCGGGCCGCTTCACACGGCGGCCGGACGCGCCCGCCCTCTATACAGCCGTGGGGATGTCCTGGGAGGACATTGTGGTGGCGTCCCGGGCGTTCGAGCTCGCCTCCGGAACTCTCCAGGAGCATCCCGGAGCTGGGTGAAGCGGGCCTCCCTCCCAGACTGGCGCGGCCAGCGGCCGCGCCAGTCTGGGGTGCGCGGCCGCCGTCGGGGGTTCGTTACCGCGGGAGCCCAGTGGCTCGCTCCTTGCCTGCCCAGGCAGGAAGATCCCCGGAAACCCGGGGATCTTCCTGCCTCAAGTCACGCAGGCAGTGCTGTCACACTGTGGGGGCGATGTTCTGGTTCAACCGGAATAGATTGGTGGGATCGTATTCGTTCTTCAGCTCCACGAGCCGCCGGTAGGTGTCTGCCGGGTATGACGCCCGGACGAGCGCGGTATTCGCTTCACCTGTGAAATTCACGTAGGCCGCCGCATCCGGGCCGAGCGCGGACGTCACGCCCCGGGCCCATTCGACGACATCCGCGAAGCCCTCCGCCGTCGGCGTGCGCGCAATAACATTGACGATGAATTCCTGGTCCCGGAGTGCGAAGGCCGTTGCTTCGGCAGGAACCCGGCCTACCGCGCCGCCGAGGTGGTGCAGGTGGATCTCCGTCATGGCGTTGGGGAATGCTGCAAACGAGTCCAGCAGGACGCGCATGGACGCGTCGTCGGCGCCGGGCAGAAATGCCGAGCGGAAATAGTTGTGCACGCCCCGCGGGTACAGCGGATCGAGCGCCTGCTGCCACCCCGCGTACGGGTTGGCCGCGAAGACATCCGCGATGACCGTGCCCAACGACCGGAAGGGCGCGGTGGCGGCCTCGCCGGCATCGAGATCTCCGGACCAGCACCCTCCCACGGCGATGACCGGCTTGCCGTGCACCGATTCTGGCAGGAACGGGACCGGCGGCGCCGTGGTCATGTTGACCAGCGTGGTCAGCTCATCGGGGGCCGCCGCGCAGGCAGCCCGATAGCCGCTCAACACCTGCTCCGCCTCTTCTCCGGGGTAGAAAACCAGGCCGGACAGGACGACGGGCCCCACTTCGTGCAATTGATACTCGAAGGACGTCACCACACCGAAATTGCCGCCGCCGCCGCGCAGCCCCCAAAACAAATCGGGGTGCTCGTCCGCACTGGCGTGAACAAACTGCCCGTCAGCGGTGACGACGTCGGCGCCGACCAGGTTGTCGCTGGCCAGCCCGTGCTTGCGCACGAGCCAGCCGATGCCGCCGCCGGTGGTGAAGCCGGCGATGCCGGTCGAGGACACCAGGCCGCCGGTCACCGCAAGCCCGAATTGCTGGGTCTCTGCATCCACGTCCTTCCACGTACACCCTGCCTGTGCCGCCACGCGGCGGCGGGCACGGTCCACCTGGACCCCCTTCATCAGCGAAAGGTCCAGCACGATACCGTCGTCGACGGTGGAAAACCCGGGGATCGAATGGCCACCGCCGCGAACCGCCAACGGCAACCCCTCGCTGCGCGCGAGATCGACCGTGCGGATCACATCTGCCACACCCGCACAGCGTGCGATGAGCGTCGGGCGGCGGTCGTGGGCCCCGTTCCAGATGCTGCGTTCGTGGTCGTAGTCCGCGTCCCCTGGCCGGACGACTGTGCCGCGCAGGCCCGCGGCAAACTCGGCGATGGTGGCCTCGCCGATGCGGGTCGGCCCAGTCTGCGTCGTTGTCACGATGCGTTCCTCCTGATTGCTGATTGTTTGTCAGATCCATTTGCCAGATCCAGGAATAACGCTAGTGAACCGTCCTCAACGAGCACTCAACGCCGTCTCAACATCATCATCCGAGTCCCGCCTGCGCAGTGCGGCCAGCCGCTGACCGGCGATGAGGCATCTCGTTTGGTCGAAAATCGCCCCAGCCCTGTCAATTTCGCGGGCCGCCCGATGTGGGTCGCCGAGCTCGTTGGATAGTTCTGCGACCATCAACCGTTGCCAGCCAGTGTGTCGCCGCCACGGGGCGACCCTTTCCGCTGCCTGCCTGTACATTTCCCGCGCCGCCCGGACCTCCCCAGAGATCAGTTCGGCGGCACCGAGAATGGTCAACGTGGCGCCCATCCCCACCTGATCTCCCGCGGACTCGAACCCTGAGAGGCAAAGCCGAGCGTCTGTCAGGCCGCGGTCGATGTCACCACCCATGGCGCGGAGCAGGGCGATATTGATCTCGGTCAGCAGCTCGCCGCGCCGGTCGCCCAGGCCGAGCCGCAACTCCCGCGCCAAGGACAGGGCCTCATCGGCCGCACTGTAGTCGCCACAGTCGCGCAGAATGCAGCCAAGTTGATGAAGTGTTTGCGCCCTAGCAAGGTCATCTCCTAACTCGGCGAAATGTTCGGCTGCATCCGTGATGACGGATATCGCAGACTGCGTGTCTCTCGAAAGCCTGGCCGCGTAGCCGATCGCGGACAGCACGTAGCCTTTGGCTTGGACAACGCCAACCCGCCGGCCCAACAGCAGGGTCTCCTCGACGCAGGGGACCAACCGTCCGGCAATCGGGACAAGTTGCAGGCTGGGCGTGATTACCGGCAGGAAGGGTGGAGTGCTGGTGCCAGACTGTGAGAGTTCGCTCAGGCAGGTGTTTAGGTGACGGGCGGCGAGTGGTCCGTCCTCCCGGGACAACGCACACTGGCCGAGCAGCCAACTGCTGGCAGCGCAATGTTCGGGTCTGCCACCCTCGACCGCCTCGGTGTGCACGTCGGCTGCCAGCTGTTCGGCCTCTTCCAAGTCGAAAGTGCTCCAGGCGAGCGAGGTCTCAATGAGCCGGGCCATCACCACTTCGTCAGGGTTGCCGATCTCCCGCATAATTGCCAGGGCCTCCGCTCCGAGCGCCCGATGCCGATCTGCGCGGCCCTGCCGGCTGTCCAGCCCGGTCAGGCCGATTAGGGCGGCCGCGCGGGACCGGGTCGCGTCGGGAGCCACCGTCAAGGCACGCTCGACCCAACGTGCTCCCTCGACCGCGTGACCGCGGACGAACCAGAACCGCCACAGGCTGGCGGCGAGCCGGAGCGCGGTCTCGGGCTCGTGGGCGCACGACCAGCGCAGCGCAGCGCGCAGGTTGTCGTGCTCGCGGTCGAGCACCTTCGGCTGTTCGATGACCACCCCGGTGGCCCGTTCGGGATTGTGGGATTCGGCGACGGCAAGGAAGTAGGCGCAATGCGCGGCCGCCAGTTGAGCCGCCTCACCTGCATGATCGAGATTCTCGTGGCCAAACTGGCGGACCGTCTCCAATTGCCGGTATCGGGTCTCGGCGCCCCTTCTTTCGGTGACCACCAAGGACTTGTCCACCAGCTTGGCCAACAGGTCGAGCAGTTCGATCCGCTGGAGGGGCGCGTCGGCGCAGACTGCTGCCACGGCGTCGAGGGTGAAACCTCCCGCGAACACGGACAGCCGGCGCAGCAGAACCTGCTCCGGTTTGGTAAGCAGTTCGTGGCTCCATTCCAAGGTGCCACGCAGCGTCTGGTGCCGCGTGACGCCGCTGGTTCCCCCGCCGAGCATGGACAAAGCATCGCCCAATCTCTGGACGATCTCGGCGGGTTCGAGTACGGCGGTTCTGGCCGCGGCCAATTCCAGGGCCAGTGGCATCCCGTCGAGCCGCCGGCACAACTCTGTCACCCCCTGCGCGTTGTCGGCGTCGAGAGCGAAACCCGGCCGGACTTGCGCTGCCCGCTCAACGAAAAGCCGGACAGAGGGCAGACGGCCCAGCACGGCCAGGTCGAGACCGTCGGTCTGCAGGGGCAGGGGCAACGACGGCACCCGGTAGGTGTACTCCCCGTCGGCATGGAGTGGCTCCCGGCTGGTGGCCAGCACTTTAACCCCAGGGGATCCGTCGAGTAGTGCGACGACGAGTTGCGCACAGGCCGCCAGCAGGTGTTCGCAGTTGTCCAGCACAAGGAGCAGCGAGCGTCGCCGCAGTTGGTCGACCAGCGCTTGCACGCGGTTTGGTGCCGCGCCGGAATCCAACCCGAGGACCTCGGCTACGGCATCGGCCACCAGCAGCGACTCCCCGACGGCCGCGAGGTCGACAAACCAGACTCCGTCCACGTACTCAGGACGTACTGTCTTCGCAGCCTCCAATGCCAGTCTGGTCTTGCCGCTGCCGCCAGCCCCGGTGAGGGTGAGCAAGCGAGCATGGCCCATCAGGCGCTCGACGTCAACGAGCTCACGCTCGCGCCCGATGAAGCTTGTCAACGGGGATGGCAGATAACCGATGGCATCGTCGTTGCCGGTCACGCCGGTGGGCTGGTGGAGGCGTTCCTCGGGCGGCGAGCCGGTCAACAACTCCCGAAACAGTCCGGTCGTCCGGGTGTCCGGGTCGGTCCCGAACGCGTCGAGGAGTTCGTCGACCAGCCGCTCATATCGTGCCAAAGCTTCCGACCGCCGGCCCATCCCAGCCAGCACCATCATCTGCGCGCGCACAGCCCCCTCGTGGATGGGATCGGATTCGAGCGCATGGGTGAGGATGACCAACGCTTCCTCCGGCGCGCGCTGCGCCACCGTGGACGCCAGTTTCACCAGTACTTCGCAGTGGATTTCCCGGAGCTCATCGCGGCGTGTCGTCAGCCAATCCGTATCCGGCAGCTCCGGCAAAAGGTCACCACCATACAAATCGGCTGCATCGCGCAGGCTTGCCTCGACACCTGCAGCCAACGCTGCCGCGGCAGAACGCTCGAACTGCAGGACATCGACATCGACCGGGCCAGTGTCATCCAGCACCACCACTTCACCGCGGACTGCGAGCAGGCCGTCGCTGCCGGCTCCAGCGCTGGCGAGCGTACGTCGAGCGACGTACAGGGTCTGATGCAGATTCCGTGCGGCGGCCACCGGCTCCATGTCAGGCCATAGGCGGTCCAGTACCTGCTCGCGCCGGCCGCGCTGACCACGCGCCAACGCCAGCATCGCCACCACGGCCTTTGCCTTGTGCAGCCGCCAGTGGCTGTTCTCGACGGCGTTCCCGTTGACGTACACGGTGAACGAGCCGAGAAGCTGGATGCGCAACCCGCTTTGGGTAGGCTTCATGGTTCTTCAGTATCCGCCCGCCTACCCGCGTTGTCGAACAACGAAATTTCCCACACGCACGCTGCCTTGGCGCACTCTGTGAGCGGCCCACCACTGGCAAGCAAACCGCCAGAACCACAGCAGCCAATCGCCGACGACGACCGAATCCAGGCGCTGGCAAACGCTTTCGGCGTATTTAGGTGCGAGACCTGCCGCGGATGAAGTGGAAGATCAGAACTACGACGGCAATAACCAAAAGCAAGTGAATGAGCCCCCCGCCGATGCCGCCGAGCAATCCGAGAAGCCAGAGAACGGCGATAATGATGGCTATCCAAAGCAACATGAGAGTCTCCCTTGTGTGTCTGCGGATGGACGTGCTGATTTTGCGTCTCGGCCGGTCTGCAAATTTTGGCGCACGGCGGGAATGACGTGACGGTCAGAGCCGCGTTGAGTGACGGTACCGGCACGTCTCCTCGTCGTATCTACCGCTTTGATCAACCCTGATGCGCATCCATTTCCCAGGATCCAGTTCGTGATTCCGGCCAGAGGCCCACGCAAGTATCGCGTGGTGCGCTTCACCCTATGTCAGGACCGGGTTCTTGGAAATGGAAAACAATAAGCGGTTGTCACGTATAGGGCTTGAGGCACCCTCACCGAGGGGTCGGTCCCTTGCTCGGCTCGCGAAGCGGCTTGAACACTGACGAAGAATCGATGGCAGACATCGCTGCCAAGATCGCCGTTCTGGTCGACGTGTGGGACCTGGTCGGGCCCCGGTCCGACGGCGGACGGGGGCCCGACGCTGGTTAGAGGGCCGCCAGCAGATCCTTCATTTCCTGGATTTCAGCTTCCTGAGCGGTCACGATCCCCTTGCTCAGCTGGATGGCTTCGGGGTTCTTGCCTTGGCTGCTTTCAGTCTTGGCCATCATCACCGCCCCCTCGTGATGGGCAATCATCTGGGTCAGGAACAGCTTGGCCGCTTCGGTGCCCTGGGCGGCGTCGAGCTTCTTCAGGTCGTCATCGCCCATCATCCCGTCGCCCATGCCATGACCGCCGGCCATCTGGGTGGGTTCGTTCCAGGTCTTGAGCCATACCGTCATTTGCTCGATTTCGGGCGCCTGCGCGGCCTTGATCTTCGTGGCCAGCGCGGTGATCCGCGCATCCATTCCCTGCTTCTTGAGAATCATGTCGCTCATTTCCACGGCCTGGGTGTGGTGCGGGATCATCCCTTGGATGAACATGGTGTCGGTGGCGTTGTGGTCCGCGGTTGCGGGGGCTGAGCTTGACGACATGCCCATGCCGCCGCTGCCCATACCCGGCATGGCGCTGGTGGGTGTACTTCCGGAGTTGCCGGCGCAGCCGGCAAGGGCGAGGGCGGCGGCGATGGCCAGGGCAGAAATGGTCAGGGTCTTCTTCACGGTGATAAGTCCTTCAATCATCAAATTGGCGCTGTTGCGCGCCTGCGGATGACACGTCAGCGCTGCGGGAATACCGCGCGGTAACGTGTCGGGTAAGTGGGGGCGCCGGGCATGACACGGCGCGGTCCGGTCTTACGTCCGACTGATGGACAGATCGCCTGGTGAAGGACTCGCAGGCATATAAGAGTATTTTCGGGCGGCGTCGTTTCCGCACAGGTCCGGGGTGTGGATGGACGTGGGTGCCGCGCCCGGTGGGGGCGCGGCCAGGGAGGTCCCGGCCGCCGAGGGCACACAGGCCGAGTGCATTGATGCAGGGTCGGTGCAGCTCGATTCGCACGCGCACGTCGCCGACGGCTCGTCCGTTCGGCTGTTGCCCGTCAGGCCGGGACCCGGCGGGGTCGCACGGGGCGGCGCAATGGAGTCATTGGCGGTTGTAACGGCGCTCAGGTCATGGGCGCCAGGATGTGATGCGAGGCTCTGTGCCGTTTGGGAGGACGTCCCCGCAGATTCCGTGGAGGAAGTCACCCCAGTCATGGCATGGGCGCCATGTATTCCCGTCATGATGTGCATCCCGAGGAATCCGGCCACGACGGCAAGAACGCCCATCACTAGGAATCCGCGGCGGAGGGCAGCTGTGGCATGGTTCATGAAAGCTGCGGCCACGCTGTTTTCCCTCCGGATAGTAGTGTCGGACGTCGGACAGGCTAAGGCTACAGGCTGGGCGTTGGCCGGGCCGTCGTCGGGACACGTGCTGCCGGTGCCTAGCGGACTTCGATGACTCCCATCATTCCCTGTCCTCGCGGTCCGGGATGTGGCAGCGTGATGGAACCTGTCATCGCCCACCGCAAGGATCACGGCCTCAGTGCTCGCCGAGGATCTCCACAAGGGCGTAGGAGAGGCCGAATCCGACGGCGATCGCGATGCCGGTGGCGGCGCCGGCGTCCCGGAGCCCCTCCGGCACCATGCGGGTCGTTACGTTCGTCAGGACGCCGCCGCCGGCGAAGGCGAGCGAGAAGGCTACCACCTCGGGCCGGGCGGCCTGAAGCAGCACTGTGAAGATGGCCACCGACGCTGCGCACAAGAGCGTCATGGCCAGCCAGGCGGACATAACGTGGCGGGTGGTCATGCCTGACTTGCGCAGCGGTTCGGTGTCGGCCATGGCCTCGGGCACGCCGCAGAGGAAGACAGCGGCAAGCACCGCGGCGCTGATGCCGTAGCCGCCGAGTAGCGCCCCGGTGATAACAACCGCTTCGGCGACCACGGACAGCCCGATCACTAGGAACCTGGGCTCGTGGACGGGAGGTTCGGACAGCCGCCGGCCTCGCACGGCACCCGTCACCACCCACGCCGTCGCCACGGCCCCGCCGATCAGTCCCACCCCGACATAACCGCTCCCGCCGGCCAGCCGCCCCGCCTCCGCCACGAGCTTGTAAGCGACGGCCGAGAGCAGGGCGCCGGCACCGAGCCCGGTCAGGATGCCGAGCAGGATGCTGTTGCCAACGCGCCACCGCAGGGCGAGCAGTCCACCCAGGAAGTACGAGGACCCGGCAAGCAGACCCCAGCCAAATGCTTGCAGCATCGGCGCCCCTTTCGGCTTAGGCACTAAAGCCCCGTGCCTAGGCATCATCCCGAACGGCCACGGGAATGGCAAGGGCCGCGCGCGAGGCGCAGCGGTCTGGAAACTGCGCTCCGGTCCCGGAGGAAGGGGCCGAGCATCAGGGCGACAGCAGCCCCTTGCAGAGAACCGGGCCCATACGGAGACCATCTTCCAGCCCATGATCGAACTGCTGGGGTAACTAGATGACGAACACGGGAACGCAGGAGGTTGAAGGGGTGACTTTGCATCGGTCGAAGAGCCCACATCTTCGGTGGCGACGAGAGCGTTCTCCGCATCACTTGGAAAGGCGATGACTTGAAACAGTCGAAGGACTACAACATCGAGTGAAAGCCCTGTCTCCCACACCAAAACAGCTTCGCTGCTCTAGTGCTGCCGCTTTTCTCCCGTCCGCAGAGGGATCCTGCAGCGAGCGGTCAGGCCGGGTCAGCTGCAAGGACGTCTTTGCGGATTGCCCAACGGCCGATGGCTGCCGCTGCGCCAACGGTTGCCCATGGGATCAGCAACCAGGGCTGCCAGCCGAGACCCAGGACGCTTCCCAGCAGCCAGAATACGAGGGTGGGCACCGCGAAAAAGGCTCCGATGTGGATCCATTGATAACGGACCGGGCGCAAAAGGTAAGCCAACACCCAGGCCAGTGGCGCCGCAAACACCAGGGAAACTCCGAAGCCATAAAAAACCACCATGCCCAATAAGCCCCACACGTGGCCAGCGTCGGTGCCGTCGCGCGAGGCGGGCACACCATAGCCTGCCGCCACCAGAAGAAGTAGCACGCCCACCCACAGCGAGGTGGCGATGAGCCAACCCTTGATCAACGCGTACGCATCCAGGACCACTCTGTGGGACCGGACTGCCCGCGGCTGCGCCGCATGCCCCAATGCCATGGGCTTAGCCTACCGATCCGCAAGGGGGCGAGTGACGAGGGGCAGGGGGCTCGCCCGGAGGGGGTGCCCGCGGGGACTCAGGTGCTGTTTACAACGGAAAAGGTCGGCAAGGCATAGTGCTCAAGGGCGACGCCGTGGTGGAGGACAAGGAGATTGAGGCTAAGTGGGCGAAGGTCTTCGCGAAAAACCCGCACGGGGGTGGATCATGCAGCACCCGATCCATACGGACGCGTGATCGCCTCGAGGAAATGTCCGTCAGGATCCGCGAAGTAGACGCCGCGTCCGCCGTCGTTGTGGTTGATCTGGTGCGGGCGGGACCGTCCAGGGTCTGCCCAGTAGGGGATGCCCTGGGCCTGGATCCTTGCGAAGATTCCGTCGAAGTCCTCCTCGCTGACCAGGAAGGCGTAGTGCTGCGGGGAGATGGGCCGGTCCGTCGTAGCGAAATCGAGGGCTACTCCATGGTCAAGCGGTACGGTCATGAAAGACCACATAGGTTGGGGTTCCGGCAGCCCGAGTACGTTGGCCAGGAACGTCGCCGAACGGCGCTTGTCTGTTGCGTAGATGATGGTGTGGTTGAAAGTGACCGTCATGGTGGCCTCCTTGGGTGTGGTTGTCAGACACCATCTGACGTCCAGCCCCCGGAAGAATTCAAGAGAGCGGGGGAAGTGCAGTGTCGGAGGCGGGCAGGGTTGCCGCCAAGTGATTGGCAGGGCCGTGCCACTTCAGCCAGGACCCTACGCCCATGCCCTGGCAACCAGGTCTCCTGCAGGACCGAGGATGAAGTCCACATTGAGAGATGAGCTGGGCCCCTCACCCATAGAGATCTTCTCGTCGAAAGACCCAAAGGTGGCCGGCAAGAAGTACCCCACGTTGTCCCAGTAATACTGGAAGACATACGTGAGGGGATCTTCGATCGTATCCAGGTCCTCCCCAAGGCGGTACACAACAATGGCCCTCTGGCGGACCTCTTTTGAATTCGAGCACCAGGGCAGTATCAGCCCTCCCGCATTGGCCATATTTCCAGGCGGAACCTTGTCCGTGTCCCTCGGAATGATCCCCGAGGGATCGCCCGGGCCAAAGAGGGGATTCCACTCAAGGTCCTCGTAGAACAGGTTCATGCCAGCATCGGCTGGCTGTCCCGGCCGGCGGGTTCGGTTGGTGAGCCTTTCCAGGCCTGAATTCCACAGGAGTGGTCCTCTGCGGTCCTGGGCGCCGTACGAAACTTTCTTCCGCGACGCGGAAATGGATGCCCGCGCAGCGTCTTTGGCGGCCCTAACCGCCGTTACCGTCTTTGGGCCCGGGGGCGGATGCTCGAGATCCATCCTTACTTCTCCTGTCCAAGAGGTCACCGAAGCGCCCCCGAGGTTGACCGCAGGCGGCTCCGCCTGGGAAGAGCACAAGGGATGCATTGTGGTCCGTTGTGCACCCGGTTGTCGCGGCACGAGGGCTGGGCCCGGACGGCTATCGGCCATCAGAGGCATGGCTCTCGTGTGAACATTGCTCCGGTGCTTGCCATGCGTCAAGGGACTATGGGCACTGACAACCCTGATAGTTTCGCGTCCCCGGGCAGCGGCAAGGGCGGCGCCACGCACTGTCCAAGGATGAACTCAGCATTGCCGGATGAAATGATCGGACAGTGATCGACTTCGGACTTGTGCAATTGGCAGGGGGTACCGTCTCGCTGCACGACGCCCGACGTCAGCGCAGGTGGAGTGTGGATCTCGTGCCATTTGAAATCGGGTGCGTCCCCGTGACTGAAGAACTCCACGCGCGCGTGTCAGGGCTGGCGCCGTCCATATCCCGCCGGCCTGCAACAGACCTGACCTGGTGGGATGTGATTCGTTTCTGCAACGAGGCTTCTGCACTCGCGGGTCTGCCTGCTGCGTACACGCTGGACAATGGCGAGGCGGAGTGGCACCCGGAGCGTCCGGGCTACCGGCTCCCGACCGAAGCGGAATGGGAGCATGCGTGCCGGGCGGGGACGTCGGGGCCGCGCTACGGCGATCTTGGCGAAGTCGCATGGACCGCGGCCGACGGCGTGTTGAGTCCGCAAATCGTGGGCATGAAACGACCCAATACCTTCGGCTTGTTCGACACGCTCGGCAACACCTGGGAGTGGTGCTGGGACTTCCTCGATCCCGCTCGGTATGGAGAGTATCGCGTGTTCCGGGGTGGGGGCTTTGCTGATGAGGCGTGGAGCGTACGAGCCTCGGTCCGGCGCGGCGGTGCCCCCGATATGCATCACGAGGATGTGGGGTTCCGGATCGCTCGGGGAGCCGTAACTGGCGGCGACACGGTGCAGGGGTGGTCCGCTCGCACCGATCGTGAGCGCGCCCAAACGCCGGGCCCACGCCCCGCCGGTTGGACCCCGCGGCAAGACATGTAAGGCCGAGGTTGTGTGCGGGCCTAGCGGGTCACGTTACTGCCCGGCAGCTCGGGTTGGCTGGCGCGGACGTTGAACACCTCGAGAGACCGGATTTCTTGAAGACCTTTCCCCGGATTCATGACCAATGAGAAGCAGCCACGATGGCGGCCGGGGCCGGGATTACATGCAGGCACAAGTGCGGCAGGATGTGGGTTATGCCAATTGATGTCGAAGCGGTGCGCCAGCAGACCCGTGGTGCCCTGAGCGTGTCCCATCTGAACAATGCGGGAAGTTCGCTGGTCCCCAGTCCCGTATTGGAAACCGTGGTGGCTCATCTGCGCCGTGAGGAAGAGATCGGCGGCTATGAGGCGGCGGAGGAGGCTGATGATCGGCTGAAGGGCGTGTACTCCTCGGTGGCCCGGCTGATCGGGGCCGGGCCCAACGAGATAGCCCTGGCCGAAAACGGCAGCCGTGCCTGGGCGGCGGCGGTGTACAGCTTCCCTTTCGTCTCCGGAACCCGCGTGCTGATCGGACACACCGAATATGCCGGCAACGTCATTGCGCTGCGGCACCTTGCGCGTCGTCATGATCTGCAGGTTGTGGTGCTCGACGACGATTCCCACGGGCAGGTTGACGTGGAGCACCTGCAGCGGGAGCTTGAGCGCGGAGACGTGGCCATGGTGGCCCTGACCCATGTGCCCATGGCCAACGGACTGGTAAATCCGGCGGCGGAGGTTGGCAAACGCTGCCGCGCTGCCGGGGTGATGTTTGTGCTCGACGCATGCCAGTCGGTGGGCCAGATGCCGTTGGACGTGCAGTCATTGGGCTGCGACGTTCTGGCGGGCACGGGGCGGAAGTTCCTGCGCGGACCACGCGGCACCGCTTTCCTCTATGTGCGCGCTGGAGTCATGGACCGGCTTGAGCCGGCCATGCTGGACGGGCATTCCGCCGTTCCGACCGGTGCCGGGGGCTTTGAAATTCGCGGCGATGCCCGGCGATTTGAGAGCTGGGAGGCCAGTGCCGCCGGACGGCTGGGCCTGGGCCGGGCAGCAGATTACGCCCTGGCCCTGGGGCTGGACGCTGTTCAGGAGCGTGTTGCCGCGCTCGCGGAGCGGCTGAGGGGCGACCTGGCGGCGGTTCCCGCGGTCACTGTCCATGACCGCGGGATCATCCGGTGCGGCATCGTCACGTTTTCGGTGAAGGGAAGCGACGCCCGGAACATCAGGAGCCGGCTGGCGGATGAACGGATCAATGTCTCCGTGGCGCCCCCATCTGTCCGGGCCGAGACACTTCCCGCAGGCAGGTGGCCGGGGGAGGACATGGTGGTGCGGGCCTCGGTGCACTACTACAACACCGAGAGCGAGCTACAGCGACTGGTCGACTTCCTTCGGTGAACGTCGCGGGGGTACCTGACGGTACCCGTTCACCGGCCAGCCTAGACGGCTTCGGCCAGGGTCATGGCGTAGCGGTTCTGCCGGTCGGTCCATTGCCCGACGGCGGCGAACCCCGCTGTTTCGACCTCTTCAACCACGCCCTCGGGGCGGAACTTGGCCGAAATCTCCGTTCGCAGTTCCTCACCCTCGTGGAAATGGACGTCCATGGCCACTCCGGGGAGTCGGACCAGCATTGGTCTGCTGGCGCGCAGCCGCATCTCGATCCACTCCTCCTGGGGCCTCCATACCGCCACGTGCTCAAAGGCCATCACGTCGAAGTCGGCACCCAGCTCGGCGTTGAGGACGCGCAGCACGTTCCGGTTAAACTCGGCGGTGACTCCTTCCGCGTCGGCGTACGCCGGAACCAGGATGTGTGGTGATTTCACCAGATCCGTGCCGAGCAGCAGCGAGCCGCCGTCGTCGCCGAGCAACTCGCGGACGTCCGCGAGGAAGCGGGCCCTGGCCTCAGGCTCAAGATTGCCGATGGTACCGCCGAGGAACGCGATCATGCGGCGTCCCGTCCGTGGCAGAAGGTGCAGCTGGGTCTCGAAATCCGCGGCCACAGCCTGCAGTTTGAGGTCGGGAAAGGCCGGAGCCAATTCGCTTTGGGCATCCAGCAGTGCGGTGTCGCTGACATCCACGGCAACGTAGCGGCGGAGGGATCCGGTCTTCCTGAGGGCGTTGAGCAGCAGCGGGGTCTTCCGGGAAGATCCGGACCCGAGCTCGATCAGCGTCTCTGCAGGGCTCGCAGCCGCCATCTCCGCTGAGTAGAGCTCCAGCACCTCACGTTCGGCCCGCGTCGGGTAGTACTCCGGCAGCTCGGTGATCCGCTCAAACAGTTCGCTGCCGAGCTTGTCATAGAACCACTTGGGCGGCAGCGTCTTTGGCGATGCTGTGAGTCCGGCGCGCACATCGGCGCGCAGGCTGCGCCCCAGGTGGTCCGGAGGCAGGTGGTGAATGATTTCGGAGCGTTCGGTGGAGAGGCTCATGGGGCCACCTGTTCCTTCGTGAGGTTGGAAATCGGACGTATGTCGACGTGATCTGCGGTTGCGGTCAGGAGGCAGTTGTCGGGCACTTCGTGCCAGCCGGGGCCGTCGTCGGATGGTTCGCTGGCCACCACGACGCTCCCGGGGCCGGTTCGCCAAAAAAGGGTATCCCCGGCAGCTGTGGCTGCGATGTGCGTGCCGTCGGTGAGCAGAAAGTTCAGCCGGGCACTGGTGGCGGCGGTGACACTGCGGACTACGTGCGTCAGCGCATCGCCGGCGCTGTCCCCGGCGGCGAGCTGTTCGAGGACGAGGGCCCAGAGCAGGGCGGAGTCGACTTGGGCTTCGAGTGCCAGCAAGCGCGACGTCGGAAGCGCCGCGGCCAGACCTTCCAACGCGTCCGGCCAGCCCTCGACGCGTCCGTTGTGGCTGAAAAGCCAGGGGCCGCTCGCGTACGGGGCAGCAGCTGACTCCTCCTGGGTCATCCCCGATGTCGCGGATCGGACGGCCGCGAGAACGGCCCGGCTTGAGGTAACTCTGGCGACGTCGGCGAATGACCTGTCCGCCCAGATCGGTATGGCGCGGCGGTAACGGGCAGGCAGGGGATCGCCCGGGGCGTACCAGCCGACGCCGAAACCATCGGCGTTTACCGTCCCGTTACGCTGACGCCTGGGCGCCCACGACTGAGTTAGCAGCCCATGGCCGGGGGTGAGCAGCAGCTCCGCGAGCGGCATCGGGGATCCGATGTACGCCAGATGGCGACACATGGGCTAATGCACCTCGGCTGGTGCGGCGTCGCGCGCTGTGCGGAACCCGGCAAAAATCTGCCGGCGGATCGGGTAGTCCCAGTTCCGGAATGTCCCCCGGCACGCGGCCGGGTCAGCCGCCCAGGACCCGCCGCGCAGCACCTTGTAATCAGATCCGAAAAACACTTCGCTGTACTCCCGATACGGGAAGGCGTTGAAACCGGGGTACGGGCGGAAGTCACTGGAGACCCATTCCCAGACATCACCGATGAGCTGGCGCACTCCCAGCGGTGATGTTCCTCCCGGGTAGGAGCCGGCGGGCGACGGCCGGAGCGCTGACCCGCCAAGGTTCGCGTGATGAGGTGAAGGATCTTCGTCGCCCCAGGGGTAGCGGCGCGAGCGTCCCGACCGGGGGTCGTACCGCGCAGCCTTTTCCCACTCTGCCTCCGTTGGAAGCCGGCGCCCGGCCCAGCGGGCGTAGGCGTCCGCTTCAAACCAGCACACGTGCTGCACCGGCTCGTCCTCGGGCACCGGTTCAACGACGCCGAACCTGGTCCTGAACCACTGGTGACCGTTGCGTTCCCAGTACTTGGGTGCTGCCAGCCCGGCTTCCCTGACGTGGTTCCACCCCTGGGCCGTCCACCAGCGCGGGTCGTTGTAGCCGCCGTCGTCGATGAAAGACCGGTAGGCGCCGTTGGTGACGGGAACGGTGTCGATCCAGTAGTCCGGTACATGAATCTCATGGGCTGGCCGTTCATTGTCCAGTGCCCACGGCTCCACTGAAGTCCCCATCATGAACGGCCCGGCAGGGACCAGCACCTCTTTGGCCAGGGAGGACCGGTCCGGAGGCAGGACGTCGGCCGGCAACGGCCGGGCCTGCAGGACCGGGGCGCCCACGCGGAGCTGGTGCGTGGCCAGCATCGTCTCGTCGTGCTGCTGCTCGTGCTGGATGATCATCCCGAATGCGAAGCCCCGATCCACCAGCGGCTGGCCTTCCAAGGGGATCCGGTCCAGGATGTCGAGTGTTTTGGTGCGCACTTGGGCAAGGTACTTTCGGGACTCCTCCGGCGAGAGGAGCGGCAGCGAGGGCCTGGCGCTGCGGGGATGCTCGAAAGCGTCGTACATCTGGTCGATGTCGCACCGCACCGGCTCCATATTGCCGACGTCGCGCACCAGCCAGATTTCCTCCTGGCTGCCGACATGCGCCAGGTCCCAGACCAGCGGCGACATCAGCGGTGAGTGCTGCTTCAGCAGGTCTTCCTCGTCGCACTCCGTCAGCGCATGCGTCCGTTTCCGTGCCCTTTCCAGCCCGTCGGCGATGAGCGTCCTGAGAGTTTCCGGATCGATGTCGGACCCGGGAAGGTTATCTGGCATTTTCGGAACCCTTCTCATACTCTGGCGAACAAAAATAGCTGCCGGTTCTTTGCCACCGGTCCACTCGTTCGTCCGCAGGGCTCCGGCCCCGCGCCGTGTAGCGGTCAACGAAATCTTCTGCCCGGTATCTCGTGGCGGCGTCGGCTCCCAATCGGGGCAATGCCATCAGCGCGGCCTCGGCGCAGCCGAGGGCTGCGGAGGCGAGCGCAGGAGCCGCCAGCGCGTCACGGGCCGCCGTCCTGATCGGATCGGATAGGGAAACAAGCGGGGCGCAGGCCTCTTCAGCGAGGTCGGCTGCGCGTTCATCGTCCATGAGCGCAGTCACCATGGCCGTGACCGTCTCCCAATCGCTGCCTTCCTGTGCATCGATCACCCTGATCTCCAGGAACCCCCGTGGCCGGACAGGCGGGAACAGGGTTGTCAGGTGGTAAGTCAGGTCATCCAGCGTGACGGGCCTCGGGCCGTCCCCGCGAAGCCAGTTTCGCATCGTCAGCCCGGGCGGAGCTTTCCAGGAAGCCGTCTCCGAGGGAATGCAGAGCACGAGTGCATCGAGTGCGTAGCGTGCCCAGGCGAGGCGGGGGTCCGCGGCGCTAGGGACCGCGGCGGTCCGGGTCGGATCCGTGGCCAGCCACATACGCTGACGGTTGCTGTGCCAGCCGCTGGGGACGCCGTGAAGGAACGGGGAGTTGGCAAACATGGCAACGAGGACCGGCAGCAGATTGTGCAGGCGGGACCATCGTTGATTGGCGCCGGCGGTGCCTGGGCTGTCGAATCCGGCGTCCAGGGAAATTTGCAGGGAAGCCGTGGAACACATCATCGTGCGCCCGGCAGGGCCGCTGCGGTCAAAATGATGCTCCATCGCGGCGTAGCGAGGATGATCCAGTGACCGCAAGGGCGGCCGGTTGGGGTCCAGCGCCAATGAGCCGAAGCAAAGGCCGCCGTCCGCAAGCAGGGCCTCAACGGCGGCAAGGTCTGCGCGTGTCGCCGCGACTAGCGCCGCAAGATCAGCCGCGCAGGCGGAGCTGATTTCCAGCTGACCTCCCGGCTCAAAGGTGATCACGCCTCCGCCAGGCAACGGTTCCGCCGACGCCGCCACGGCCTCGCTGACCCGTGCAACGGGCACCGGGAGCCTGTGGTTCGCGACATCGTGGACCAGTCGCTCGACCTCCACTCCGGCAGGACCCGGCGGCCCTGTCTTGAAGCACACCGACGCCACATACACCTCGGCATCGGACTCGGTGAGCGGGCGGATGACACGCCCGGGCAGCCATGCAGAGCTCACGCCACACCATTCCTTCCGCGGCGGTTGTCTTCAGGCAGCAAGCTAAACAGCCCCCTTTCTGCCTTGTCAACGATTCAGCCACTTGCAAGCGCTTCCACAGGGGCGACAGGACGGTCTTCCCGACGGGCCGCCGCCAGTGTCCTCGCCGCCGCCCTCGGTCTGGCCGTCCTGATGCCGGTGCTGCCAATGGCGCTCGAGATGCGTGCCCTGCGCCGGATGACGCCGACCGCGTTCGGTACCCTGAGGGCCCTCGAGCCCGCCATCGGCGTGATCCTCGGGCTGTTCGTGCTGCATCAGCAGCCCTCGCTTACCCAATTCGGGGGCATCGTGCTTGTTGTCCTCGCCGGCGCTGCGGCGCAGCGCGGTGGCCGCCGGCAACCGCGCTCCCGCGAACACGACGGCGCCCGCATCGACTCCGATCTCATCGGCCAAGGGCAGAAGTAGTCGACCGTCCTCCCGCCAAATGAATCCAGCAGACTGGCTATGCCCGAATTCCCTGTTTGCCCCGACGGAACAGGCCACGGAGGACTCTGACTCCACTACCGTTCAGACCTCCGTGTTGGCTCCCGAGAGCGTCTTGTCGGCGCGTTGCCGGTCTACGCCGTTACAACAGCTGCTGGGCTCGGGCAGCCGGAACGGACTCGGACCCTACGCACCGGGTAACTGCTTGCCGGCCCGGTGAACCTGGCCGCCTCCGGCTACGTGTGATCAGCGGGGCCAGTAGATTCGGCCTGCGGATACTGAAGTCAGGAAATGATCATGAAAAAGGGCATCGGGCTTGTAGTCCTTGCGGGTGCGGTGGGGCTGGCCGCACTCACCGGGTGCGGGCCGTCGCCGGGCGGCGGGGCGTACCGGCCGGGCACGTCATCGTCCGGTTCTTCGTCGGCCGGTGCGGGGGCAGCCTCCGGCTCGGCGACGCCGACCCCCGGCCAGTCCGCCGTGCCGGTCCTCAAGACAGCCAGCACTTCCCTGGGCAGCGTCGTGGTTGATGACAAGGGAATGACCGTCTACGTGTTCGACAAGGACACGGCGAATTCGGGCAAGAGTGCCTGCAATGCCGACTGCTCGGGGATGTGGCCCGCGGTCAGGGCCACGTCCTCGACGCCACCGGTGACAGGCGTCACGGGCATAGTTGGAACCATCAGTCGGGACGACGGAACGATGCAGGTGACCGTCGACGGCCTGCCGGTGTACACCTACGCGAACGACGCTGCAGCCGGAGATGTGAAGGGCCAGGGAGTCGGTGGAACCTGGTGGGCTGTTGCGCCGGACGGTGGCAAGGTAGCAAGTTCAATCTCAGGGTACTGAGCCGCCGACCTGGCATAGGGTCACTGATCGTAAGCGGCCGGTGTTGTTGGGCTGGAGTTAACGGGCGGGGTCGGCCCGGCTAGCCGCCGATGTACGACATCTCGATCTTGTGAGCGGCGGATAGGGTCTCGGGGGTATTCGCTTGGGGGGTGTGGGCCCGGCGCAGTTCCGAGTAGCGGTCCGTGCGACCGCCCCAGAGGGCTGACAATGCAGCGGAAAGCTCGACGTCGGACGCGCCGCCCCTCAGCAGTGCCCTCAGATCCGTGCCGGCTGTGGCAAACAAACAGGTGAACAGCTTTCCGTCGGCGGAGAGCCGGGCCCGCGTGCAGCCTCGGCAAAAGGCCTGCGTCACGCTGGAAATGACTCCGATTTCGCCACTGCCATCGGCGTAGCGCCAGCGGTCCGACGTCTCGCCGGGGTAGTTGGGCGCCACTGCCTCCAACGGGAACACTGCGTTGATGCGGGCCAGGACCTCGGCGGAGGGCACCACCTCGTCCATTTTCCAGCCGTTGGACGCACCCACGTCCATGTACTCAATGAACCGCAGGATAACCCCGGATCCCTTGAAATGCCTCGCCATATCAAGAATGTCCTGGTCATTCGTCCCACGCTTGACCACCATGTTGATTTTCACCGGCCCCAGACCGGTGGCCTGGGCGACCTCTGCCGCGTGCAGGACTTTGGCCACGGGATAACCGACGTCGTTCATTGCTTGGAAGGTCTCCTCCCGGAGGGAGTCAAGGGACACCGTCACACGGTTCAGCCCGGCATCTTTGAGGACCTGTGCCTTCTGCGCCAGAACCGAGCCGTTCGTTGTCATGGCCAGATCCGGCGCCAGCCCGTCAGGGGTGCGCAAACCCGCCAGCATCCGGACCAATACCTCAATGTCCTTCCGCAGCAGGGGTTCCCCGCCGGTCAACCGGATCTTCCGTACCCCATGCGCGACGGCGATGGACGCCAGCCGGGTGATTTCCTCAAACGAAAGCAACTGGTCCCGGGGCATGAAAACGAAATCCCTGCCGAAAATCTCCTTGGGCATGCAGTAAACGCAACGGAAATTGCACCGGTCCGTGACGGAAATCCGCAGGTCCCGCAGAGGCCGGCGAAACGTGTCGGTGATGGGAATGGCGTCCATGCATCGCCCTCTCCAAGCGGTAGTAGTGCCAACCGCCTGTAACCTTCAGCGTATGCCCCGCTCCAGGCGCTCACAATGGGTCGGGTTGAATGCCACGGAACGGTTTCGATGACATGGTGTCCAAAACCGCAGTAGCCCTCCAACACCCCGACGTGAGATCTAGCCAGTATCTGGGGACAGTTGTGGGAGGAGGCAGGGTGACGTCGTGGTCGCCCTGCCTCCCTCGCATGCTGCGCAGTTCCCGCGCCCGTCTTTCGGGCTACCTGTTGCGATGGAGTGCGGGAACGGCAGCGCGCGTGCCGGACGTTGAGTCCGGCGGCATGTTGCGTGTCCTCGGATCTTGCCCATCGTGGATGTGCGGTGACCGTGGACGCTTTGGTGGGTTTTGCCGGGACGGGCAACGGCTCGTCAGGTTGCTGACGGGCCGTTGCCCGAGGCGCGGGATCCGGCTACATGATGCCGGTGGGTACGAGCAGGGCCCAGGCCAGTGCCGGAGCTACGAGGACCACTCCGCCGGCGTAGAACATCAGCTGCTTGTAGACGCGTTGGCGGTCGTTTTCGCGGGCGTTGGCGACAACGAGTGCGCCGTCGGTGGAGAAGGGCGAAACATCCACGACGGTGGCGGCAATGGCGAGTGCCGCGACCGTTCCGGAGGCGCTCAGCGAACTGGATGCCAGCAGGGGACCAGCAAGGGGGATGAATGCGGTCAGTAATGCCGTGGAGGAGGCGAAGGCCGAGCCCACACCGATTACGTAGCACAGGACCAGGGCGATCAGCATGGGTGCGCCCAGGGCGAGGGCTCGCTCTGCAAGGGTATCGATGACACCGACGTGCTGGAGCAGGGAAACGTAGGTGATCATGCCGGCCACCAGCAGGACGGTGGACCAGGAGATACCGCCGATGAAGGTCCGGTGTTCTTTGATGTTGATCAGCGCCAGGAGAAGGCCGGCGGAGAGCGCTACAAAGCCGATCGGCATGTGGAAGCCCAGTGTGCAGACAAGCATCGCAAGGATCAACAGGAGGGTGAGGATTTGCTGGCCGTGGGGACGGCTGGTGCGGGCCCCGTCAACGTCGAGGTACTGGGCGCCTTCGCCGTCCCGCAGCTTGCCCAGGAGGGCGAACAGTACGACGGTCAGTGCCGTCAGGATGAGGTTCAGGGCGAAGCTGGCGGCAAAGAGTGCGCCCTGGGAGATGGGAAAGCCATTCTTCAGTGCGATGTCGTGTACCAGAACGCCGGCAACCGACAGCGGGGAGAACCCTCCGGCGTGGGCTCCGTTGATGATGAACGCACCCATGAGTACGGGATGGATGCGCGATTCGTAGGCGAAGCCGATGGCAGCGGGTGCGAGAAGTGCGACGGCGGCGGGGGAGAAGGTGCCCAACGAAGTCAATGCGGCAGCCAAGAGGAAGAATACCCAGGGGAGCAGCAGTGTCTTACCCCTGACGAGGCGCACACAAGTCTGCACGATGATGTCTATGGTCCCGTTCTTCTGAGCCATGCTGAAGAAGTAGGTGACCCCGATGATCGTCAAAACGATACTGGCGGGGAATTCCGCGAGTATCTCCTTGTCGCTCATTCCGAGCATGAAATAGCCGACGCCGAACGATGCCACCAGGCCCATCACCCCGATGTTCAGCGGCCATTTCGTGGCGACGACGAACATCACGACAAGTATGACCAGGGGGATGATCTGTGTAGCGGTCATGGGCGGCTCCGATCCCGAGGTGGCCGCCGGGTTGAAAATGGTACCCCCGAACACGAGGGCGACCAGACCCAGGATCGCGATCGCGGCTACCGATATCAGAAGGATACGGCGCCGACGATTGGGACCCTTGGAACGGTTTTCCCGGATTTCGCTCTCTGCCTTGGGAGCGGGTTGGTAAATAGTCTTATTCATGATCTTGGCTCCTCATTGAGTTGCTGATGCTAGTGAATCTTCGACAGCGCTGCCGAGAGCTTCCGGGAGGTGGATGATGGTGGTGGCGATAGTGCGGGCCGTTCGGTCGACGCCGACCAGCAAGGACCCGTCGCGCTCCTCGCTCCAGGTTTCGATCACTCCCGCGGGAGTCCGTAGTCTCAGGGTGGGCCGCGGAGTGTCGACGGTGATGCTGTTGAGTACGGTGCCCGGGGTCCGTGCGGCGAGGGTCAGCGCGATGCTGCCGGTGATAGCCAATGCAGGGTGGGGCTTTCCCATCGAGAGCATCAAGACGTTGACGTCGCAGTCCGGGTCCGACTGGGTGGGCGAGGCGACAATGGCCAGCTTGGGGATGGCGCGGGCAGCTTCTGCGGCCGATAACGCCAGACCCATTCGAACGGCCGCCTGCCGGCGGATGTGTTCCAACGTTTCCAGTTGCAGTTCCACTCCGGCGACCCAGCTGTCGTATCGGGCTGTGTCCAGGCCCAGCTCCTCGGCACGGACAATTACTACTGGTGCTCCGGCGTCGACCATCGATACAGTCCAGCGTGTTCCGCCGGCCATTATCGTGTCAGTCGCTTCGCCGGTGGGCAGCAAGTTTCCAGTGGTTTTGCCTGCTGGGTCCTGGAAGCCGAGACCGACCCGGTAGCCGGGGAACGCAACCCCGGGCATCTGAGCATCCGGAACGATGGGCAGGGCGCCGGCGGGAGTGGCGACCCGCTGGATGATGATCTGCCCGGTGTTGGTGTTGCGGGTGACGATGCGGGTGATATCCCCGCTGGGGATCACCCAGCCCTTTTCGATGGCGTAGAGGCCGACAACTGCGGAGCAGTTGCCGCAGTTGCTGCCCCAGTCCACTGCTGCCTCTTCGATGCCGACCTGAGCGAAGGTGAATTCGACGTCGACGTCCTCGTTGGCGGGTCGGCGAAGGATCATGGCCTTGCTCGTTGTCGAGGTTGCTCCGCCGACACCGTCAATTTGCCGGGGGTCCGGACTTCCGAAGAGCCGGGGAAGCAGCTCATCCAGGCTCGTACTGGTTTCGTCCAGGTGCTCGGTTTCGAAGACCCAGCACTTGCTGGTGCCTCCGCGCATCCATTCAGCTTCCAACTTCATCGTGATCCCTACATCTCTTAGTGCCGCTCATACGTTCAGGCGCCTGAAAACAGAATGAGCTAGATCACAAATGAAGACAATGTTCAATTATTGTGGGGGGATTTAGTGATACTTAAGTCACTGGTATTGCAAGTCCGTTACCCCCTTCCTTGGCCTCCTGTTGGGGAGATTTCGTTCCCTCGATCACGCTGGATTGCCCGGGATTGCATAGAATGAACCAAACAGACAGAAGGGTTAACCATTGCTTAACGATGCGAGCCAGGATTTATTCGACATCCGCCGGTTGGCCCTGCTGGTGGAGGTTGTCGAGCAGGGATCGATCACTGCGGCGGCGGATTTGATGATGTACACCCCGTCAGCGGTGTCCCAGCAGTTGCGGAAGCTTGAACAAGAGGTCGGGCAGCCCTTGCTCAACCGCCGATCCCGTGGGGTTGCGCCCACAGAGGCGGGCCAGGTGTTGGCCGGGCACGCCCGCAAGATCATAGGACAGATGCGGGCAGCCCAGTCCGACCTGGACCAGATCGCCGGCCTCAGGCACGGTTCCTTGACCGTAGGCACGTTCCCCACCCTCGCCGGATCATTTTTGCCCCTTGTTATCCGCGCCTTCAAGAAGCGCTACCCGGCAATTGGACTCTCGGTGCGCAGCGCGCGTTTCGACGAACTTGTCTCGGACCTCGAGTCTGGAGTCACCGGACTGTGCCTGCTCTGGGACTATCCCTGGAATCGGTTCCACGACGATTCCATCCGGGTAACGGAAGTCTTCCAGGAGAGCACCGTGATCCTGGTGGCGCGCGGGCACCGACTCGCCGACCGGGATGAAGTGAGGATGGAGGAGCTACGCAAGGAGTCGTGGATAGTTCGCGCGGAGGCCCACCCGGTGGTCGAGGTCCTCCAACGCTCCGCCCACGACGCCGGGTTCGAGCCCACCATTGGCTTCCTGGCCAACGACTACCAGGAGGCCCAGGCCATGGTCAGCGTCGGCATGGGCGTGGCCATCGTGCCCAAAACCGCAGTAGCCCTCCAACACCCGGACGTAAGGGTCCTCAGTCTCGGTGCTGACGCGCCCATGCGGCGGGTTTTGCTGGCCCAGCGCCAGGACAAGGTCTACGCCCCGGCAGAGGTCGCTTTCCAATCCACCCTCTTGGAAATCGCCCGCGAACACATCGGGGACTACCTCTAGGCCGAGGACGGGAAGAAGATCCTGAACTGGGAGCCGCCGTTTGGACCGCGAGCCGGGCTCTGCTTCTTCTCCGCTTGGCCGCAGAACCCTCCCCGAGCGTGGTCAGTCCAGTCCCAGCCCGCCACTGGAGCTAATCGGTCCGCCTTGGTAGCGTCGACGCATGGCCATCAAACTTGAGAATGTCGGTATCGCCGTTCGTGACCTCGAAGCAGCAATCGCCTTTTTCACCGATCTCGGGCTCACCGTCGTCGGCCGTGACACGGTCAGCGGCGAGTGGACTGACACCGCCGTCGGGCTTGATGGCAACCACGCCAACATTGCGATGCTCCAGACCCCAGATGGTCATGGTCGACTTGAACTCTTCGAATACATCCACCCCAAAGCGATAGAGTCCAACCCGACCCGCCCCAACGACATCGGTATGCACCGCGTGGCCTTCTCGGTCGACGACATCGACAAAGCCCTTGAGATAGCCGCGAAGCACGGTTGCCGTCCGCTGCGCGGTGTGGCGACCTACGGCGACGTCTACAAACTCACCTACCTTCGCGGACCCAGCGGAATCCTCGTGATGCTGGCCGAGGAACTGAAGAAGGACTGACATGGGGATCGGGGAAGCCGAAAAGCCGGCCACGGGCGCAGCGGCACCTGTCGATGCCGCCACTGCTCTGCCGGAGGCCATGACAGGCAGGGCCAGCCCCGCGAAAGCGGCGGTCGGCGACAAGCCGGTCTTCGCATATATCGCGAGCCTGCCTCAGCCGCAGCGCGGCATCGCCGAAACGATCGATGCGCTGGCGGCAAAGACGCTGCCCGACCTCCGGCGCTCGGTGAAGTGGGGCATGTCGTACTACGGCGTCGGCGACGGGTGGTGCTTCAGCTGCGGCGGTTTTGCCGGCCATGTCAAGCTCATGTTTATCAATGGCGCGGCGCTCGAGCCTGTACCGCCGGTGACACCGGTGGGGATGGGCAAGTCGACGCGGGGTGTTGAGCTCGAGTCCTTGGACGCCATCGACGAACACCAGATCGCGGCGTGGATGAAGCAAGTCGCGTCCGTGCCGGGCGTTGGGGGCAATAGGAGTTGAACCCGGGGCAAGCGGTCGCGTTAAGCGCATGCCCGGGGGGAGTCACTGCTGATCAGGGTATCGACGGGCAGCCTTTCGGGGTGGGTGGTTCAGCGGGTGGTCTCGGCCAGGGCCACGGGCCGCGCCGCGGGCAACGTCCGAGGGCGGCGGGCAGCCAGGTCTGCGGGCAGGATCAGCGCCGCAGCGACTGCCGCGGCCAGGAGCAGGAGGGCGCTGCCCGTTGTGAGGGCGACGCTGACCTGCGCGGCCAGGTGCGCAGTTTCCGGCCCGGACGGGACGGTGGCTGCGGCCGCGACCGCAATGCCTAGGCCCAGGCAGGTGCCCACCTGATGAAAGGTGTTCACCAAGCCCGATGCCGCGCCAGCGTCGGCGGCGGGCGCGCCGACGATGCCGAACGAGGTCAGTGGCGCAAACGCGAGGCCTTGACCGGCACCGATGAGGATCATCGGCAGGGCCACCCCCGTCAGGTATGCGGAGTCGACGCCGGCTCGGCTGAGCCAGAACATCCCGGCGAGGGTGAGAAGGATTCCGGCCAAGAGGACAACCGAACCCGGCATTCGGCCTAGGAGCCGCGGGATGCTCATCGCGACGACAAAGTTGACCGCCGTCATTGGGAGGAATCCGATGCCGGCCTGCAGCGGGTCGAAGCCGAGCACTTCCTGCAGGAACTGGGTGGTGAAGAAAAAGAACGCGATCATTGCGCCCAGGTAGAGAAAGCGCGCCACGTAGGCGCCGGTGCGGCGGCGGCTCCCGAACAAACGCAGCGGCATGATGGGCTGGGTGGCCCTGCGTTCTATCAGAACGAACACGATCAGGAGCACGACGCCGGCGCTGACGCCTGCGAGCGTGACCGGCGACTCCCAGCCCGCAACAGCGGTGTTAATAATGCCGAACACCAGGGCGCCGACACCAAGGGTCGCGCTGAGCGCGCCGAATACGTCGAAGCGTCCAATGGTGCGTCCGGTCTCGGGGAGGAACTTCGGAGCGAGGATGATCATGGCGGCGCCGATAGGTACGTTGACGAAGAACCCGGCTCGCCAGGCGATCCAGTGGGCCAGCGCCCCGCCGATGACCAGCCCCAGGCTGGCACCGATCCCTGCGGTGGCACCGTACAGGGCGACAGCCCGGGTGCGCTCGCGGCCCTCCGGGAAGCTTGCCGTGAGCAGGGACAGCGAGGCGGGCGCGACGATCGCAGCCCCAATACCCTGGACGGCGCGGCCGGCAATCGCCCACCAGCCCGCCGGCGCCAGTCCGATCAGCAGCGACGCGATCGAGAACACCACCAGCCCGAACACGAATACCCGTCGGCGGCCGAGCAGGTCTCCTGCCCTGGCGCCGAGGAGCAGCAGGCCGCCGAAGACCAGCGTGTACGCATCCTGAACCCAGGAGAGCTCACCGGTGCTCAGGTGCAGGTCTTCCTGCAGGCTCGGCAGTGCAGTGAAGATGACCGAGTTGTCCAGCAGGATCATGAAGTAGCTGACGAGGATGACCGCCAGGATCGCCGCCGGGTGGGGAGCGGTTGCAGGTTCAGGTTTCATGTTTTCAATGCAACCTTGATTCCTTAGGGGCCGGGAGTCACGGCCTTTCCGGGTAACGCCAGTGCCTCCCTCGTCCCATGGACCGCGGGTAGCGTGGATGCCATGACACACAGCGACGACGTGCGGAGATTCCTGACCTCCCGCCGTGCCCGGATCACGCCCGAGGAAGCCGGCCTGCCCGTTTATGGCGGCAACCGGCGCGTTACCGGGCTGCGCCGCGAGGAAGTCGCCATGCTCGCCGGGATGAGTATCGATTACTACATACGCCTTGAGCGGGGGAACCTTTCCGGCGCGTCGGACAGCGTCCTTGAAGCCCTCGGGCGTGCCCTGAAGCTCGACGACGCCGAAACGGCCCACCTTTTTGACCTGGCCCGCGCCGCCACCGCCTCGCCCCGGGTGCGGCGCAAGCGCAGTCCGCAGACGGTGCGGCCAAGCGTGCAACGGGTCATCGATGCGATCACGACGGCGCCGGCCTGGGTCCGCAACGACCGAGGGGATGTCCTCGCCGCGAACGAACTGGGCCGGGCCCTTTATCTGGACATGATGGCCGAGGGCCCCCCTCCGCCGAACAGCGCACGCTTCACCTTCCTGAACCCGAAAGCGCGGGAGTTCTTCGCCGACTGGGAACGCAGCGCGGACGACATCGTCGCCGTCCTGCGCTCCACGGCCGGCAAAAACCCGTACGACAAGGACCTCACGGACCTGATCGGCGAACTCTCCACCCGCAGCGAGGAGTTCCGCACCCGGTGGGCCCGGCACGACGTGAAATACCACCGCGCCGGCCGCAAACGGCTCCACCACCCGATCGTTGGCGACCTGGACTTGAGCTATGAAGCGATGGAACTCCCCGCAGACCCGGGACTGCGCATCAACGTGTACACAGCAGATCCCGGCACACCCTCCGAGGACGCACTGAAAGTCCTCGCCAGCTGGGCCGCCACCCAGCGTGAAACGGCAAAGGCCGCGGTCAACGAGAAGCAATGAGTCTCGGCCTTCCACTGTCCTGATTGGCGGCGCCTCCGGCAGCCGCCAGCGGACGGGACGTGCGGGACGGCTACGCTGGCTTCATTCAGCCACGCCGTCCTCTGACCTCTGCGCGGACTTGAACTTACGGCGTCTGCGACGGCGCCAGACCATCACCAGGCCAAGGACGACAATGGGGACCAGCACCCAGCCGCCGATGTCGAGGGCGTCGCCGACGGCATGGGCCAGCGCCCCGGCAAGATAGGCGAGAACACTAAGGCTCGCCACCCAGGCAATGGACCCTGTAATGGTCCACAGCAGGAACTTGGGCCAAGGCATCTTGGCAGCCCCCGCGGCAATGGCGCCCCAGAGCCGGACGACTATGACCCAGCGGCCGAAGAACAAGGCTTTGCCGCCGTGCCGTTCGAAGAACGACTCCAGTTGGACGATGCGGTTCTCGTCTGCGTGGAAGCGCCGTGCAAGCCGCAGCATCAACGGCCGGCCTCCCACCCGCCCAAGTACGTAGCCAACAGTGCTCCCGAGCATGGCGCCCAGGCTGCCGACCGCGATAACGGCAGCAAGGTTCAGGTCTCCGTGGCGCGCCGAGGCGTAGGCCCCAAGCAGTACGGCCACGGCGGGAAGCGGTACCCCGGCGCACTGGGCCAGCACTATCACGAAGACGCCGAAGTAGTACCCCCAATCGTCCGCAATCGCTGCTTCCGCGGCGACGGAGCCTGCCCAGCCGAGCGCCAGGACGCGGAGGGCACCTAATCCGGTCATCGCTCACACCTCACTCCGCTGCTCCGCCGTGGTACGTGATGACGGTCCCAGCACTGCCTGCGTTTGTGCTTCGATTGTTTTGGGGTCGTGACTCCGCCGCGGCGACACCGGGATGGCCCTTGTCTACCCTTGCGGCCCCGGCTGCGTCAAGAGCTCACCACCCGGCCGTGCCCGGGCCACCCTTGAACGGACCAACGATCTGCGCGGTGATCCATCCGCCATAGAAGTCACCTTCCTGGAAAGTCACCTGCTCGCCGTTGACCTCGCAGGAGTCCATCAGACCCGGGTAGAGGGCCACCCGGGTACTGAGCGCCTCGAAGCCCCGGGTGGGTTCGGGGTAAGTCCACCCGGCACGGGGAACGACGACTCCGCCGGCAACGACGTCGAAGTAGTGCGCTTCGCCCTTGAATTCGCAGAAGCTGGTGCCCTCGGTGGGGACGAGCGCCCCGGCAGGGAATGAATCCAAGGGCAAGTAGTAGGCAGGGGGATGACTCGTCTCCAGGACGCGCACGGCATCGGTGGTGTCGGCGATCACCTGCCCGCCCAGCCGCACGATGACCCGATCGGATCGCGGCTCGACCCGTGGCGGCCGCGGGTAGTCCCACACCGATTCTTGACCGGCCTTGGGTTTGATGGGCTGGGGGCGCCGGAAGAAGCCGGAAGAACCGTGCTCAGGAGTCATGTCACCATGCTCCCATCTTCCGCGGGGGCAGCCACTGACGATCGGCAGCGTGCAGGAATCTGACATTCAAGGCCTCGTGGTGCCCAGCGGTTGGGAGCATACTGGATCCCAGCACGTCGCACGTGGTGCTGGACCGGGTGGCCCATAATCCGGCGCTGGAAGTGTGAGATGGGATTAGTGGCGTGAGCAAGCCCGACGCCGCCATATCGGTCCTGACGCGGACGGCCGCCAGCCGTGCTGGCTGCCGCTGTCAGGCTGTAGCGGGAGGGGGCGGTCGCTGATGGGCTTCGTCCGCCGGTATCCGCTGGTCGCTGCCACAGTACTTTGCTGTTTGGTGGTGGCCGGGCTGCTCCTGAGCGGGAAAGCGCTGGCAGCGCAGTGGACAGCCAGCATCTACGCGCTGATCGTCACGGTCCGGCTGGCCGCGGACATGATCCGGGCAGCAGTCCACGGGCGCCTCGGGGTAGACCTGCTTGCGGTGGCTGCCGTGGCCAGCACCGTGGCCGTGGGCGAATACATCGCGTCCCTGATCGTAGTGCTCATGCTCTCCGGGGGCCGTGCACTGGAGGACTTTGCACAGGGACGCGCCCAGCGGGAGTTGAGCGCCCTACTCGAGCGTGCACCGCAGATCGCCCACCGGGAAAGGGCTGGCCAGCCTGCCGAGGACGTCAGCGTGGGGGAGCTCCGTCCCGGCGATGTGCTTCTGCTCAGGCCTGCCGAGGTGGTCCCGGTCGACGGGGTGCTGGCCTCTGAGTCCGGCTCTTTCGACGAATCAGCGTTAACCGGAGAGAGCCTTCCGGTAGAAAAAGCGGCCGGAGACCAGGTCATGAGCGGTTCGGTCAACGGAGGATCTGCGGTACGGATGCGGGCATCTGCGACGGTGACGGATTCCCAATACAGCAGGATCGTTGCCCTCGTGCAGGAAGCTGCAGCCAGTAGTGCCCCTGTCGTCCGGATGGCGGACCGATATGCCGTTCCCTTCACGGTCTTCGCGTTTGTCCTTTCCGGCGTAGCCTGGCTGGCAAGCGGCGATCCGGTCCGGTTTGCCGAGGTGTTGGTGGTCGCCACTCCCTGCCCGCTGCTCATTGCTGCCCCGGTGGCGTTTGTGGCCGGCATGAGCAGGGCCTCCCGGAACGGCATCATAGTCAAGAACGGTGGCACGCTGGAAAAGCTGAGCAGAATCCGCGTCGCGGCCTTCGACAAGACCGGCACACTGACCGGCGGGCGTCCGGTGCTGTTGGAGGTTCGCATCGCCGATGGGGGTTCGGGCCTCGGCGCCGATGAGCTACTTCAGCGGGCGGCCTCGGCGGAGCAATACTCTTCCCATGTGCTTGCTGCTTCGGTGATGGAAGCTGCGGTCAGCCGGAAGCTGCCGCTGCTGGCCGCCAGAAACGCCACTGAACATGCCACCCACGGGGTGTGGGCGGACTTCGGCAGCTGCACCGTCGTCGTCGGCAAGCGCAATTTTGTCGCGGAAAATACCGCTCGGGTGGAGAAGGCACACCTGGCGAGCGGGCAGATGGCCGTATATGTGGGCGTCGACGGTATCTTCGCCGGAGCGCTGATCATGAGTGATGCCGTCCGCCCGAACGCCGCCCAGACGCTGGAGCAGCTGCGCAGGCTGGGAATCCGCGAATCCCTCATGCTGACCGGCGACGCTCAGGAGACGGCGGAACACATCGCCGCCGAAGTGGGCATTACCCGCATCCACGCAGAGTGCCTGCCAGCAGAGAAGGTGCAAGCGGTCAAGGCCCTGACATCCCGGCCGGTCATGATGGTCGGCGACGGCATCAATGATGCACCCGTGCTGGCGGCGGCAGATGTGGGTGTGGCGATGGGAGCCAAGGGCTCCACCGCCGCCAGCGAGTCCGCCGATGTGGTGATTATGCTCGATGATCTGTCCAGGGTGGCCCGGGCCGTGGAGATCGGACAACGAAGCGTGAAAGTGGCCCTGGAGAGCATCTGGGTTGGCATCATCCTGAGTACCGGGCTCATGATTGTTGCCGCGTTCGGCTTTATCCCGGCCGTAGCCGGCGCCCTGTTCCAGGAGCTGGTGGATCTGGCCACGATCCTCAACGCGCTGAGGGCGCTGGGACCGGCCCGGGGGAGGGAGCCTGTCCGGCAGGCGGCACCGGGACCGGCGATGCCGGTAACCAAAGTTCTTCCATGACCGCCGTTCTCGGGCTGAGCGGCGAACCTATCCGCTTGTCGGTTGGTGGCCGTCACGCCTTGTCATGCTGGACCTTGTGCAGGCGGGTAACGATGGTGGGGCAGGGGACGTTCAGCAGGACGGCGTGGGCAGTGGACCCCAGTACAAGCCGGGAAAATGCCCCGCGCCCGCGGCTGCCGATGACCAACAGCCGGGCCTCCCGGGCGGCTTTGACCAGGGCCTTGGCAGGTTCGGTGTCGGTTTCGAGCCGCTGATGGATGGCCAGGTCCGGGTACTTGTCCCGCAGGCCTGCCACCGATTCGGCGAGGACCACTTTGTCCTCCTCAACGATGGTCTCGGCCATCCCGCTGGTCGGCAGCCGGGCCTCGACCCACCTGGCCGGGTTGCGGAGGGCAAGGACCACCGTCAATTCGTCGCCGGCGCGGTCGGCCTCGGCGGCGGCGACGGACACGGCCTGGAGGGATTCCTCGGATCCGTCCACGCCGACCACGACTCCGTGGCGGCCGGTATCCGGCGTTGGCGGGATGACGGCGACCGGGCTGTCCGAGGCGGAAACAACCTGCAATGCGCGGTCGGTCAGCGGCCCGCCGTCCAGCCAGTGCCGGTCGTGCGCCCCGACGACCAGCATGGCGGCTTCCATCGACGCTTCCCGGAGGGCCGCACCCGCGCTGCCATGCCGGAGCTGAACCTCGATGTCGACGTCGGGGGCCTGCGCGCGGGCGCTGTCCTGCGCCTGCTGCAGCTGTTCCATGGCCGCTGCCCGGACGACGTCGTGGTATTGGAAGTCCGGGGTCATCCACCGGTCGTCCACGGCGTAAACGGCGATGACGGGCAGCTTATGTTGCGACGCGCGCTGGAGCGCCCACGTCAGGGCGGTTTCGCTTCGCGTGGACCCGTTGATACCGACGACAATTGGATTGGTCATTCGAATCCCGATCTTCCCCTGCTTGAGAGCTGCATCATCTGAGCGTCGTTTGTGCGCCGGCAGTTTCGGCACGGCACGCCGACGATTCAGTGTGTGCCCAAGGCACAATCGCTGTCAGGGCCTAAAGCCCCAACGTGAACGACTACGGGCTTAGCCGGTACACGGCTGTCCCTTCCCGAGCCTTGTGCCGGGACTTATGGCAGATTCCGGCCGCCAGAGAGTCCATGAGACTGGGAAAGGAGGGTAGGAGGCCTGACCATGACTATTCTTGTTGCTTACGCAAGTGCGATGGGAAGCACCCGGGAGATAGCTGAGCACGTAGCCTCCCGGATGGCTGTTGCACTGGGCGAGGTCGAGTGCCGGTCCGTGGAGGAGGTCGAGTCGGTCTCCGGCTACGAGGCCGTCGTGGCCGGAAGCGCCATCCACAATCAGGCGTGGTTGCCCCAGGCTTTGCTGTTCTTCACCCGCCATGCGCCCGAACTGGCCACACGACCTGTCTGGGCGTTCAGTGTGGGGATGTCCGCCGCCTTGCCGAAGCCGTTTCGCGAGCGCGGTCGGGCACTGCAACAGAAGCACCTGGAACTTGCTCAGTTCCAGGAAGTTGCGCTTCGCGGCCACAAAGTCTTCTCCGGCGTGTACCAGGCAGGCCAGATGCCGGCTCCGCTCCGGGTCCTGTTCCGTCTCACCGGCGGCCGCTTCGGAGACTTGCGGGACTGGGCGGCTGTGGACGCGTGGACGGATCAAATTACAGCCCAACTCGCCCAACCTGGGATGAAGCGCTCCCCTGAAAACTTGGTCTGAGGTGGTGTGAAAGAAACGGGGGGATAGTACGTGCCACATGACCCTGTGGTTTCTGGTCCGGCCCCCGGCGGGAATTTTCGGTCGGGGCCGGCGTTAGGTCACTGTATGAAAGCAATCGTGTACCGTGCCACCGGCGATCCCTCTGTTCTCGAACTCGTCGACCGCGAGATCCGCGAGCCGGGACCCGGGGAGGTGCGCGTACGGATCATGGTCTCCGCGGTGAACCCCACCGACTGGAAATCGCGCCGCGGCGCCAAACCCGGCGAGCCCTTGCCCTTCGAGGAGGTCGTGCCGAACCAGGACGGCGCCGGAGTGCTCGACGCCGTCGGACCCGGCGTCGAGCATCTCCACGTCGGTGACAGGGTCTGGCTGGCCCTGGCCGCCTACCAGCGCGCCGACGGCGGGACAGCGCAGGAGTTCACCGTCCTGCCGGCCGAGCGGGTCTTTCCGCTGCCGGAGAACGCCGGATTCGACCTCGGCGCAAGCCTGGGCGTACCCGCGATCACCGCCCACCGGGCCCTGACCATCGCCGAGGACGGCCCGCGGCGACTGCACCCGGGAGCCTTGGACGGCAAAATAGTCCTCGTCGCTGGAGGGGCCGGCGCCGTGGGCCATGCGGCGATCCAGCTCGCCAAGTGGGCCGGTGCGGTTGTGATCACGACCGTGAGCGGACCGGCCAAGGCCGCCCTGGTCACGGCGGCCGGTGCGGATCACGTCATCAATTACCGGGAAACCCACGCAGCCGCGGAGATCCGCCGGATCGCTCCCAACGGCGTCGATCAGATCGTGGAGGTGGCGCCGGCGCAGAACGCGGAACTTGACCTGGCAGTTGTCCGCAACCGCGGCTCCATCGCGGTCTACGCCAACAACGGCGGCGACCAGATGACCCTGGACGTTCGCAGGCATTTCAGCCTCAACGTCCGCTACCAGTTCGTGCTGCTCTACACCGTTGGCATGGCTGCCGTGCACGCCGCCGCCGAGGACATCAATGCGGCCATCGCCGACGGCGCCCTCCCGGTGGGAGAGGCCGCCGGCCTGCCGCTGCATCGCTTTGACCTGGCGGACACGGCTGCGGCCCACGCGGCGGTGGAAGAGAGCGTCGTCGGCAAGGTGCTGATCGATGTGCCAGTGGGCTAGGCGATACCTCTTCGGGAGCCTCGCGGGGCTCACGCCGTGCAGCCGCGGGACTGAGCCTTCCTGAGGGTCTAGCTGCTGCGCAGGAGGTTTACGTCGGCCGCGTCCGCGTAGGCGGCCTGGGTCCCCTTCTTCGTGGCGGCCAAGGCCGCCGCCACCGAGGCAAACGCCGCGGCCTCCGTCAGGGATTCCCCGTCGGCCAGCCGCGCAGCCACGGCGCCCGTGAAAGCATCGCCGGCCCCGGTGGTGTCCACCGCCACGACTTTGGTGGGTGGAACGAGGGTGACTCGCTGTGTGTCGGCGGCTTGGGAGTCCAACACCACGGAACCGTGGGCCCCCAGCGTTACCAACACGCGGTGCAAGCCGCGGTCAGCGAACTGCTGGCGCACCGGCTCCCATGCGCCGGCGTCCATGCCGGCACTCGGTACGGAATCCTTCCCCAGGAACAGGGAAGCCTCATGCGCGTTGACCAGCAGCACATCGCTCAACCGGGCCAGGGCCTGTGGGATCTCCGCGTAGGGCGAGAGGTTCAGCAGGACCGTTGCGCCGGCGTCGTGGGCTGCTTGGGCGGCGGCCGCAACCGTGTCGAGGCCAACTTCAAGGCAGAGGCAGACCACAGCGGCGCCGTCGAAAAGGTCGGCGGCTGCCTCGACGTCGGCCGGGGTCAGGGTGCCGTTGGCGCCGGCGGAGATGATGATGCTGTTCTCGCCGAGGGCATCGACCGAGATAACGGCGACGCCGGTGGCGGCGTCGGCGGCACGGCGGACGTGCGAGACGTCCACCCCGGCGCGGGCCGCCGACTCGAGCAGCAGTGCACCATTGGGGTCCTGGCCCACGGCGCCTACCAGGCTGACGCGGCCGCCCAGCTTGCTGGCAGCCACCGCCTGGTTGGCGCTCTTGCCTCCCGGATTGACGGCGAAGCCGTTGCCGTGGATCGTCTCGCCCGGCTGGGGGAGCCGGTCGCAGTAGATGGTGAGATCGGCGTTGAGCGAACCAACGACGACGATCCTCGATTTCGGTGCGCTGGCTTCGGTGCTCATTCGGTTACCTCGGCGTCGGCGGGCTTCGGGATCAGGAGGGACGCGGCGAAGGCTGCCGCGGTGATGGCGAGGCCCGCGATAACGACGGTCAGGTACGACGCTTTGGCGTCACCCATGGACGACGTCGCGACGAGGACCGCCGGGAGGACCAGGAAACTCAGCCCGGCGCCGAGGTTGAAGGCACCGGCGTTCATGCCAGGCAGGAAGCCCGGGTTGCCCTCCGGCGAGAGAACCACACCAAGGCCGTTCAGCATGATGTTGACCGTACCGGCGTACATGATCCCCAGCAAGGCCGTGCCGATCATCATCATCGGCAGGCTGTGCAGGCCGAGGAATGCGATGATCGCCAAGGACGCAAGGCTGCCCAACAGGCCGATGCGCAGGACCTTTGTGTAGCCCAGGACGGGGGCCAGCCGGCCGCTGATCGGACCGAAGATCCACCCCAGCAGGGCGTACGGCGTGAGGATGAGAAGCGACATTTCGGTGGGGCCGACGCCGAAGCCTGGGTCGGCTGCCTGAACGTACGCCGGGACGATGCCGTTGATGACGGCGAAAATGCCGGTCATAGTGAGCGTGGTGGTGAGCAGCGGTGCCCAGGTGGAGCGCTGGCGAAGGTGCACGGTTTCCACCATGGGCGCCTTGGCCCGTTTCTCAACCGTCCAGAAAGCGAAGAACGCGGCGGCTGCCACCACGACCAAGCCGGCGGCCAGCATCAACGTGCCGGCAGAGAAGTCCGCGGCAAGCTTGGAGCCTTCGTTCAGTGCGGTCAGGAGTGCTCCCACCGCGATCACGATGAAGAAGACGCCCAGCCAGTCCATGGTGGTGCCTGCAGCCGGCTTGCTCTCGCCGGCCAGGACGGCAACCAGGACTGCGGCTGCCACAGCGAGGGCGACCATGAGCCAGAAGATGCTGCGGAAACCGAAGTGCTCGGCAAAGTAGCCGCCAACGAACGAATCGACGCCGGCCACGCCGCCATTGACCGCCGTGATGAGGCCCATGAGTGCGCCGTATTTGCGCGGGTTGCTGACCGCAGAGCGGAGCATGATGAGGCACAGGGGGACGGTCGGGCCGCTGACGCCCTGGATGATGCGGCCCACGAAGAGCCATGTGACGTCCGGCGCGAGGGCAGCGATGACCGAGCCGACGGCCATCATCAGCATCATGCCGAGAAGGATCTTCTTGCGCCCCACGATGTCACTGAGGCGCGGCAGGAAGAGCGAGAACAAGGCCGCGGCGGTGAAGAACCAGGTTTGGGACAGCCCGATGACGGCCTGGTCCGTTTGAAGTTCGTTGCCCATGGTGACCAGGGCCGGGCTGAGCATGGAGGCGTTGAGCTGGAAGGCCACGCAGGCGGCCAGCAGTGCGACCACGAGCGCGGTGACGTTGCCGCGGGTGGTCCTGGTGTTGTCGGAGATTAGGGTGGTCATCTACTTGGCCTCTCCGGCAACGGCGCCTGCGGTAGCGGCCCCGGCCATGGCGGGGGTTGCCGCTGCCGTGGCGGCGGGAGCGCCGCCCTCTCCGATCCGGACGATCGCATCTGTGACGAGATCCCAGAACTTCTCATGGTCCAGGTCCATGGCGACGGACGTGTGGCAGTCGTCCGGGGCGGGCGCGCGGAAGTCGGCCACGGTCATGCCGAGCGTCAGCCTGCCCTGCAGTTCGATGTCCACCCGGACCTTGCGGGTGGTCATCACCGTGGGGTCGATGACGTAGGCAACCGCGCACGGATCGTGGACCGGCGGGTAGTCGAAGCCCTGCGCGTCCTTGTAGGTCTTGGTGAAGAACTCCATCAGTTCCATGACGAACTTTGCCGGCTTGGTGCCAATGGCCGCGATCCGGTCCACAACCTCCGGAGTGGCCAAGGCCTGGTGCGTGAGGTCGAGGCCCACCATCACCACCGGCCACTTTTCGTTGAACACGATGTGTGCGGCTTCGGGGTCGATGATGATGTTGAATTCAGCAACGGCACTCCAGTTGCCCACGTGGTAGCCGCCGCCCATGAGGACGACTTCCTTGACCCGTTCCACGATGCGGGGTTCCTTGCGGGCCGCCATGGCGATGTTGGTCAGGCCCGCGGTGGGGACCAGGGTGACCGTACCCGGCTCATGCGCCATGACGGTTTCGATGATCAGGTCGACGGCGTGGCGCGGGTCCAGCTCGATGGCGGACTCGGGCTGGTCGGGACCGTCCATGCCGGTCTCGCCGTGAATGCTGGGGGCTGTTTCGATGGTGCGGACCAGCGGGCGGTCGCAGCCGGCGGCGAACGGTACGCCCGTGATGCCCGCAATCGTGCCCACCGAGAGTGCGTTGCGGGTGACCTTTTCGAGGGTCTGGTTGCCCACAACCGTCGTGACGGCGAGCAGTTCGATATTGGGGTTGCCGTGAGCCAGCAGCAATGCCACTGCGTCATCATGTCCGGGGTCGCAGTCAAGAATGATCTTCCTGGGCGCCGGTGTCAGGGGCTGTGTTTCCATGTTGTCTCCACGTCATTGGGGCCTGCGGTGCAGGGCAACCGCCCCCGCCGGCATGCTGCACAGTTTCTGCGCCGGCCGCTGGGGGTTGGGTGCCTTGCCCGAACAGGGCACTAAGCATTCACAGGAATTCTGGCATCGCCCACCGCAGAACGTCAAACGCTTAACGTCATTGCGTCAAGCGCTTGATGCCTTGAGATGCCTGAAACTCCAAAATGTTGGCTACGATCGTTGCATGGTCACCCTCGATCGGCGCAACGCCCGCGCGCCCCGCGTTACGGCTGCGATGGTGGCCGAGCGCGCCGGAGTTTCCACTGCCACGGTGTCCCTGGTAGCCAACGGGAAAACCAGGGGGCGGGTGTCCGAGGACAACATTTCGCGCGTGCGTGAGGCCATCGCAGAGTTGGGCTACGTGGTGGACAGCATCGGAAGCTCGCTGGCCAAGGGTGTGAGTTCCATCGTCATCCTGGTGGCCCCTGACATCTCCAACCCGTTTTTCGCCAAAGTGATCGCCGGAGTGCGGGAGTCCCTTGGCGCCGAGTACCAACTGCTGCTGTCCGTCACCGACGCCGGCGAGTTCCCGCAGGCCGAGGACGTCCGGAAACTCATGGCGCTCCGGCCGGCCGGCCTCCTGGTGGATGCCCCCAACGCCGGCTTCCTCGAAGAACTGTCCGCCGCCGGCCCCCTGGTACTGCTGGATGCCCCCGGGCTGGAGGCCTACGCCCCCTCGGTAAACCTGGACGTCGCGCGCGGCGCACGTGAGCTGGCAGCGCACCTGGCCGATTCGGGGCACACCCAAGCTGCCTACATCGACAGCGTGACCGGGACCGCCACCTTCGAGGTGCGGCGCACCGCGTTCCTCGCGGAGGCCAGGGCGCGCGGGATCTCGGTGGCGCCCGATTGCATCATCAGCACCACGATCGACGTCGGGTCGGCCGCCGAGGCGTTCGCCCGGGCCTGGCCGCAGTGGCAGCGCACCGGAGTCACCGCCGTCGTATGCGGAACGGACACGCACGCCTACGGCGTCCTGCAGGAAGCCCGCGTCGCGGGAGTCCGCATTCCACGGGAACTTGCCGTGGCCGGCTTCGACGACTTGCCTTATTCGGCAACCAGCAACCCCGGCCTGACGAGCGTGCACCTGCCGGCCATGCCGCTGGGACGCAAAGCAGGTCAGCAGCTCCGCTGGCTCATGGAGGGATCTGAGCTGGAGGAGCCGAATGTAACACTTGGCAGCTCGCTGGTGGTGCGCGGTTCAACGGGCTGACCGGCGGGCGCGGGAAGGAACACCCATGACCGGCCGATGCGTCGGCCGGTCATGGGTGCCTGGCTACCCAGCCTTGCGCGTGGTGAACGGCAGGACCAGCCGGGACTGGTGGGCGGCGTCGCGGTAGATCTTGTGGGTGACGGGCCGGCCCACGGGCAGGTGGAAGGCATCCGGCGGCAGCAGCGCGTTGTGCTCGTCGGCCAGCGGCTCGCCGTTCGAGAGTTCCACCGTCAGGACGTGACCTGGCTTGAAGGTGTTCGCGAACGGGTAGAGGCGCAGCACGTACTCCTGGATGGTCCCGGGCTCCACCGGCACTGAGCGGGTGTGCGGGTGGTGCGGGCTGCCTTCGGTGGTCCGCTCGTCGAGCTCGCGGTGGGAGGCCTTGAGGTAGCCGCTGGTGATGAGCTGGCGTTTGCCGTTGGGGGAGTAGTCCCACAGGCGCAGGATGAAGTTGGTATCCGGCTGATCGATCTCGGCGAAGATGTGGGCGGCGCCGGTGCCGATCAGCTCCGTGGCCTCCTCGAAGGCCGGCGTGGACCAGCTGATGATCTCTACCTTGTCCGTCACCGTCAGCGGCGCCTGGTAGAAGCCGTCCGGGGCGGCGTACTCGACGCCCATCAGCTCGGGTTCTGTGGACAGCTTGTGCCGCGGGCGAAGATACAGGCACTTGTATTCGATCTCCTTCGGCGGCCACGCCTCCGCGGTGGCCACCTCGCGTGAGCCCTCCACGAAGACGCTGACGGCGGGTTCGTCCATGACGCCGTTGTCGATGCCCTTGATCCAGTAGTCGTACCATCGGAACATCTTGTCGTGTTCCTCGATGAAGGGCCGCGACTGCATCGGCGGGTACGGCCCGATGTCCAGCTTCTTGGGGCCACTCAGCGCGTTGTACAGTTCGATCGTGCCGTCCATGGTCCAGCCGCGGCCCTGGTCGATCTGGAGGTAGACCGGGATGTCGATGTTCGGGGCCAGCGTGATGGGGTTGCGTTCCTCGTACCAGTCCCCGTCGAGCTCGTTCATCACGATGTCGAACCAGGCTTCGTGGTTCTTCGGGTAGTTCAGGACGTGGACCAGGTTGGGCCAGGCGGCGACGTCCGGATCTTGCAGTCGCTCCTGGACGAGCTTTTTCAGCTCCCCGGGGGCGTACTTCTCGATCATGCGTGATTTGACGTTGTCGGTGAATGCCCAGCCCGAGTCGCCGCCGCGGCCCTCGCGGGCGGCGCGCGGCATGAACCACATGATGCCGCCGTGGTAGGTGGTCTCGTAGAAGTCGTAATGTCCGCCCGAGACAAAGATCGCCTTCAGGCTCGGCGGCCGCTCGGCCGCTGCCAGCACCTGCATGGAGCCGAAGTAGGAGATGCCCACCATGCCGACGTTGCCGTCGCACCAGGGCTGCTCGGCAACCCACTCGATGAAGTCGTACGCGTCCTGGCCCAGGGAAACGCCGCCGGCGTTGTAGTTGCCGATGTGCTCGCCGCCGGAGTGGCCGGAGCCGCGCAGGTCGCCAATGACGTGGACGTAGTCCTCCTTGACGATGCGCGCGATGTCGCCGGCCTCGATGCAGCCGTCCCACATCGGGCTGGGGCGCCGCTGCGGCGGGGTGGTGAGTGCCAGCGCCTGCAGTTCCTTGCCGTAGGGGCTCAAGGCCACCAGCGCCGGGCGCGGCTTGTCCTCGACGCCCTGATAGGCGTCCGCGGCGAGCTCGACGCCGTCCCGCATGGGGACCCGCAGGTCCTTGCGGATGGCAATCTTCTCCCCACCCGCGTCGATCCTCTGATACTCATTCATAATTGCGAAGCTCCTCTGCTAAGAGATCTGGTTGAACTGCGTGCGGTAGCCGTGCAGCGTGGTGAAGAACGGAGAGGGCTCCAGCGTGGGGTCGCCCGTGTAGCCAAGCTCCTCGGCAACCGGGGCGAACGGGGAGTAGACCGAGTCGGTCTCTTGCAGGCCCTCGCGCAGGTGGCGCCGCGCGGCGCCACCGATCCGGGCTTCCAGGTCAAGGCTGCCCTGCAGGGCCCGCCGGGCCGCTTCACGGTCCAGTTCGACGCCGTACGGCACGCCGTCCACATTCCTGTAGGGGTGGCCCAGGTAGAGATGCTGCGGGCGGATCTCGTCGCGAAGGTACGTCAGGCTGGCGCGGTAGGCGGCGGGATCCTCGTAGCCCGGGAAGCCGTTGGCGGCTCCGTGGATCTGCACGGCATCGCCGACGAAGACCGACTGCTGGCCGTCCACGACGTACGCCACCGACCCGGCCGTGTGGCCCGGGATGTGGTGGACGGACACCGTGACGTCCCCGCCCAGGGAGAGGGTCTCGCCGCCCTTCACCAGCAGAGTCGGCTCCATCTCGCCGGAGATGACTTGGTTCGCTGCCTTGGTTTGCTCCGCCACCGCGTCGGGATTGTCGAGGTACTGCTGGCGCACGCCTACGTACTGGTCAACATGCGCGCGCCGGGACCGCAGCAGGGGAGCATCGGCCTCATGGATCACGACTTTGGCGCGGCGGCCCGTGAGTTCCCAGAGGGCGTGCGCACCGCCGAGGTGGTCGATGTGGCCGTGGGTCAGCAGAATCCAGCGCACGTCCTCGATGCGCCGTCCCAGCTTCTCTAGCGCGGGGATCATGCCGTCGGCGGGCGACGACGCGATCCCGGTGTCCACAATGGCGGGTTCCGGAGCATCGATGAAGAAGCTGTAGAGGCCAAAACGACCCCAGGGCGACACCAGCGGATGAACAGCAACCGGCTCTGTCATTGGACGGCCCGAGCGTTCAGGAAGTCACCGGTCTCCTGGAATGCGCGGTGGAACTCCGGGATCCAGGAGAAATGCTGGACGAATCCGTGGCCGGCGCCTGGGTAGCGGCTGACCGTCGCGTCCACACCGGCTTCCCGCAGGCGCCGGCCGTAGAGTTCGCCCTCATCGCGCAGGGGATCGTACTCGGCCGTGATGACCAGCGCCGGCGGCAGGCCGGACAGGTCCTCGCGCTTGATAGGGGAGACGAGGGGATCCGCCGGATCCGCCCCGCTCTCGAGGTAGAAGGAGTTGAACGGCGCCAGGCCGGCCGTCTCCAGCCCGTAGCCTTCAGCGTTCTCCCGCAGCGAGGGGTAGCGGTCGACGTCGAAGTCCAGGTCCAGGGACGGGTAGAACAGGATCTGGTGCGAGATGGCGTCGAACCCGTCATCGTGGGCCTTGGCGGAGACGGCGGCCACGAAGGTGCCGCCCGAGCTGTCGCCGGCGATGGCGAGGTTCTTCCCGTCCCAGGCCAGGCCGCTACCCTGCGCGGCGGCCCAGCGGACCACGCCGTAGCAGTCATCCAGGCCGGCCGGGAAAACGGATTCGGGGGCCAGCCGGTAGCCGACCGAGATGACCTTGTGGCCGGTCTCCTGGGCCAGGGACCGTGCGATGTGGTCGTGGGTGTCCAGGCTGCCCAGGAAGAAGGCGCCGCCGTGGAAGTACACCAGCAGGCCGTAGGCGTCAGCCGCCACCGGTGTGTAGATCCGTACGGGCACTTCGCCCGCGGGCGTCACTGCCGTGGCGTCCTCGACAGAGGACAACGGGAGGCGGTCCTCGGGTGCGGGAACCTGGGCGGCCTCCCCGGCGCGCATGGCCCCAGGGTTCAGCGGACCAGGAGGCGGCGGAGGCAGGGTGCCGAGGATCTCGGCGATCTGCGGGTGAATTGGCATTGGGTGGTCCTTCCTTACTGGTTGGCCGGGAATGCTGAGTCCACCGCGTCGGCGTGCCAGCCGAGGCGCGACACCCGCTGCAGCTCATCCGTCAGCGGCTTGCGGGTGGCCTCGTAGATGGTCAGTGCGTCCTTCACGGAGTTGCCCTGCACCAGTGCGTCGGCGAAACCGCCGGCGTCCAGGATTGCCGAGTTGGCCCCCTGGCCCTGGTGGTGGAGCATCGCGTGGGCGGCATCGCCGAGCAGCGCGACGGAGTCGGTGTGCCACGAGTCGAGGGAATCGATGTCGAACACCGAACGGCTGGTCACCTGGCTCAGGTCCAGTTCCCGGGCGACCCGGACGATCCGCTCGTCGAAGCCGTTCAGGATCGTCTCGAGGTACTCAGTGGAGATCTCCGGTGCCCACGAGTCGTCATCGGAGGGGGCCGTGATGTCGTACGAGAGTTGCCCGCGGTGACGCAGCGGCAGGTTGTAGGCGATCGTGCCGTTCTCGCCCATGTAGAAGCGCGGGTTGTCGTCCGTCACAAGCCCGTGGGCGTCATCGATCGAAATGACCGCGCGGTAGGCGTGCTCGCCGGAGAACACCGGCTCCTTCTGCGAGAACAGCTGATTGCGCACCGTTGAGCGGATGCCGTCGGCGCCGATGACGAGGTCTGCGGTGACGATCTCGCCGTTCTCGAAAGTCAGCGTCGCGTGGTCGCCGTTGTCCTCGATGGTCTCCAGCTTGTAACCAAGATGCACCATGCCCTCCGGCAGGACGCCGAGCAGGGCGTCGATGAAATCCCCGCGATGGATCATGCGGTTGTGGTTGACCTGCTCGTAGGCGCGCAGGAAGGGCCATTCCTCGTTGGCGAGGACGTGCTGACCGTCCGCACTGAGGATTTCGAGGTGGTCGCTGGGCGAGCTCACGGCGGCGATCGCATCGAAGATGCCCCACTTGCGGAACAACTCGACCGACGGCGGGCGCAGCCCGATGCCGGCGCCGACCTGGGCGAGGGCGGAAGCCTGCTCGTAAACGTGGACGTTCTCCGCACCGATGTTCTGCAGGGCCTTGGCCACCGAGGCCCCGCCGTAGCCGCCGCCGATGATGGCGATCTTGAGGTTCTTGATCTCTGAAGTCTTCATTGGTTGATTCTCTTTCTTGACCCAGGGTGGACCTGGGAAAACTTGGGTGGAGCGGTGGGGGATCAGGCCTGCAGTGACAGGAAATCGGCCGGATTGTCCTCGAGCAGGAGTTTGAGGGTGGCGTCGTCGATGCCGGCCGCCTGCATGTCCGGGATCATGTCCTCGAAGATGTAGTTGATGGTGTGGCCCTTAACGCCGGGCCAGCCCAGCGGGCTGCAGTTCGCGTCGGCCGAGACGAGGAGCTTGTCGGCATAGCCCTTGTTCACGAGGTTGACGAAGTGCTCCATGCGTTCGGCGCGCTTGCGGCCCCAGAACGGCGGATCCGGCAGTTCGAGGTCATAGCCAAAGGTGTCGAACCCGATGCGGCCGCCCTGGTCGTAAATCCAATCGTGCGGGGTGATCGGAGCGTTCAGGCCGTCGTCGGCGTGGCCGAAGAGCACGCGGTCCAGCGGGAGTCCCTCCTCGTTGAAGATGTTCACTGCCGGCTGGGGGTCGATGGCCAGGTGGGTCAGGATCGGCGCGCCGGTGACGACGGCGGCGCGGGCCGCGGCCCGGTAGATGCGCTTGTCAAGGTCCGTCATGCGTCCACCGCGGCTCACGCCGACCTTGATGACGCCGGCCTTCGCGCCCGTGGTGCCGATGCCGACGGTGATCTCGTGAATGAACACCTTCGTGAGGTAGTCCACCGTGGCGCGGGAGAAGTGCGGCAGGGCGGTGTCGCCGCCGACGAAGCCGGTGCAGGCCACGATGTGCACGCCCGTCTTCCGGGACAGGGACTTGTAGTAGTCCACGTCGCGGCCGTTGCAGATGCCGGTGGCGTCGACGAAGGTTCCGCCGCCGTATTCACGGAATTTCCGCAGCTTCGGCACGGTCTCCTCATAAGCCTGCTCCGGGGTTTTCCACCATTTGGTGTCCAGCTCTGACCCGGGCATGCCGTAGCCGATGTGTTCGTGGACCGCCACGATTTCCAGTTCTTCGGCGGGGATGGTTCCCAGCACTGTGTTGACCTTGGTCATTTCGTTCACCTCAGGGGTTCGAAAGTTGTTGTGTGAGGGCGGACGCGTGCTTAGCGCACTGTCAGCAGGTTGCGCGGGTTGTCCACGAGGATGCGCCGGGTGTCTTCTTCGCTCAGGCCGTGGGCCTTGAGGAAAGGCACGAAGGTCGTCAGGACGTGGCTGTAGGGCAGGGTGTACTCCGGCAAGCCCTTGGCCACGCCGATCGAGTTGCCCGACAGGATGATCTTGTCGGCGTGGCCGGCCTTGACGAGCTCGAGCACCAGGTCGGCGCGATCGTGGTCGGTGAGGTAGTCGGCGTGGTCGTTCAGGCCCACGTGGTCGATGCCGACGAAGGCTCCGCGGCCGGCCACCTCGACGGCGGAGCCGGCGGCGTCTTTGCGGTCCAGGTCGCCGACGAGCACCCGGTCGGCCCCGATCTGTTCGTCCAGGACGACGTCGAGGTCGTGCAGGACGTCCGCGCCGAAGCGGATGGAGACCGGGACGCCGGTGTTCTTGGCTGCGCGGGCGGAGCCGCGGAACAGGCTTTCCTCGGTCGGGGTCATGCCGGCGCGGTCGGCGGTGGTCGCGACGATGCCGGCTGCGGCGCGGCGCTCAACCCGGGGGACCACCATCCCCTCAGTGACCTCCCTGCCGAAGAGATCGCTGAATTTTTCGGCCGGCCAGGGGGTGGGCGGGTTGGTCTGCGGCGTCAGGAAGTATCCGCCGAGCTCCTCCTCCGGGCCCAGGCCCGTGGAGGCGACGATGTGGACACCGGTGGAGCGGGACAGTGCCTCGTACAGTTTCAGGTCGCGGCCATGGAACATGCCGGTGCTGTCGACGATCGTCTGGCCGCCGTGCTCGCGGAAGTCCGTGAGTTTCGCAGCCAGGGCCTCGAAGATCTCAGCCCGGTCCATGGAGATGTCCGGGGCGTCCTGGGCGCCGGGGAGCACCGAGAGCAGGGCTTCATGGACCGCGACGACGCCCAGCTCAGAAGCGGCGACGGGACCCAGGACCGTGTTGACGGTTTGCCCGGCCGGGGAATGGAACGCGTCACCGGTAGCGACGGGTGTGGTGGGACTCACTTGGCTTCTCCCTTGAAGATCGGGTGCTTATGCAGGGCGCCTCGGAGCTTTGTGTCGTCGCTCCGTTGCAGAGTAGCCAGCGTCACATATTTCTTTACACGGTGTCAAGCAAATAGTCGTAACGTACATCTAGCATCCAGCCGGAAGGCTTCAGCGGGTTGAACATGGCGTTTATGAATCTAACGAACAGTTCACATGCTTGACATGGTGTAAAGATTGATATCAGACTGTGGGGAGCGCCACATCCAGTCCGGCCTATGCCGGCCCCTCCGTGAAGCACCAGTCCTGGCGCTCAACCGGAGAACCGACCGGAAACAAAGGAGTTTCATCGATGAGTCAGTCCATTAAGGTGTCGAGCCGCGGCTCGGTACGTGCGACGTTCGTGGCCGCCTACAGCGCGGTCACACTCGCTCAAATCACCAACGCGCTGCCGGGCGCCCTCAGCGGCACTTTTGCCGCGGAATTCCATACCTCGGGTGCAGGCCTGACGTGGATCGCGGGCATGTTCCTGATGGGCATTGTGGTGTTCGAGCTCAGCTGGGGGCTCCTCGGCGACGTTCTCGGACGCAAGAAGCTGCTGTACGCCGGCGCGGCGCTGAGCGTCGTCGGCTCCGTCCTGGTCGCGCTGGCCCCGACCACCGAGATGATGATCTTCGCGCAGGCGGTCGGCGGTATCGCGGCGGGTATCCTCTTCCCCATCTCGCTGTCCATGATCGCGGCGATCACTCCAGACCACCGGGCCCGGGCCCGGGTCATTGCCACGTGGGCCGGGTTCCTGTCTCTCGGCGCGGTGATCTCACCCGTGCTCGCCGGGCTCACCGCCCAGATGTTCACCGTGCCGGGCGCCGGGCCCGGCGCGCCGAACGTGTATAGCGGCTGGCGTGTCGCCTACCTCGTTGCGGCCGCCCTCGCCGTCGTCGTTCTCCTCGTCGCACTCCGGGCGAAGGACTCCGCGGCCACCGGGGGACGCAAACTCGACCTGCCCGGCCAGTTCACCCTCGCTCTGGGCCTCATCGCCGTCCTTTTCGCGACCGTCCAGGCGGTCGATGCGGGCTTCGGCTCCTGGGAGGTCCTCGCGGGCTACGTTATTGGCAGCATCCTCCTGGTCGCCTTCGTCGTCATCGAAATGCGCACTAAGCAGCCGCTCATCCACCTCTCCCTGTTCAAGAACAGTGCCTACTCCATCACCGGCATCGTCGCCGTCACCGGCATGTTCGCCTTCCTGGCGATCTGCTTCAGCACCAGCGTCGCCGTCGGCGGTCTCGCCCTGGCCGAGACCTGGAAGGTCGGCGTGCTGTTCGTGTTCATCCAGGGACCGGCCTTCGCCTTCATCCCGGTGGTGGGCTGGCTCATCCACCACGTGGCGCCGCGCTGGGTCCTGACCTCGGGCTTCGCCCTCATGGCGGTTTCCGGATTTTGGCTCTCGACGTTTTCCCTGGGCGCCCCGGAGGCCTTCGGCGGTACCCCGTGGACGGCCTTCATTCTGCCCCTGCTGCTGCTGGGCATCGGATTTGCGCTCACCGTCGGCTCCGTCACCGCGGTGGCGATCAATACCGTCCCGCCCCAGCACATCGGCATGGCCTCCGCGACGACCAACCTCCTGCGGGACCTTGGCTTCGCCCTCGGCCCGGTCATCGGCTCGGCCATCGCGTTCGGTATCGGCGCCTCAGCCTTCGCGGGCCCGCTCGGCGGTATCCTCGGCGGTGCGGGGCTGCCCGCCAATGCCGTCGCCGGGCTCTCCCACGTGCCGCCGCTGGGCTTCCTCTCGGGCTGGGATGGCGTGATCGCGCAGTTCTCCGGCCAGGCATCGGCGGGCGGCGCGCCCGCGGCTGCCGTCGACGGCATGGTCCAGGCCCTCACGGCTGCGCAGCAGCAGATCCAGGGCGCGGCCGGGGCCTCGCTCGGCCAGGGCTTCCAAACCGTATACCTCGTCGCGGCCATAGCGGCGACGGTTTCCGCCATCCTTACCCTCTTCATCTCCGCACGTTCCTCGGCGCCCACCCCCGATGCCATCGCTGAGACCACCGAGGCCAACGCCGAAGCGGCCGTCTGAGACGGAGGGCTTCACTTGACCGCCTACCATCCAACCTTCCGCAAGGAGAACACCGTGACTGCACCCATTGAATCCGACATCGACATCTGGGATGACGACATCCTTGTCGACCCCTACCCCACGTATGCCTCGCTCCGCGAGCAGGCCGCAGTGGTCCACCTGCCCAAGAACGACCTGTACGTCCTGACGCGCTACGACGCCATCCGCGACGCACTCGGTGATCCGGAGACCTTCTCGTCCACCAGCATCGGCTTCAACCCCATGGTGAACGAGGCGCTGCAGGGCACCTCGCTGGCCTCCGATCCGCCCATCCACACGCAGCTCCGTGCCACGCTGTCGCAGAACCTCACCCCACGCGCCCTCCGCGGCCTGAAAGTCGTCATCGACGAAAAAGCGGACAAGCTCGTCGCCGGGCTCGCCTCCAGCGGCAGCTTCGAGGCCATCGACTCCCTGGCCCGCGCCTTCCCGATCGAAATCGTTGCCGACCTGATTGGGTTCCAAGGACACGTCAAGGACAACATGCTGCGCTGGGGCCAGGCCGCGATGCAGGTCCTCGGCCCGCTGAACCAGCGCACCCAGGAGAGCTTCCCCATCGCCGGGGAGCTCTATGGCTGGTGTTCGTCGGTCACGGCCGAAGACCTCGCCCCCGGCTCCATCGGCCGCGGCATCTTCGACGCCGAGACCCGGGGCGAGATCCCGGAAGGCACTGCCGGGCACATCATCCACCAGTACCTCGGAGCCGGCGTCGACACCACGATCGCCTCGATCGGGAATATCGTTGCGCTGTTCGGGCGTCACCCGGAGCAGTTCGAACTGGTCCGGGCCAACCCGGAACTCGTGCCCGCCGCTTTCGCCGAGGTGCTGCGCTACTGGGTGCCCATCCACGTCTGGGGCCGAAAGGCAACGCAAGATGTGGAGATCGACGGCGTAACGATTCCCGCGGGCGCCCAGGTTGGCATTCTCTTTGGGGCCGGCAACCGGGACCCGCGGCACTACGAAAATCCGGACACGTTCGACGTGATGCGGAACCCCGTGGATCATCTTTCCTTCGGCTATGGACCGCACGGCTGTGCCGGCCAGGGCCTGGCGAGACTTGAAGGCCATGCGATCATCGAGGCCCTTGCCCGCAGGGTGCAGTCGCTGACCATCGGGGACGCTGTTCGGGTCCCGAGCAACATGACACGGAGTATCGAGAAGCTCGAGGTCACCAAGGTGGTGGCCGCATGAGGATCGAACTGGACCGGCCGCGCTGCGAGGGACACGGACTCTGTGAGGAAGCGGCCCCCAATCTCATGCACCTCGACGATGACGGCGAACTCCTGCTCGATGTCGCGGAGGTGGAGGGGGCCGACCTGGACGCCGCGAAGGCGGCGGTCCGGGTCTGCCCGGTCGCAGCGCTTCGGCTGGAAGCGGCATGAGCATGCGCCGGATTGTCGTGGTCGGTAACGGCATCGCCGGGCTGACGGCATGCGACTCATTGCGCTCCGCCGGCTTTGACGGCGAGCTGACGGTCGTCGGCGCCGAGCCCCACCAACCCTACAGCCGCCCCGCTCTGTCGAAGGCGCTGTTGCATGATGTGGATGGGAACGGCGGCGGCGGCCTCCAGGCCCACGAGCTGCCCGCGCCGACCCACGAAGCGACCGAACTCCTCGGCGTCAGCATATCTGGCCTGGACGTCGACGCCCGGGTGGTCCGGCTCGACGGGGGCGGCGAACTGCCATATGACGGCCTCGTCATTGCCTCCGGTTCCCGTGCGAAGCGCCTTACCGCCGCGGAGGGAGCAGGCGGGCCACGGCATGCCGGCTCTGACCGGCAGCTCACCCTGCGCACGATCGAGGACGCGATCACGCTGAAACAACGCGTCGCATCGCGCCCCTCGGTCGTTGTGGTCGGCGGCGGACCGCTCGGCATGGAGGTCGCCTCAGCCTGCCTGCAGCTGGGCTGCGACGTCACGCTGGTCTCCGACGTCCAGCCCCTCTCTCGCCAGCTGGGCGACCACCTGGCCGGGATATTCGCCACAGCCGCGGCCCGGCACGGCCTGCGGGTGGTTGGCGGCGGGAAGGCCCGTCTCATCGGCTCCGGTGCGGGGACGCGGGTGGCACTGGCCGACGGCATCGAACTGGAGGCAGACCTCATCGTCACTGCCATTGGCGACGAGCCGAACATCGACTGGCTGGCCGGCTCAGGCCTCGTCGTCGGCGGGTCGTTGCGCGTGGACACCCGCGGCCGGCTGCGGCCGGAGATCGTTGCCGCCGGTGACGTGGCGTCCTTCCCGACCCGCCGCGGGGTGCAACGCGTGCCCCTGTGGACAAGCGCCATCGACCAGGCCAAGGTCGCGGCCGTCGGCCTGCTCCAAGGCGACGCGGCCCCCGAACTCAACTTCCAGCCGTACTTCTGGACCGAGGGCTTCGGCCTGTCGCTCAAGGCGGTCGGCTTCACGCCCCTGGTCGGCGCGCCCGACTACTGTGAGCCGGGCGAGGACCGGGAGTCGATGCTGCTCCGTTGGGAGGACAAGGAGGGCTCAGGTACCGCCGCGGCGATCAACTACCGGATCCCCATCCCGAAACTGCGCCGGCTGGCCGTCGCAGGGCCGGGCGCGCTCCGGCCGTCAGAGCCCGTTGGCTCCGGTGAGCGAGTCCCGGCACCGTCTTTGCGGCATGTCAGGACGCTTGCCGTCGCGCGGTCTTAACGTTTCATGCGTCCGAATTCTGCACACCACGGTTAGGATTAATTCATGTCGTCGCTGCGAGAAGCCCAGAAACAGCTGACCCGCGACGTGATCATCGACCGGGCGCTCGAACTCTTCACCCAGAAGGGCTATGCGGCGACGACGATCGACGAGATCGCCGTGGCTGCCGGGACCACCCGGGCGACCTTCTACGCGCACTACCCTTCGCGTGCCGATCTCATGAGGGACTTCATGGCACGCGTTAACGCCGTGCTCGACCGTGCGGATGGCCCAGACCGGGCGACAACCGCCGTCGAACTCGTCGACGTGGTCCGAGGGGGCCGGCTGCCGGACATCCTTGCCTGGCTCGAGTCGCGCTCGGCGCTCTGGCCGGTCTTCCGTCCATACCTCGACGTGCTGGACGAGGCCGCCGCGGTTGATCGCGAGGTACGGGACCTGGTCCGGGGATGGCATGAGGAAGTTATCGCCGACATCGTCCGCGGCATGCAGCTGGCCGGCCGCTTCTCAGAGGAAACGCACCACATCCGCGGAACGCTTGCCTTTACACAGCTGGACTACGTCGCTACGCTCTGGACCCGCCGCAAACTCGAGCCGCACCGCGAACACGCACTCGAGCTTCTGGCCGACAGCTGGTACCACCTGCTCTGCGACGAAGGCTAGGCAGGGCCCCTACCCGGGCCCGGGGGGATCAGTGGAGTCCAAGGGCTCTGGAACTGCTGGTGAAGCGGTGGCGCCCGCCGGTGCGTGGTCCCGGCGGGCTGTTCCGGACGGCTGCGCTAGGGAATAACATTCCTGCATGGACGCCAAGCTCTTCGCCTATCTGAGCTACAGTGACGCGCCGGCAGCCCTGAACTGGCTCCAGGCAGTGGGATTTGACGTCATTTACCGGCAGGACGGCCCTGCAGGGACGGTGCTGCACGCCGAGATTCGCATGGGGGAGGCGGTGCTGATGGTGGCTAGCAGCGACGCCGCGTACCAGCGGCCGTCCCTGATCGGTCAATCGACCGGCCAGGGACTCTATCTTCTGGTCGAGGACGTCGACGCATTTCATCAGAAGGCCCTCGCGGCGGGCGGAACCTCCGTGATCGAGCCCGAAGATACCCCCTGGGGCGCCCGGCGCAGTCGAGTGCTTGATCCGGAGGGACAGGAATGGAGCGCCGGCACCTACCAGCCCGGAACCAACGCGTAAATCACTCTTGCGCCGGACGCCCTGCCCGGGCCAGCTCCCTGGCCGCGCGGCCGTGGGTCAGCTCGCCGGACGCCCTGCCCGGGCCAGCTCCCTGGCCGCGCGGCCGCGGGTCAACCCACTGGCCGCGCGGACGCCCATTCCTACCGGAACGACCCCACCGCCAGGTGCTGGACCCGCCCGTCCACGACCGTGGCCAGTGCCTGCGCGGCAGCCAGGTCATCCGGGGCGACGGACAGCGGATCGACGTCGAACACCGTGAAATCCGCGCGCTTGCCTACAGTGACCGACCCGGAGACAGCCCACTGCCCGGCAGCCCTGGCAGCGTGCGAGGTGTAGCCCTCGAGCGCCTGCCGTGCAGTGAGGGCCTGGCCCGGGGCGATCGGCTGTTCGCCCAGGCGGCCGGCCCGCCGTCGTAATTGCGCGTCCGCCAGGATGGGCAGCGGTTCGAACGGGGCTATCGGCCAGTCGGAGCCGAGCCCCAGGGTGGTTCCCGCCGCGCGGAGGTCCGCGCACCGCCAGGCGTTGTTCGCCCGTTCGTTTCCGAGCCGGGTGGACCAGTTGTCCGTATGGTCGGCGCGGGAGTAGTGGGTGCAGTGCGTGGGCTGCATGCTGGCCACCAGACCCGAACGGGAGAACCGCCCGATGAGGGCGTCCGGGACGGTTTCGAGGTGTTCGATCCGATGCACGGCCGACGGCGCAACCGACCGCACCGCGGGCGGCAGGGACTCGAAGGCGTCCAGAACTGCGGCCACGCCGGCGTCGCCGATGGCGTGGGTAGCGGTGGGAATGCCACGGCCGGCGAAGTACCGCACGGCCGCCGCGTACTCCTCGGGGCGCGGCCAAAACGGGGCCACCGATTCCCCATAGGCATCGGGCTCAATCAGCCAGGCCGTGCCGTTGTCCACCGTCCCGTCGACGAACAGCTTGATGCCGGCCACCTCCCAGCGCTTTCCGCCCAGTCCGATCTGTTCCGAAAGGAGGTCCCAGTCTTCCTCGCCGCTGCCGGGCATGCACCACGGCGAGATCCGCAGTCGCAGCGGGAGGCCGCCGTCCAGGTCATCGTCGAGGGCGCGGAAGAGCTCCAGCGAACCCTCCCCGCAGTCCATCACGTGGGCGCCCGTCAGCCCGGACCGGGCGAACTGCTGGAAGAGGTCAGCGAGCCTCGCCTTTCGCTCGCCGAAGGACTCCGCCGGCATCACCTGCGCAACGAGCTCGACGGCCGCGGCTTCCAGGAGGAGCCCCGTGGGCCTGCCGCTTCCGTCACACACCACCTCAGACGCCTGCTCAAAGGCCCGCGGTCCGGTGACCCCGGCGATTTCGAGGGCACGGGAACTGGCAAGCGCGGAATGCCCGTCGAAGAGCCGGAGCAGGCACGGCCTCCCGGCGACGACGTCGTCAATCAGCTCGCGCGCGGGAGCAGCGGTTCCGAACACATTGGGGTCCAGGCCCCATCCCCGCACCCAATCCCCTGAGGGAGTTGCTGCCGCTTCGGCGCGCAACAGTTCGCGCACCTCGGCAAGGTCCCTGGCGCCGGACAAGTCGCAGCCGCGCGTCAGTTCCAGTCCCAACACGGGGTGCATGTGGCAGTCCACGAGGCCGGGGGTCAGAACGGTTGCGCCGAAATCGATGACTTCCGCTGCCGGCCAGCTTTCGGCGTCGGAACGGCTCCCGACGGCGGCAATCACGCCGCCCTGGACGGCCACCGCCTGCGGCGCGGGACTGTCGGCGGGCCAGCCGTCCATCGTGTGGACGGTGTCGGCGAGGATGATCACATCAGGATTCATGGGTTTCGAAGCTTCCAATCCGTGCGAAGGTCCCGGGACGGTGGCGGCGCACCCAGCGGGCGGCCAGGAGCCCGGCGATGAAGACGAGGGGCGTCACCAGGATGAGGAGGGTATTGGTCAGGGCGTCAGCGAAGGTGAGCAGCTCGATGTTCAGGCCGATCAGCATCACCACGCCGAAGAGCAGGATGGCCGAGGCCAGGCTGAGCGGCACCATCAGCTTGTGCGTCGCCGCCGCGGGGTTCCGGCGCAGGTAAAGGAAGGCCGCCACCGACACCAGGCCCTGGAGCCCCACGATGCCGAAGATGCCCGGCGTGTTCACCCAGATCAGCAGCTGCTGGTAGGGGTCGGCGTTGAGCAGGGCGCAAATGGTGATCACCACCGCGGCCAGAACTGTCTGCAGCTGCCCGGCCCGGTGCGGGGACTGGAACCGGCGGTGGGTCCGGCCGAGGAAGGACGGCAGCACGCCGTCGCGGGCCAGCATGTACACGTAGCGGTTGATCGCGTTGTGGAAGGCAAGCTGCGATGCGTAGACGCTGGTGACAATCAGCAGGTACATCACCACTTCGGCCCACGGACCCACGTAGTGGTTGATGGTCTGGAAGAACATCCCGCCGGCCAGTTCACCGGCGGCTTCCACGGCGCGGTCTTCGCCGTATGCCTGGATGACGGTCCACACGATGAAGGCGTAGAAGACGGACATGAAGCCGACGGCGATGTACATGGCCCGCGGCACGGACTTGTCCGGGTTCCGGGCTTCGGAGCGGTAAAGCACCGTGGACTCGAAGCCCATGAAGGCGGCGAAGCAGATGCCAAGGATCGCCAGGACGCCGGGTCCAAACGCCTGGTCCGGACTGAAGGAACCCATGCTGATCCCGTGGGCTCCGCCGCTGCTGAGGATGCCCACCCCCATCACGGCGAGGATGCCCGTCTCGGCCACCAGGAGTACCCCGAGTACCTTCGCTCCCACGTCGATGCCCCGGTAGCCGAGGAACCACACGGCTACGACGGCGGCCAGCGCGATGGCGGGCCACGGCACCTCGAGCCCGAAGAGCACCTGGAACATATCGTGGGTCTGGACGGCGAAAAGACCGTAGACGCCGATCTGGAGGCAGTTGTAGGAGACGATCGCCAGGATGGCGGAGGCCAGCCCGATGGTCTTGCCCATGGCCAGCGAAATGTACGTGTAGAAGCCGCCGGATGCTTTGACGTGGCGGGTCATCGCCATGAAGCCGATGGCGAAGAGGGTGAGCACGATGCCCGCCAGCAGGTAGCCGGCCGGGGCGCCGATGCCGCCCACGCCGATGGCTACCGGCGCCACGCCTGCCATGACGGTGAGCGGTGCTGCGGCCGAAATGACGAGGAAGGCAATACCGCCCGTGCCCAGGGCGTTGCGCTTGAGGGCGCCGTCCGCGGACGACTTTGGTGGTTTGGTTTGGGTATCCGGCACTGGTCCGTCCTTTCTTGGAGCCCACTAAACGAAAGGCTTTCGTTTAGTATGAATGTGTGTGGCGCAGAGCACAATAGTTTTCCCAAAAACGACGACGCCGAGCCCCGCCGACTAGGCTGTGATTGACCTTCAAGAGCTGCAGTCAGGAGATCCCATGGGGCGCCCGCTCCTCCCGCTGATATCCGTGGATGCCCTGACCACGGCCGCCCTGGACCTGGTGGACGAGAGCGGCGATTTCAGCTTTCCGAAACTGGCGAAGCGGATCGGCGTAAGCCAGTCCTCCATTTACAACCACGTCAGCGGCAGGGATCAGATCCTGGAACTCTTGCGCCACCGGATCATCACCGAAGTGCCGTATCCGCCGGTGGACCATAGCAACTGGGAAGCAGCCTTGCGGGTCCTGATCCGCGCCTATCGGGACGCGTTTGCCCGCCATCCGCGGCTGGCGCCGCTGCTGGTGCTGCAGTCCATCACCGATCCGGCCGTCATAGGACTCTACGAGGACCTCGCGCTGGCCCTCGAGGGGGCGGGCTTCCGGGGGCGGGATGTGGTGGCGGCCATCTCCACGATCGACAGCTTCGCCCTGGGCGCAGCCCTGGACCTGGCCGCTCCGGAAGTTGTCTGGGACCCGCCGGCGGAGGGCTATCCCACGCTCAAGCGGGCACTTGGCCATGCCGGGCCGGCGGAGGAAAGGGGCGGGCACGCCTTCGACTTCGGCCTGGATGTGGTAATCGGCGGGCTCCGGTCCAAGCTGGCCCGGTAATGCCGCAATGGGCGCGCTGCGGACGCCAAGTCAGAATGATGCAACGAGGCTGGCCAGCGGCGGAGGCGCATCTCCGGCCGGCAGTGCCTGGACCAGCAGCGGCGCGTACCGGACCTTGTTGCCGCTGCGTCCTCCGAAGAACCGGCGCAACTGTTCTGTTGTTGGCCGCTCCCGCAGTGAGGGCTGCCGTTGGAGGAGCCGGAATGACGCGAGCTCGCCTTGAGCCTCGATGACGTTGAGCACGGCATCGATCCCAAGGCAGCGGATGAGCTCGTCCTCAAGATCGGCCTCACAGACGTGGAACCCACGCTCGGCCAGTGAACCGGAGCCGATGCCTGCCCGGCCGAGCGCACGGGCGATGCCGCGGGATTCCCCTGCGTCGCACAGGCCCAGCAGCCGGTGGCCCGCACCGTTCGGGCCGTAGCGGTCGAGGAAGTGGACGATACTGGTCGCGCCTCCCATGGGCACCACCGAGACCCGCATGGCTGTCAGGTCCTGGCCAAGGCGCAAAGCCAGCGTCTCGACCGCCAGCCGGTCACTCTCGCCCTCGACCAACACCGTGGTCGCCTGCACCGAAGTCGCCTGCACCGAAGTCGCCTGCATGGAACCAGTATGTCGGACGCCCAGCCGCGGGCGGCCCTCGTGTCGCCGGGTCAGCCCGCGCCGGCCGCGGGGACGGCCGCGTCGGGCTGGACCTGCCGGGACTGGCTCCACGCTATCCAGCCGCCCGATGCGGCCATGAGCAGGGCACCGGCCGGCTGGGTGGGAAGGCTGCTGCCCGTGGTCGCCTGCCCCAGCATGACGCCCAGGACGTAGAACAGGACGGCGCCGGCCACCCAGAGGACCCCGGCCCAGCGCGGGAGCGTCCGGGACTGCCAGACTGCGACCCCGAGCAAGACGTTGCCAAGGAACGCGAGCAGGAGCCCGAGCAGGAACGAGGCCGTCATGGCGGCTGGAAACTCCAACAGCATGACGTCCCGGTTCCCTTCCAGATAGGCCTTCCCGATCGCGGGGGTGGCGAAAGTGGAGAGGGCGGCGGGGACCATCAACAAGGCGGTTCCCGCGATGGTGATGACGGTGGCGGCCAGTGCCAGGCGGCCGACGCGGCTGCTGGCCAGGCAGCAGCCCAGCGCGAGGACCCCGAAGATCGAGAGGATGGTGCCTCCCGTGCTGCCGAACAGGTGGCTGGTTTGATAAGAGTCCGAGCTGACGAACCGCGCCCAGGCGTCGGATCCTTTTGCTGGTCCGGCTGGGGCTCAAGCGTGGCCCAGGCGGTGATCAGGCCGTAAAGGGGCAAGGTCCACAACCCGGCCCGGATCCAACGGGTGGTGTTCTGTGCGTTCATGGACCGCCGCCTTCCCGACCACGTGCCCTTTGGCTCACGCCATTCTTATCAGCGCTCAGTTGTCTTTTGCGGCTTTGATGGCTGCCTTGGCGGCCTGCTTGTTGGCGCGCACTTTCTTCAGCGACTCAGGGTCCACGATGTCGGCGACTGAAAGAAATGCGTCCTCCTGGCCGTAGGGGCCAGCAGCCTCACGCCAGCCTTGCGCCTGGAGTCCACACTGCTTGCCAAGCAGGGCGAGGAAGATCTTTGCCTTTTGCTCGCCGAAGCCCGGCAGTTCCTTGAGCCTGCGCAGCACTTCCTGGCCGTCCGGGTGGTCCTGGTTCCAGATGGCCGTTGCGTCCCCGTTCCAATCGCGCTGGACGGTCGCGGCGAGGTCCTGGACGCGGCTGGCCATCGAGCTCGGGAAGCGGTGGACGGAAGGACGCTCCTTGAACATCTCAACAAAGCCTGCCGGGTCATGCTCGGCGATTGCGGCCGGGGACATGGACCCCAGGCGTGTGCGGATCTTTTCGGGTCCGGCAAACGCAGACTCCATGGTCACCTGCTGGTCAAGCAGCATGCCGGTGAGGAGTGCGAACGCGTCATTGCTGAGCAGCTGGTCGGCGGCGGGGTCGCCAGTGATGTGCAGTTCCATGCGCCTATCCTCCCACCTGCTCCGAGCCACGTCATGGCACGTGTGACTGGCCGAATGGTTCGATTCGGCAGGGAGGTCAGCTGCGTGCTGCCTGAAGTGTCCTGAACTCTGCGGCGGCATACACACCGAGAATCCGGACCTCGGCGGTGAAGAACGCCAGTTCCTCCAAGGCCAGTTGCAGGGGCAGGTCCGCCGGGTGGCCCTCGACGTCGGCCATGAACATGGTGGCAGCAAACTCGTTGCCCACCATGTAGCTCTCCAGCCGGGTCATGTTCACGCCGTTGGTGGCAAAACCGCCAAGAGCTTTATAGAGAGCGGACGGGACGTTCCGGACCCGGAAGACGAAACTGGTCACTGCCTCTCCGGGCAACTCGTCCCGGGTGGGCAGTTCGGCTTCCCGCGCCAGGACCACAAAGCGGGTGGTGTTGGACGGGTCGTCCTCGACCCGGGAGGCCAGCACTTCCAGGCCGTAGATCTGGGCCGCGAGCGGGGGAGCGAGGGAGAGTTTCGCGGGATCGTTCCACTCCCGCACTTCGCGGGCCGATCCCGCTGTGTCGCCGGCGATGACGGGGCGCAACCGTGCTTCACGGATCAGGCGCCTGCACTGGCCCAGCGCGTGAATGTGGCTGTGGACCTCGGTGGCGGCCTCGATGGTGCTGCCGGGGATGCCAAGCAGGTCGAAGTGGATGGGCAGGAAGAACTCGCCGACGATCTGCAGACGGGACGCGGGGAGAAGGATGTGGATATCCGCCACACGGCCGGCAATCGAGTTCTCGATGGGGATCATCGCCAGATCAGCCTCACCGCTGGACACCAGTTCAAAGACGTCCTCGAAGCTGGCGCACGGGACGCTTTCCAGTTCGGGGAACATCTGCTTGCACGCGATATGGGAGTTGGCGCCGGGCTCACCCTGGTACGCAATTTTCTGGGTCACAATCCGTATGCTTTCACGACCCACCCCCGCCAGCCCAAACCGCGTCGCGCCGAGGTCACCAAGAGGGGGCGCCGGGCCAGCGCCCGCGCTGTCCTGACGACCCTCGGATGGTTTGCCTCCCTACAGGTCAGCGATCCCACCGCCGATCAGGGCGGCGGCAATAATCAGCAGGATCACGCTCATGATCACGGTGTTGTGCCGGACGAGGAGTGTTCGTGCCGATTCCAACGGGCCGCGCATCCGTTCGCCTGCCGCCAAGAACGCGACAACCGGAGTCATCACGCTCAGACACGCGATCAGCGTGAAGATGAGGACAGCTACTATCGTGGTCCCGATCGGGAGTCCGGCGCTGCCCAGGGTGAAGCCAGCGCCTAACCCGAGCAGCAACTCTTTCGGGTTTGCGACTGAGAGCAGGATGGCGAGACCAAAACCCCTCCCCGGGGTGCTGTCCTCAATCGAGCTCATCCACCCGGGCAATTCCGGCTCCTCCTCGGGTCCCGGCCGACGGCTCCATTTGGCAACAGCAAGGAAAGCGAGTGCCGCTCCCACGATGATCCGCGTCACCGCGACAAACGGCGAAGCACCACCGGATGATAGCTCGATGACGTCGGACACCACGGCGAACAGGCCGACAACGAGCACGACGCCCAGCAGCCGCCCTGCCAGAAACGCGGCTCCCGCCGATCCTTTGTTCGGCGCGACCAACAGCAACACCACGGCCAGGATGGGCACCGGACTCAACGCGATGCCCACCGCCAGGGGCAGTGTCTCTCCCAGGACGTCTAGCACCCGGACGCCCCAACATCGGGGCCAGACGCCGCTTCGGCATGCATTCGCGCTTCTCCCTACTGACCGGCGGTGATGCCGTCGATGTCGATGAGGAGATGAGCGGGTCCGCGGAGGAACGGGCTCGGCCGGTATGGGGGCGGATCGGAAACAAGCCGCGGGTTCTCCAGCCTGGTGGCGAACGCGGTGAGGGCGATCTGGGCTTCGAGCCGGGCCAGCGGTGCGCCGAAGCAGATGTGGATGCCGCCGCCGAAGCCGAGGTGTTGGTTGTTGCGCCGGTCCGGGATGAAGAGATCGGGGTTGGTGACGTGGGCGGGGTCGCGGTTCCCCGAAGCCAGGACCAAAGTGATCGAGGCGCCGGCGGGGATGGTGGTGCCGGCGATGTCGATGTCGTCGAGGGCCGTGCGGAAAGGGACGAAGTGTACGGGCGGTTCGTAGCGGAGCAATTCCTCGACCATCGGGATGGCGAGGTCGGGATCGTTGCGTAGCCGTTGGAGTTCGGCTGGGTGGCGGAGCAACGTCAGTGCGCCGTTGGAGATGAGGTTCACGGTGTTTCATGTCCGGCGATGAGCAGAAGAAGTCCGGTGCTCACCAGTTGTTCGTCCGGCATGCGGCCTTCCGGGCCGTCATCGGTGGCCATCGCCGAGAGCAGGTCCGGGCCCGGTGTCTGCCGGTGGGCTTCGACCAGTTCTTCCATGAACGTGCGCAGTTCTTTGCCGGCCTCGGCCCTCTTTTCTTGCTGTGTCCCGGGATCGAGTCCGGGATCTGTGGATTCCAGGGCTACATCCACCCAGACCCGGAAACGCTGTTCGTCGCCCGGGGGCACCCCGAGTAATTCGCAGATCACCGTGACGGGCAGCGGATAGGCCAGATCATCGACGACGTCGATCCGGTTGCGGTCCGCCATGTCATCGATCAGGTCGGTGACAATTTCCGTCATCCTCGCCTCCATCCCGGCGACCCTGCCCGGCGTCGTAGGCGGTCCGAAGTGGCGCATGGTGATCCGGCGGGACTTGTCATGTTCAGGAGGGTCCATGCTGAGGAAAGTCGGAGACATGCCCGGGCCGCCGCCGTCGTCATTGTCGTCGCCGACGGCGGCTGCGCCCGCAGCGGCGGCCGCCGGATTGCGGCTGATGTCGGAACTGACCCTCTGGTCGTGCAGCAGGGCGGCGATCTCCGCGTAGGTGCTTACGAGGTAGCTTCCGTCCGGAAGCCGGGTCACGGGAGTCCTGCGGAGCTCGTCGTAAAACGGGTAGGGGTTGGCCCGGTTCGAGAAGTCGAGGATCTGCTCCCAGGTGCTGCCCTGGCTCATGGTGAAGGCTCCTTCAATCGCGAGGAGGACTCTGTGGGTTTCCGTGATGGCGTGTCACCGGCCGCGGAGTTGGTCAGTCTGGCGCGGCGTTCATTGGGATCGTGACCGGTCACGACGACGGTCGCGTCCTGGGTAGGGCTGACAGCGGGCTTGAAACCGGCCGGTACGGGCCGGGCCTGGACTGACTCATCGATGTGGTGGAATGTCGGCGGGAAGGGTGCGGCCTGCTCGATCAGCGGTTCGTAGAAATCGAGCCACTTGTTCTGGTTGAAGGCGACCGCCGCCACGATGCGGCCCTTGTAGCCATAGACGGCCAGGAACCGGCGCGTGTCCACCGATCCTTGGACGATGGCGACCTCATCGGCCACCGAGGGCACCCCGACGCTCTTGATTTCGGTGCCGAACTGGGCTGACCAGAATTTCGGCACCTCCAGATGCGGCCACCGTTCGGTCCCGCGGCTGACCATGTTGTGTGCCGCGACCTCGGCCTGGGAGATGGCGTTTCCCCAGTGCTCGACGGCGAGGAATTGGTAGCCGTACATCGGCTGCGGGGCGCGCGCTATGTCGCCGGCGACAAACACGTCATCGGTGACCAGCCCGTTCGCGTCGAACGCCCGGCAGCCGGCGTCGCACGCGACGCCCCACACGCCGCACGCCAGGCCGGAATCTGCGAGCCATTCGACATTGCGGACCGAGCCCAGCGCGGCGACCGCCACATCCACCTCAAGCGTTGTGCCGTCGGACAGCACGGCACGGCGCAGCTGTCCGGTGGCATCACCCTCGAGGGACAGGACGCGGACGCCGCATCGCAGGTCCACGCCATTCTCGATCTGCAGTTCCCCGGCGACTGCGCCGATCACCCCGCCCAGGGCAGCGACGAGCGGGGCCGGCCCGGCTTCGGCCACCGTGACCGTCAGGCCAAGTTCCCGGCACACGGACGCGACCTCGCACCCGATGAAACCGGCGCCGATGACCAGCACCCGACGCGGACGCCCCGCGAGGTGCTGGCGCAGGGTTGCGGCGTCCTCCCGGGTGCGCAATGTCATCACTCCTGCAAGGGCCGCCTCCGCAGGGTTAGGCCATGGGCGCGACCGCAGGCCGGTGGCGATCAACAGTTTGTCGAATCCGATCCGGCTGCCGTCGGCGAGCTGAAGCTGCTTGGCAGCCAGGTCGAGCCCGGTAGCCGCCACACCCAGCCGCCAAGTCGCGCGGATATCACGATGGCGTGGCAGCGAGGTGTCTTCCAGGGGCGCCGACCCGGCCAGGACCTGTTTGGACAACGGAGGCCGGTCGTAGGGCTCGTGCGGCTCCTCGCCGACCAGAGTCAGCGAACCGGTGAACCCTTCCTCGCGCAAGCGCTCCGCCGCGCGCAGCCCCGCCATCGACGCCCCCACGACGACGATCCGTCCAGTTCTCTTAAAGGTGCTCCCGCTGTCCTCGGCCGGAACAGCCGTCGCCGGTCGTGTGTCCGGATGCAGCGACCCGTCCTGCCCGTCCGGCTGTTCCAGCCGGATGGCCTGAACCGGACACGCGGCGGCGGCCCGCCGGATCCCCGTCAGATGCGCCCCGTCAGGGTGCGGGTCGTAAGTCAGTGCCTCGTCCCCCTGAATCGTGAAGACATCCGGGGCGAGGAAGGCACACTGGGCGTAGCCCTGGCATTTGGTGAGATCGACGAGGACCCTCATGCCGCTTTTCTCCCTCTAGCAGGGCTTGCGCCGCCCGGCGGCCAACCAGCCGGCGCCTCTTCCGATCCAGTCGGGCCGATCCGGCCCTGTCAGGGTTTCCGCCCTGGCAGGCGCAGCAAAACGGGGCCCGCACTCGATTCGATTTCAAGAGTGTAGGCTCCGGAAGCAAGCGGCGGAAGAGGCCTGCGGCCGGACTGGGCCGAGCGCGGGCCGTGGCTTCCCGATTTCGCGGTCAGGGTAGCGGAGCGACCATTTCCTGCGCCGTGATCCTGGACTCCTTGGCTGATTTAGGGGAATTACCTGGGCTGTAACCGTCTTGTCCCAAGTGAGGCGTCGACGACCGGCTGCCTCGTGAAAGGACCTCCTTGCCCACTCCCTATGTCCCGTTCACCATGCACGCTACCGTCCGCGAAGAACACAAGCGTTCGTTCCGCACAGATTTAGAACGCCTTACCGGCGGCCATCGTGGGTGGGCGCCGCTGGACGTCGTCAAGTCCACCGATACCCAGGCTGTGCTGCGCGGAGCGATCGCTCAAAGCGTTCATACTGCCACCGACGCGAGCCTTGCCCGCTACCTCCAGGATCGCTTTGTCGCTGATAACGACATCCATCTCGATCTCGCCGTCTGCATCGGGCGCTAGCAGACGCCCACCCAGGCTCCCGACCAGGCATGGGGCAGCCAAGGAACGCCAGCCTCGGCCAGCCTGCTCCATTTGCAGGGGCCAACGACTCTCCCGCGACCGGTGCGACGCTGGTAAGCCGGTTAGCAGGTAATCACTAATCCGGGCGCCCAGGAGGCCCCCATGGTCGACGTGAGCATTAGCACTGAACGCGGAGCAATGCCTGCCTACTCCGCGACACCGGCCGGTGAGGGGCCCTGGCCCGGCGTCGTGGTCATCCACGACGCGCTTGGCTTGAGTCCCGATACCCGCGAACAGGCCGACTGGCTGGCCAGCGAAGGGTTCCTCGCGGTGGCTCCAGACTTGTTCTACTGGGGTAGCAGGGCCGCTTGCCTATGGTCCCTCATCCGTGGCTGGCGGCCCCTCGGCGACCTGGACGCCACCCGCTCCTGGTTGGCCCGACGGGAAGACTGCACGGGCCGCGTCGGGGTGATCGGCTTCTGCATGGGCGGCGGCTTCGCCATCATGCTGGCCCCTGATCATGACTTCGCCGTGGCCAGCGTGAACTACGGCGGTTTCGACGAGGAGACAGCGCGCGCACTGCCTCGGGCCTGCCCGATCGTTGGGAGCTACGGGGGCAGGGACCGATGGCCCGGCGTGCGCAAGGCACCAGCCCGTCTGGAGCCGCTGCTGGCCACCGCCGGGATCGACCACGACATAAGGTCTATCCTGACGCCGGCCACGGCTTCCTCAACCAGCATGGACCCTCGGACCTGACTTTCGGGGACAAATTGCTGGCCAGGCTGGTTGCGGCCGGCTATCACGAGCCCTCCGCCACTGACGCGCGCAGGCGCGTCCTTGCCTTCTTTCGGCAATACCTGGCCGCCGAGGGGGATGCGCAATGACACACTGCACGCCAGGGCGAAGGGGACTGGCATCAGGGGCTGCTGTCGGTTTCGCCGCCGGTTACCTGTCTGTGGCGCGGCCACACCTGCTTCGCGCTGGCGCGACTGACGGTCAGGACGAAGCGGCCTCGATGATCTTCTCGTCGCCCTCGTTCACTGCCTTGACCACGGCGTCGTAGTCACCACTTTCGACGGCCTTGCTGACTTTCTTGGTGGCCTTCTCGATCGCCCTGTCGACACGGTCGAGGTAGAGATCATCGACGACGGCAACCAGCGCCGAGGAGCCCGGCGGCAGCCAATCCTCCGCGTTGACGCCGATGGACTTCTCCTCGTGACGCTTCGCGATGGCGCCGGCACCCGCGCCGATCCCTGCACCGATCACGCCGGACAGCAGGAGTGGCGGAGCGAACAATCCGACCACGAGCCCGCCGATGGCGCCGGCTGTTGTGCCGCCGGCGACCAGTCCGCCGCCGTGTTCCTTGACCTCTGTCTGGCCCGAGGCGTCACGCGACAGGACCACCGCCGCCGCCACGGCGGCGTCATCCAGGCTCTTGATCGCCTTGAAATCCTCTGCCGCCGAGCCCGCGTCGGCGTACGACGACACGAACAAGGTGTAGTTGTGATCTGACATGGTTCGTCCTCCACTCGGTTCCGGCCGGCGTAGCGGCCACTCCGCTTCTTAGTCGACACTCTTGGGACGGGCGGTGCTGCCGATTTCTCCTCGGTGGACGGCCTGTCCCGCCCAGACCGTGGCGGTATGCACACCGGTCCTTGCGTAGGTCCAACACTTTCCCCGACAGCCGCGCACCGGCAGGGCCTTAAGGCACCTTTCCGGCAAGTGACGAGAGATGGACCGTTCAGGTCAAATGGTCGAAGTCTCCTCGCGCCCAAGAAGCGTGCCGTTGGGCGGAATCGTGCAGCATCGCCTTGGCCCCGGACGCGACTACATTGTTGAAGTTGCCGTAGATCCGGTCGAACGTGAGCTCTCCCAGCTGGGCGGTGATTCGCAGTGCCACCTCACCGGAGAGCGGCAAACGATTCGGGTAGCTGCGCATGAAGGAGATGGTCCGACGGTCTGGATTCGGAAACACGCTGTCACCGGTCAGCAAAACTCCTCTGCCGCCCGCCCCAGCGGCCCAGTGCACCACCGCGCTGCCCGGAAAGTGCCCTCCGGTCTGGTGCAGTGCCAGCCCTTCGGCGATAGTTTGACTGCCAGACCAGTACTCGACCATCGGATCGGTGCGCCCCAGCCATCGCCGGTCTGCGTCCGCCACCAGTACGGGGACGCCACCGAGCCGGCGCGACCATTCGACCTGTACACCAAACATGTGTGGATGGCTGGCGGCGACCGCCAGGACCGGGCCTCGCTCGAGCACTGCCGCCGCAACCCCGTCATCGACATATCCGACCGGATCCCACAGCAGCGAACCGTCGGGCGTCACCACAAGCTGAGCGGTCTGGCCGATCCCGACTGTCGGCTCTGTCGTGATCCCGATAAGACCGGGCTCATTCTCCTTCAGCAATGTCTGCTGGCCCTCCTGCTCCAGCCCGTCCAGTGTGAGCCACTTTTGTCCGTCCTCGGGCACATACTGCCGCTCGTCGGCGCAGATCGGGCAGACGTCCGGGGCAGGTTCGTCGCGTTCCACGGCGCAGGCTGCGCAGATCAGCATGGTTAGGTCCCTTCTAAACGTCTCGTGTCCAGCTTTCCGCCTTCGTCGCCGCCGGACGCACGCTGGCGTGCCCAGACTATGGCACGCGAAAGTCCCTTTGGAAGAGGGACCCCGGGTACCACCAGATGAAGGTTTTAGTCTCTGCATTAGGCTGCACGTCGGCACATTAACTTCCGCGTCGCCCAATTACCGCTGGTGTCATGGCTCGTTGAACCCATGCAGCGGCATCCGTAATCTCAATCCATGCTGAAGCCCGAGCAGTAGTCCGCCGCACCGGACGCCCGGGCCTCACTCGCCGACGGCCACTGGCAGCCGGCAGATCATCCTCAGCACTCTCTGTTCGCAGGCCTGTTGCACCATCCAGGCCTTCCCCTCTCCCCAAAGGAATACGTCTGTGTCATCCCCCCATGACGACTCGACCACGCGAATTGTCGCGGGCGAGTCTCCCAAGCCCAAGCGACGCCGCACCCTTTCGATCAGCCTGGCAGTCGGCCTCGTCCTGCTCATCGGCGCAGGCGCCGCAGTAGCCTCCGCCGTCTCCCGCAGCAACGAAGCTGCGCAGGCCCCCGCCACGTCACCCGCCGCCGAGCTCAGGCTGGGATACTTCAGCAACGTGACACACGGCCCAGCCCTGGTCGGCACCAGCAAGGGCATCATCGCCAAGGACCTTGGCGCCACCAAGCTCAGCACGCAGATCTTCAACGCCGGCCCGGCCGCGATCGAGGCCCTGAACGCCGGGGCCATCGACGCCACCTACGTTGGGCCCAACCCGGCCATCAACTCCTTCATCAAGAGCAAGGGCGAGTCGATCAGCATCATCGCCGGCGCCGCGGCAGGCGGCGCCCAGCTGGTGGTCAAGCCCGGCATCAACTCCGCAGCCGACCTCAAGGGCAAGGTCCTCGCCTCGCCGCAGCTTGGCGGCACCCAGGACGTGGCCCTCCGCGCCTGGCTCGGCCACCAGGGCTACAAGACAAACCCGGATGGCAGCGGTGACGTCACCATCAACCCGACCGAGAACGCCCAGACCCTGAAGCTGTTCCAGGACGGCAAGCTCGACGGCGCGTGGCTGCCGGAGCCGTGGGCCTCGCGTTTGGTCCTCGAAGCCGGAGCCAAGGTCCTGGTGGACGAGAAGAACCTCTGGGACAAGGGCGAATTCACCACCACCATCCTGATCGTCAACAAGAAGTTTGCTGCCGAACACCCGGAGACCGTCAAGGCCCTGCTCAAGGGCCACGTGGAATCCGTGAACTGGCTGAACTCGGCATCGGCTGAAGAGAAGGCCAGCACCATCAACGCAGTCCTCAAGGACACCGCCGGCAAGCCACTTTCCGCCAAGGTGATCGACCGCGCACTGCAGAACATCACCTTCACCACGGACCCGCTCGCCGGAACCTACAAGAAGCTTCTGCAGGACGGCGTCGATGCCGGCACCACCAAGACCGCCGACATCAACGGCATCTTCGACCTCCGTGCCTTGAACGAGGTGGAGGGCAAGAAGACCTCTGCTGCAGGCCTCGGCCAGGAGTGAACCGCCGAGACTAGGCGGCCCGGTGCCCGGACCAGGAAGGCCCTGGCACCGGGCACGCGTTCATGCGGGGGAGGGCAACATCCTGGCGGGGGCTCGACGCCGGACCGTCCGGCGACTATTCCGCGCAACGGCTAGAACGCCCGGCGTGGCGGAAAGGCGATGCGGTCGAGGTCGTTGACGGCAACCACCCTTGCTTCACCGGCGTGGCCCCGGGCCTGCTCGGCGAGAGGGGTAACGTCCCCGTAGCGCGCAGAAAAGTGGGTCAGGACGAGGGTTCCAGCGCCCGCCGATGCGGCCAACTCGCCCGCCTGCCCGGCGGTGAGGTGACGGAACTGCGCGGCGAGCCCGGCGTCGCCGTCGCTGAACGTGCACTCGGTGACGAGCAGATCGGCGCCCTCCGCCAGTTCTTCTGCGCCTTGGCACGGCGCGGTATCCATCACGAAGGCGAAACGTTGACCGGGCCGCGGCTCGCTGACGTCCTCCAGGCTCACGCCGCCCAGGCTGCCCTGGCGCACCAGGCGGCCGACGTCGGATCCCGCAATCCCGGCTGCCACGAGCCGGTCGGGAAGGAGCGTGCGCGCGTCGGGCTCCACAAAGCGATAGCCATAGGTCTCGATGCGGTGACTCAGTTCCCTGATCTCCAGGCCAGGGGCGATCGGCTCGGCAGTGTCGTGTTCGCTGCCCCTGAAGGCATGGCTTCCGTGCGGATGCAGCCGGAGATCAATGCCGCGGGACGCGACCGACACGAGGGCACGGACGGTGTCCTCCCCGGCGGCAGGATAGTGCAGGTGGATGGGGTGGCTGACCTTGTCAAGGGCCATGCGGGAAAGGACGCCGGGGAGGCCATAGCAGTGGTCGCCGTGCACGTGTGTGAGGCAGATGCGCGTGATCTGGGAGACGGTGACTCCGGCGTGGATCATCTGCCGCTGCGTGCCTTCTCCGGGGTCGAAGAGAATGTCCTCGCCATCCCAGCGCAGCAGATACCCGTTGTGGTTGCGGGTGCGGGTGGGGACCTGCGAGGCGGTGCCGAGGACGACGAACTCACGCATGTGGTCCAGTGTGCCACTCGATGGCGACGACGGGATGGGACTTGGCCAGTTTCGGTTCCCGCGCCGCGAGTGCCCGGAAGGGTGGACCGGCGGGCGCACAGTCCCGACCCATCCGTGTCCGGTGCTGCTACGAATCGCTTCAGTCCGCGCCGGCTGACCGACTTGCGGGCAAGCAGGTCCGGTTACTCCCCGACAGAAAAGGCACACAGACGTGACAGCTTCGAACTACGCCTACTTCGTCAACACGTGCATCGCTGCGGACCCGGATCCCCATCATGGCCTGGCCGAAGACGAAATGTACGGGGTGTATATCAGCTGGTGTCTTCTCCAAAACGAGCAACCCGCGCCCTCCCGGGCGTTCTGGGCAGCCATGAGTGGGCTGGGCCTCGGCGAACGACGTCGTGTGGCACGGCGCTTCATTCGCCCCGGGTTGCGCACAACCGGACCCGCCGCCGTCGACTACATCCTGGCGCGTCGCCCGGCCCTCACCTGAGAAGAGGTCCACCGTCCGAGATGGGAGGAGACTTTCTGTCGTCTCCCGCGTCGAGGGGAGCCTCATTTCGCGTCACTCCGGCGTCGCTTCAAGTGCCGTCCGCGGCCACCGCTTGGATTTCGATCTTGGCGCCGAAAGGAAGGGCGCCGGCCTGGAAAGTGAACCGGGACGGAGCCGTTGAGGGATCCGGGAACTGCTGCCGCCACCACGCATTCAGGCTGTTGTAGTCGGCCATGTCAGCTACGACGCACTGCACGTACACGATTTCCTCGACCGCAAAACCAGCAGCGCGGGTGATCATCATGACGTTGTGCCAGGCCAGCGCGGTCTCTTCCTCGAAGGATCCCTCCAGGAAGAGGCCGTCTGGACCCAGTGCCGGCATGCCGCTGACGAAGCAGACACCATTTGCTTCGGTGGCCAGGCTGAAGGGGAAGCCTCCGGGAACTCCCGGCCCGGAAATCGTGCGTTTGATAGTCATGGAATGCCCTCCTGAAAGTGAACAATTCTCGGGCGCGTTTGTGAACGGTCAGTTCTGTTGGTGGTGCTGTTCCAGGATGTCCCGGGCGGTGGTCCACGTCCGGCGGCCATAGCGGTGGTTGTTGACGTATTGCAGATTCGCGTCGCCGCTGAACATGCTGGCGAAGTACTGCATGCCCTGCCACGGCGGGAACGGCTTGTCGGAGGCGGGCATGAGGGCTTTTACTGCCCGGCTCATTGTGGTCAGGGAACCTACGCTGCCCGCGTAGAGAAGCCGGAATTGTGTGCCTGTCAGGTCGGTCATGGTGGATGCCAGTGCCCGTGCCGTGACCTGGTCCCCGGCGATCTGGAGGACGCGGGGCGCCCGCCCGTCGAGGGCGGCGGCGGCCGTGAAGGCGGCGGTGTCGTCTTTGGTGGTGAAGTCGAGTACCTGGTCCGGGTCGGACCAGAAGAGCACACGGTGCCGGGAGAACAGGATCATTGGTGCCTGCCCGGAGAGCATGTCTGTGAAGGCGCCGTTGAGGATCGACGTGGCCCGGATCTCGGTTGCGTCCAGCCGCTGTGCGAAGTCTCGGCGGAGCTGTAGGTTTCGGTTGCTTCGGGGCCGGATGCCGCGGTAGTCAATGGAGAAATCGGAGGGAATGAAGCGCGGCACGCCGACTGCTGCGGCCGCCTCGAGCAAAAGCGATTGGGCATCGAAGATGGCGTTGTCGACACCGTTGATTGCTGAGACCACGCAATCAACATCCTTGCAGGCCGTTCGGAGGCCGTCCGGATCGTCATAACCGGTCTGGATGACCTCGGCTCCCTGGGTGCGGAGTTGTGCAATCCGGGCGGTGCTGGTTTCCGGCCTTGTCAGGACCCGAACAGTGGCTCCAAGGCCGAGCAGATTCCGCAGGATCCGGCCACCGAGATCGCCGGTGGCGCCGGCCAGCAGGACGGTGCCCGGGGTGGGTGTTGTCGCGGTCATGGTTCGCACCTCAAGTGATCTCTGCCGGAATTTTAATAGCCGGCTAAAGACTACCAACGGCGGGAAAGCGATTCCCGGGGCGAGGCGGAGCAACGTTCTTATCATCCAACCGGCTCTGCCAGGATTCCCGCTTCCAGGCAGTGGGACCATACTGGGGTTGTGAGGATCGACGCCGGATCAGGAGACCATGGGAGGCGGCGGCCCGGGGCAGGCACGAGTCCGTTCCCGCCGATCGCCGACTATGGGTTTTTGTCTGACTGTGAGGCCAATTGCCTGATCGCTTCGAGCGGGCAGGTCGAGTGGATGTGCGTGCCGCGACACGACTCACCGAGCGTTTTCTCCACTATGCTCGACCGCGCCGCGGGTGGCTTCAAGGTGGCGCCGTACGGCGTCCGGGAGCCCACGGCGCGCCGCTACCTCCCCGGCAGCCTGATCCTGGAGACCACCTGGCAGACCGGTACGGGCTGGCTGATCGTGAGGGATGCCCTGGTGATGGGTCCGTGGCATCACACCGAACAGCGGGCCAGCCGTTACCGCCGCCCGCCGACGAACTACGAGGCCGAGCATTGCCTGCTGCGCACCGTCCGTTGCGTCAACGGTGCAGTCGAGCTGTCCGTGCTGTGCGAGCCGGTCTTCGGCTACGGCCGGCGCCGGGCAAGGTGGGAGTTCTCCAGCCCCGGATACGGGGAGGTGGTGAGCGTCGGCGGCGATGAGGGGGATCCCGTGCTGCGGCTCACTACCGACCGCCGGCTGGGCATCGAAGACTCCATTGCGGTCATCCGCTGCCGGATGACCGAGGGCGAGCAGGCTTTTTTCGCGCTGTCGTGGGGTTCGCTGCCCCCGCCTCGGACGTGGGAGGAAGCCACGCGCAAGCAATGGCAAACCACCGAGTTCTGGAGGCAATGGATTACCGGCGGCGAATTCCCCGACCACCCGTGGCGGGAGGCCCTGCAGCGCAGCGCGCTGACGTTGAAGGGCCTCACCTATGCGCCGACTGGAGCCCTGGTGGCGGCGCCCACCACGTCCTTGCCCGAGACGCCCGGGGGAGAGCGGAACTGGGACTATCGGTATACGTGGGTGCGCGATTCCACGTTCGCGCTCTGGGCCCTGTACACCCTCGGCCTGGACCGGGAAGCCGATGACTTCTTTGCGTTCATCCGCGACGTCGCCGCCGAGGATGGTCTGCAGATCATGTACGGCATCGACGGCGAAAGGGACCTTCCCGAGACAACTGTCGAGGAACTCGGCGGCTACGACGGCGCCCGCCCGGTCCGGATCGGCAACGCCGCCGCCCGCCAGCGGCAGCTCGACGTCTGGGGCACCATGCTGGACTCCGTCTACCTCCACGCCAAATCCCGAGACCAGCTCCCCGAGCCGCTCTGGCCCGTCCTCCTCCGCCAGGTCGAGGAGGCCGCCGCCCACTGGCGGGACCCCGACCACGGCATCTGGGAGGTCCGAGGCGAGCCGGTGCACTTCACCTCCTCCAAGCTCATGTGCTGGGTCGCCCTGGATCGTGGTGCCCGGCTGGCGCGCCTGCACGGTCAGCCTGACTACGCCAAGAAGTGGGACACCCTCGCCGAGGAGATCCATGAGGACATCTGCCGCCATGGTGTGGATGACCGCGGTGTGTTCGTCCAGTCCTACGGCACGAGGAACCTCGATGCCTCGCTTCTGCTTGTCCCGCTGGTCCGGTTCCTGCCCGCCAATGATCCACGGGTGCGCGCCACTGTCCTGGCCATCGCCTCTGAACTCACCCGGGACGGGCTGGTGCTGCGCTACCGCCCGGAGCAGACCGACGACGGACTCGCCGGCGACGAGGGGACCTTCACGACCTGCTCATTCTGGCTTGTTTCAGCCCTCGTCGAGATCGGAGAACTGGAGCGCGCCAAGGCACTGTGCGAGCGCCTGCTGTCCCTCGCCAGTCCTTTGGGCCTCTACGCTGAGGAGCTGGATCCGGTGAGCGGCCGCCACCTCGGCAACTTCCCACAGGCATTCACCCACCTGGCCCTCATCAACGCGCTCGTGCACGTTATCCGCGCCGAGGAGACCAACCGCGCGGCGCAGTTCGCCCCGGCCCACCGCAACACCTGACCCCGCAACACCTGACCCCGCAACACCTGACACCGCAACACCTGACTGCATAGTCTGCGCCAGCCCGGGGGAGCAGTTCGGTGGTTCCCCTGAATCGTCCCCGGTGGGGCATCCGCGTCAGCATCTGCGGCGAATGCCCCTCCGAGGAACAGCGGTCAGCCGATGGGTTCCGCCATTTGTTCCACGATGTAGGCCGCTTCGATCGAGTAGTCGGTGACCGGATCGGTCATCTCCACCTTCCAGCTGCGGGCAAACTGGTCCACACCATGCGTCATGGCCACCGTGCCGGAAATCAGGACAGTGCCTGGCTGATTCAGGCCGCGCTCCGAAAGGACGTCCAGCCAGTAGTCCGGGGTCAGCAAGGCCCCCAGGGTGCTGTCCTGGATCAGCGTGTCAGCCTTATCTCCCTCGCCGACCCACCCCTTCAGCGTGATCCGGTCCAGGTGGCCGCGCACGTCATCAAGCCGCCAGGCTTTGCGGCCCAGCACGTCAGGGCTGGCGTTCTTGCTCCAGGCCACCCCGTGGACCTCGAGGTCGCGGTCAGTGTGGTCGCAGGCGACCGTCAGCAGTACATCGTCCTCGGTGATCACCAGCGCCCACTCGGCTTCCCCCGATGTCCGGCCATGCTGCACCCGGACTTCGGTGGCCTGCTGCGCAAGGTAGGGCGACACGGGATACAGCGCCGGGGTGGTGGTGGGCCCGGGGACGCCAAGCAGGGCAAGTTCTTCGATGTGGGCCTGCACCTCATCCTGCTCGCGGCCTGCGTAGCCGGCATTGAGCAGGTGGGCGACCTCCACGTTTCGGGTGCTGCCGTCGGGGAGTTCGAAGCTGAGCGTAGCCATGTCAGTACTTCCTTCGTGTGGTGGGACGGTGAGAAATTTACAAACCGGAAACCGTAAACAGTCGCCAATGTACATCTAGTATGCGTAATGTATACATTTAATGCCAGCGTGACAGGCATCACTTCGAAATCTCGTGGAGGACAATTATGGCCAATGCTCCCGTACAGGCATCCGGCGCGGCAGCGCGCCCGGAGGCGCCCATCCGACCCCAGGGCCTCTACAAGGCCTTTGCCGCCAGCCTCACCGGCACGGCGCTCGAGTGGTACGACTTCGCGGTCTACTCAGCCGCGGCCGCCGTCGTGTTCCCGATCGTCTTTTTCCCGTCGTCAGATCCGCTGACCGGGACGATCCTGGCGTTCTCGACCTATGCCGTGGGCTACATTTCCCGCCCCGTGGGCGGAATCGTCTTCGGCCGTCTCGGAGACCGCATCGGGCGCAAGAAGGTCCTTGTCGCGACCCTGATGATCATCGGCGTCGCAACCGTACTGATTGGCGTGCTGCCGGGCTACGCCACCATCGGCATTGCGGCCCCCATCATTCTGGTGCTGCTCCGCTTCGCACAGGGTGTGGGCGTCGGCGGCGAATGGGGTGGGGCCGTCCTGCTCTCCAGCGAGTACGGAGATCCGCGGCGCCGCGGTTTCTGGGCTTCGGCCGCCCAGGTGGGTCCGCCCGCCGGTAACCTGCTGGCCAACGGTGCCCTCGCCATCCTGACCCTGGCGCTCACGGAGGAACAGTTCATCAGCTATGGCTGGCGCATCGCCTTCCTCCTGTCGGCGCTGCTCGTTGGATTTGGTCTGTGGATCCGCCTCAAGCTCGAGGACACGCCCATCTTCAAGGCAATCGAAGCGCACGGCCAGCAGCCTGATGCCCCCATCCGCGAGGTCTTCAGCAAGGAACTGCGCCCGCTGATCGCCGCCGTCCTCTGCCGCGTGGGACCGGACGTCCTCTACGCCCTGTTCACTGTCTTCACCCTCACCTACGGCATCCAGGTCCTCGGCTACCAGCGGAACCAGGTGCTCACCGCGGTCCTCATCGGGTCCGCTTTTCAGCTGTTCATGATTCCCCTGGCCGGCGCCGTCTCCGACCGGATCAACCGCCGCCTGGTCTATGGCATCGCCGCGGTGGTGGGAGCGGCCTGGACGTTCGTCTTCTTCGGTATCCTGGGCGGTAAGAACGAGCCGATGCTGATCATCGGCATTGTGTTTGGCCTGATGGCGCACTCGTTCATGTACGGCCCTCAGGCCGCCTTCATTGTGGAGCAGTTCTCGCCCCGGCTGCGCTCCACCGGCAGTTCACTGGCCTACACGTTCGCCGGTGTGATCGGCGGCGCCATCGCGCCCCTGATGTTCACCCTGCTGCTCTCGCAGTTCGGCACCTGGGTTCCGGTGGCGATCTACGTGGCCGTCGCCGCCGTCGTGACGCTGATCGGGCTGTCCCTGGGCCGGAACGCCAACACCACCGAAGATGACGACTACAAGTTGCTCCTCGAGGGTTCCTCCACCGACCGCCCGGCGGTCGGTGTCGATGGAACCACCGTCGGTGCCAACAGCTAGCTGCGGAGCAGGATGTCCCGCGTGACAGCCAGATGATGTTCAATCGCCTGCTCCGCCCTGGCGGCGTCGCCGGACACCAGGGCATCCAGGATGCCCTGGTGTTCGGCGCAGACGTCGTGCCGGCGGCCGCTGGTACCGAACAGGGCGGAGATTCCCACCAGGATCTGCCGGACGTGGAGCTTGCTGTAGGTCCGGGAGATCAGCGCATTGCCCGCGGCGTCGATGAGCTGCTGATGGAACAGCGTGTCCAGACGAATGAACTCCCTGACAGACTCGGGTTCGAGGGTGTCCGGCAGGGCCGCCTGAAGGGCCAGGGTCTCCTGCATCTGAACGGCAGGAACCTTTCCCTCGGCGATGACCAGCCCGGCCGCATGGCGCTCGAGGACGCCGCGGAGTTCCATCAGTTCGGAGACTTCCCGGCCGGTGACCACCGGCACGTAGGCCCCGCGCTGGGGGATCAGCTCCACCAGGCCGTCGGCGACCAGCAACAGCAACGCCTCACGCACGGGCGTGCGGGAGACGCCAATGTCGGCCGCGAGTTCCTGTTCGTTGAGGAACTTTCCCTGCACGTCCGGGTCGGTCAAAACGTTCTCACGCAAATACGCGTAGGCCTTTTCCCGGCCTGAGGAGGCCGGCCCCGAAATTTTCCGCATACATTAGGTATACAACAAACTGGAGTAAAACCATGCGCATAGCACTCGCCCAAATCATCACAGGCGCGGATCCGGCAGCCAACCTGGAGCAGATCCGAGACTACGCCACCCGCGCCCAGGCCGCGGGCGCCGAGCTCGCAGTCTTCCCGGAAGCTGCCATGCGCGCGTTCGGGAATCCCCTTGCCGAGGTTGCCGAGCCCCTCGACGGCCCGTGGGCCACCGCCGTCCGCGGAATCGCCGCAGAGCTGGGGCTCACGATAGTGGCCGGCATGTTCACCCCCGGGCGGGACGGCCGCGTGCGGAACACCTTGCTGGTGACCGGCCCGGACATCAACACGTCCTACGACAAGATCCACCTCTTTGACGCCTTCGGCTTCGCGGAGTCGGATTCGGTCGACGCCGGCACGTCGCCCGTGACGTTTGAGGTCAACGGGACGGTCATCGGCCTGGCCACCTGCTACGACGTGCGCTTCCCCGCCCTTTTCAGTGCCAACGCCAGGGCCGGGGCGCAGCTCAACATTGTCTGCGCGTCCTGGGGATCCGGTGAAGGGAAGGCGGAGCAGTGGGATCTGCTGGTTCGCGCCCGCGCGGTGGACAGCACCACGTTCGTTGTGGCGTGCGGACAGGGAGATCCCGCCAGCATCGGCCAGGAGCAGGTGAATTCCGCACCCACCGGCATCGGGTACAGCGCAGTGGTGTCGCCGCTCGGCACCCCACTGGTCACCCTCGGCCGCGAACCGCAACTGGCCGTGATCGACGTCGACCTATCCGAAGTAGCGGCCGTCCGCGCCAAACTGCCGGTGCTGGCCAACGCGCGCGCCCTCTAAACAAGCATCCTGACAGACCGGTCACGACTGAGGGGCGAGAACATTGAGCAAGCAGGAACAGGAATTCCATGAACCGGCCGGTGACTGGCGCCCGTCGGGACCCAAGAGCAGCGGCATCTGGGATCGGATGCTGGCGCAGGACCTTGGCAGCGGGGATGCAACGCTTCTGCAGCGCTATGAGGCTGGTGCCGCCACTGCTCCGGAAACCATCACTCATGAGTACTGGGAAGAGGTCATGATCCTTACCGGAGAATTGACCGACCTGGGACTTGGCCAAACCTTCACCGCCGGGATGTATGCGTGCCGTCCGCCCGGGATGAAACACGGACCGTATCGAAGCGAACCGGGCTGCAGCATGCTGGTGGTCATCCGGCACCCACACGACGCCGCCTCGTAATCCGGAGCACGGCTGCCAGGGGATGGGGTGTCAGGACCCGGGGCGCCCCGGCCACTGTTTGCCCGCCCACGGGTCGTAGTCAGCGATGAGCTCCTCCTGTGGAGGACGCTCATCTTCGGCCACATGCTGCAGGTTCACCCGCACCCGGTACCAAAGCGAACTCGAGCCTCGCATTCCGTCGACGAGTATGTCGGCGGGATGCAGGGCCGGAATGAGCTCCGCATGCCGGGTCTTCCAGTCCTCGAGCGCGGCGAGAGCCTCGGGCTTGGTCTTGGTGCGTGCCACCTCGATGAGCGGCATGACCGATTGCCGGCGGCCCGAGCCGTCGCCGCCGCGCGGGGGCTTTTCGGCGGGGCCCAGCTCGGCAGCCAAGGTGATGAGCCTGTCGAGGGTCCCCACGGCGTCGTCGATGCCGGCGTGGGGGTCACCCATGGCTGCGAAGCGTTCAAGCACCGTGGGAACCGTGAATTGTTCCGGCCGGGCGGAGGCAACCTCGTCCCAGGTGAGCGGAGTCGAGACCCGGGCGTCGGGCAGGGGCCTGATTGAGTACGCCGATGCCACGGTGCGGTCCTTGGCGTTCTGGTTGAAGTCGACGAACACACTCTCGCCGCGCTCCTCCTTCCACCACCGCGCGGTGGCGAGGCCCGGAGCGCGGTTCTCGATCTCGCGGGCGAGGGTCTCTGCGGCGAGCCGCAGGTCCCGGTAGGACCACCGGGGCGCGATGCGCACCAGGATGTGGAGTCCCCGCGAACCGCTCGTCTTCGGCCAGCCCACCAGTCCCACGTCGTCGAGCACCTCCCGGGCGACATAGGCGACGTCGACGATCTGCGCCCAGTCGACCCCCGGCATCGGGTCGAGGTCGACCCGGAGCTCGTCAGGGTGCTCGAGGTCCTCGGCGCGCACGGGATGCGGGTTGAGGTCCAGGCAGCCAAGATTCACCACCCATGCCAGGCCCGCGGCATCCCGGATCACGGCTTCTTCGGCTGATGTCCCCGACGCATAATGAAGGGTCGTCGTGTGGATGAAGTCGGGGTGGTTTTCCGGCACGCGCTTCTGGAAGAACGGCTCAGCGCCGATCCCCTTCGGGAACCGCTTGAGCACCATCGGCCGTCCGCCGGCGCCCCGCAGCGCACCATCGGCGACGGCGAGGTAGTAGCGAACCAGGTCGAGCTTGGTCAGCCCGGGCCCGGGAAACACCACCTTGTCCGGACTCGAGATGCGGACCTCGTTGCCGTCAATGGTGAGGATCTCGGCGGGGGTCTTCGACGAGTTCATTCCGTCACGCTAGCAACGATCGGATGCCCCAGCCAGAGCGCCTGCTGATCCTGGAAACCGTCACGGGGCTAGGTGCTGAGGTCCCAGTGGACACGGATGGCCTCTGCGATCGGTCCGGCAGCGATATCCACCCGGAAAGCGACCGGCGCGGTCCCCGTCTCTTCGATGACCACGTCATGGTAAACGCGGCCGCACGCCGGACACAGGGTGTAGAGATCCTCGTCCTCGGGCCACGCTGCCAGACCCGCGGGCACCGGCGTGTTTCCGCCGATGTGAACGGGGACGCCCTGTGAGTTCGCCTGGATCAATCCCTCGGTGCTCACGGTATTGCCGCACACACAGGTGATGGTGGTGACGTCGTGGTCGATGACATCAGCGAATTCGTTGTCCATGATGAGCTCCCCGGCGTTGGAAGAAAGCGTTCAGTCGTAGATTATGCCTGCGGGCCGGCTACTGACAGCCTCGCCCGTATCCTTGAAAGATGAGTGGCATCGCGCATCCGACCGTCACATTTGATGACCGCTTCGCGCGGGAGTTCAAGGAGATGGCCATTCCTTGGCGCGCGGAGGAGGCTCCCGACCCGCGCCTTCTGGTCCTCAACGAGCATCTCGCCACCGAGCTCGGCCTCGATCCGGCCTTTCTCCGGAGTCCTGAGGGTCTGCGCCTGCTGATCGGCAACGCCATCCCTGCGGAGGCCAGCCCGGTGGCGCAGGCCTACGCCGGCCACCAGTTTGGCTGGTACGCGCCCCGTCTCGGCGACGGGCGCGCCCTCCTGCTCGGCGAGATCGGGCACGCGGACGGGCAGCTTCGCGACGTCCATCTCAAAGGATCGGGACGCACGCCGTTTGCGCGGAACGGCGACGGCCAGGCAGTGGTCGGTCCCATGGTGCGCGAATACATCGTGAGCGAGGCGATGCACGCGCTGAATATCCCCACCACACGATCCCTCGCCGTCGTCGCGACGGGGCGTCCGGTGCAGCGCGAGACGCTCCTGCCCGGCGCCGTTCTTACCCGGCTTGCCACCAGCCACCTGCGCGTGGGCAGCTTCCAGTACGCCCGGTCCACGGACGACATCGGCCTACTGCGCCGGCTCGCCGACTACGCGCTGGCCCGGCACTACCAGGCCGCCGCCGAGGCGGAAAACCGATATCTCGCACTCTTCCAGGCGGTCATATCAGCCCAGGCTTCCCTGGTGGCCCAGTGGATGCTCGTGGGGTTCGTTCACGGGGTCATGAACACCGACAACATGACGATCTCGGGCGAAACCCTGGACTACGGGCCGTGCGCCTTCATGGAAGGCTTCGACCCCGCGGCCGTCTTCAGTTCGATAGACGAGACCGGACGCTACGCCTACCGCAATCAGCCGCTGGTGGCGGAGTGGAACCTTGCCCGGCTCGCGGAGGCTCTCCTGCCCCTGCTCCACGACGACCAGGAGCAGGCAGTGGGCCTCGCTGTGGAGGCACTCAGCGGGTTCCGCCGGCAGTACAGTGAAGCCTGGTCGGCCGGCATGAAGGCAAAGCTGGGGTTCCGTGAAGGGCTCGACGACGACGTGACCTCGCCATTGGTGGAAGAACTCGTGGCCTTGTTGCAGGAGTCGCGCGCGGACTACACATCGTTTTTCCGGCACCTGGGCAAAGCCGCCCGCGGCCAGGATGAACCTGCGCGGAGCCAGATTCTGGGCACCGGCGTTCTGGATACGGCACGGTTCGATGCCTGGGTGACGCGCTGGCGCGCCCTGGGACCGGATGCCGACGCCATGGACCGGGTCAACCCCGTGTATATCCCGCGGAACCACCTGGCAGAGGAGGCCCTGGCCGCCGCTACCGGCGGAAACCTGGGTCCGCTGGAACGGCTGATGGACGCCCTAGCCTCACCCTTCGACGAGCGGCCCGGTCTGGAGCATTACGCCTCAGCCGCCCCGGAAAGCTTCGGCCCCTACCGCACCTTCTGCGGAACCTGAGCCGCCAAGGGCAGGTTGCGCTTGGGCATGTAGACGCGTCGAATGGACTCGTTCACCCAGAGGGCGCGGCGTCGGTGTCCGCCGTCGCCGGCGCCACTGCAGCAGTCCGCCCATACGACGCGGAGACCCGGCGGTAGACCGGCGTCAGGAAGGCCAGCAGCGCGGCCGCGATCATGATGAGCCCGGCTATCAGGAACACCAGGGCAATGCCCCGCGAAGTGCCCTCGCCCAGCAGCGGGGCCAGCTGGGCGGAGCCCTCGGCGGACCGTGCGTACGGGATGATCCAAAACTGTGCGATCGGCGCGATGAGGAACGCGGTGATCGGTGCTGCCGCCGATTCGAACGCCATGGCGAATCCGAACACGCGGCCCTGCCGGGGCAGGGGCACCACCTTCTGGATGATGGTCTGCTCGGCGGCCTCGACGAAAGGCACCAGGACCAGGTACAGCCAGATGCCGGCGATGTACAGCCAGGCCCACTCCCGCAGCGTAAACACCGCCCCGAGGACCCCCATCGCGATCACCGCGATGAGCATGGTGCGCAACGGGTTCGACCCGAGACCGAACTTGCCGATCAGAGCGCCGCCTACGATGAACCCCGTGGCGCCCAGCGCGAAGTAGGCTCCCCACAGCTCCACGGGAAACATTTCCAGGCCGTAGGGGTCCATCAACGCCATGTAGACGCCGCCGATGAAGTTGTTGAATGTGGAGAACACGATCAGCGCGAACAATCCCGAAATGGCCAGCACGGCGGCAAGGGAGCCGCGCAGGTCGAATCCGCCTTGTGCGTCCGTAGCGGCCGCGCGCACCTCCTCGGGTATGCGCAGGGTGAGCAGGTGCGCGAAGGCCAGGGCCGTGAGAACCAGCGCGACCACGATCGTCCAACCCATGCCGATCAGCCCGACTGACAGCCCGGAGAGCACGGAGGTGATGATGAACATCAATCCCTGCACCATGCCTACCAGCCCGTTGGCGTTGGCCCGCCGGTCCGGCTCGATGAGGATGGTGACCGTGGTGGAGAGGGCAATGTTGCGCATGTTCTCCACGACTGCACCGACCAGGATGACCAGGGTGAAGACCCAGAACCAGGGCTGTGCCAGGTCCAGCAGCCAGGCCGTGGGTGTCAGGAGGAACATGACCCCGGACAGCAGGAACATCACCAGCGTGAAGCCTGCGGCGAATCGCATCACGGCCAGCTTGCGGTACCGGTCCACGAAAGTGCCGAAGCTGATGCTGGAAAGGGCGATCAACAGCATGTATGCGCCGCCGATCACCCCGGTGGCGATCACATTGCGCGTCTGCAGGTACACCCAGAACGTCAGGGCGAACCACAGGTAGCTGGTGGTGATGTTGGCGAGGGCGGTGTTCACCAGGATCCCAACGAAAGTGCGGGACCGCTCCGCCGGACTGCGCAACGACGTGACGACGGCGTCGGGATCGTCCAGGCGCAGCGCCCCGCCGGCCTCGGCCGGAATGGACGGGGCGGCCGTGTCCTCGGGGAGGCCCGCGCTTCCGTGGGGAGCCGCAGCGGCTCCGGGCGGGCCCGGTTCCTGCTCGGTCATGCGTCCCAGTGTACTGACCGGCGCCGGGACGGTCGACGCCCGGTCGAGAAGCTTTCCCTAGACGCCGTCGGGCCGCTGATCGCCCTTGTGGCTCCGCAGGTTCTCCTGCACCTTGCCGAACAAATCCTTGATGGTCGACTCCGTGTTGGTGAGCATGTCCGGCTGGACGTAGACGTGCTGGGCGGGAGGAAGGCTGAAGTGGGAAGGCAGGCCACCCGTTCCGTCCACCCCTGCAAGTGCGATGGTCACGCCGCCCTCCTTGCGCGCAATGGCGCCGATCCGGCCGAAGACCACGGTAAATTCGTCCGGCTGGAAGCTGACGGTCAGCCCGACGTGGGTGCGGTTAAGGTCGCTTGCCGCGACGGCCTTCTCGTTACCGGTGCCTTCATAGCTCATGAACATCTCCTGCGAAAGTTGGTGGTGTTGGTGCCGCCGTACGCGAGCAGTCTACGTCTGGGTCCGGAGCCCGGGTAAGGACCCGCCGGCACTCCGATGCCTGGCGGCTGCCGCCTTTGGTGGAGAATGCGTTCATGACCAATGACGCTCTTCGGCCTGTCTATTTCCTTTCGGACAGCACCGGCATCACCGCGGAAACGCTCGGCAACACATTGTTGACGCAGTTCCCCGCGAACCATTTTGACCGCATCACGGTCCCGTTCATCACCACCGCCGAGCAGGCCAGCACCGTGGTCGGCACCATTGACAAACTGGTCGCCGCCGGCCCGCGGCCGATCGTTTTTTCCACGGCCGTCAGCAGCGATGTCCGCCAGGTCCTGGCGACGTGTAAGGGAATCGTCGTGGATCTCATCGGCACGCATGTCGGGCAGTTGGAGCAGGCCCTGGGCTCACCGGCCAGCGGCGAACCCGGGAGGGCCCATGGCCTGGGCAATGCGGAACGGTATCAATCCCGGATGGCCGCCGTCGAGTACGCCATGGAGCACGACGACGGCCAGAGCCTGCGCGCGCTTGAAAAGGCCCAGGTCATCCTGGTGGCACCGTCCCGTTGCGGCAAAACGCCGACCACCATGTATTTGGCCCTGCAACACGGCATCTTCGCCGCGAATTTCCCGCTGGTGGACGAGGACTTTCAGCGGGAGGGCCTGCCCAAGCCGCTGAGGCCTTTCGTTGAGAAATGTTTCGGCCTCTCCTCCAACCCCCTGCGCCTGAGCCAGATCCGCACCGAACGGCGCCGCGGCTCGTCCTACGCGTCGCTGCGGCAGTGCGGCTTCGAGCTGCGCAGCGCCGAGCAGTTGTACGTCTCCCACCGGATTCCGTACCTGAATTCAGCCACGGTTTCCGTGGAGGAAATGGCCGCCACCATCCTGCAGCGCATGAACCTCAAACATTAGGGAAAATTTTCACAATCCCGGTGTGGCGCACGTCATATGGAAAGGTCGCCGGAGACCTGTCACTGTGGACAGGATTCGCGCCCACCGACCGGTTATCGCCGCGAGCGGGGCGGCGCATCTGCATGCCATCATCTGCAAAGGAGCAGCAACTAATGACGACAGACATCCTGTGGTTCTCAGAACTCGGACTCAAGGACCTGGACCGGGTGGGCGGAAAGAATGCCTCCCTCGGTGAAATGGTGCAGAATTTGACCTCTGCCGGCGTCCAGGTCCCGGACGGCTTCGCCACCACCGCGGATGCCTACCGCAACTTCCTGGCAGATTCCGGGCTCGACCAGAAGATCGCCGACCGTCTGGTGGGCCTGGACACCGACGACGTGACGGCCCTCGCCTCGGCCGGCCAGGAAATCCGAACCCTGATGCGCGAGACGCCCTTCCTGCCGGACTTTGAGGCGCAGATCCGGAATGCCTACCAGCAGCTGGTGGAAAAGCACGGCGGCTCCGAAGACCTCTCCTGGGCTGTCCGTTCCAGCGCCACGGCGGAAGACCTGCCCGACGCCTCCTTCGCCGGGCAGCAGGAAACCTTCCTGAACATCCGCGGCATCGAGAACATCCTGCTCGCCATCAAGGACGTGTTCGCGTCCCTCTACAACGACCGGGCCATCGCTTACCGCGTGCACCACCAGTTCGAACACGCCGAGGTGGCACTCTCTGCCGGCATCCAGCGGATGGTGCGCTCCGACGTCGGCGCCTCCGGCGTCATGTTCACCATGGACACCGAGTCCGGGTTCCAGGACGCCGTGTTCGTCACGTCCTCCTACGGCCTGGGCGAGGCCGTGGTCCAGGGTGCCGTCAACCCCGACGAGTTCTACGTCTACAAGCCGGCGCTGCAGGCCGGCCGGCCCGCCATCCTCAAGCGCGGGCTGGGGGAGAAAGCCCTCCAGATGACCTACACGGCCAGCCAGGAAATCGGCCGCACCATTGACTTCGTGCCGGTGGAGGCCTCGTTGAGGAACCGCTTCAGCCTCAACGACGACGACGTCGAGCAGCTCGCCCGGCACGCCGTCGCCATCGAGAACCACTACGGCCGCCCCATGGACATCGAATGGGGCAAGGACGGGATCGACGGCGGCCTTTACATCCTGCAGGCCCGCCCGGAGACCGTCCAGTCCCGCCGGGCCTCCGGCAGCCTGAGCCGTTTCCGCCTCAACGGGACCGGCCCGGTGCTGGTCGAGGGCCGCGCCATCGGCCAGCGCATCGGCGCCGGCAGCGTGCGCATCCTCACCGCGATCGACCAGATGGCCGCCTTCAAGACCGGCGATGTCCTCGTCGCCGACATGACCGACCCGGACTGGGAACCGATCATGAAGCGTGCCTCCGCCATCGTGACCAACCGCGGCGGACGAACCTGCCACGCGGCCATCATTGCCCGGGAACTGGGGATTCCCGCCGTCGTCGGCACCGGGGACGCCACGGATGTCCTCTCTGACGGCCTCGAGGTGACCGTGTCCTGCGCCGACGGCGAGACCGGCGTGATCTACCAGGGGCTCCTGGACTTCAGCATCGAGGAAACCGAGATCACCCAGCTCCCCGAGGCTCCGGTCAAGGTCATGATGAATGTCGGTACCCCGGAGCAGGCCTTCACCTTCGCGCAGCTGCCCAACCACGGCGTGGGCCTGGCCCGGCTCGAATTCATCATCAACCGCCAGATCGGCATCCACCCCAAAGCGCTGCTGAACCTGGACGAGCAGCCGGCGGACGTCGCGGCGGACATCCGGGAGCGGATCGCCGCGTACGACAGCCCGCGCGAGTACTACATCAAGCGCCTGGCCGAAGGCGTGGCCACCATCGCGGCGGCCTTCGCGCCGGAACCGGTGATTGTGCGCATGTCCGACTTCAAGTCCAACGAATACGCCAACCTGATCGGCGGACCCGCGTACGAGCCGCACGAAGAGAACCCGATGCTCGGCTTCCGCGGCGCCTCACGGTACCTGGAGCCGTCCTTCCGGGACTGCTTCGACCTCGAATGCGAGGCCCTGTCCTTCGTCCGCAACGAGATGGGGCTGACCAACGTCAAGCTGATGATCCCGTTCGTGCGCACCCTGGACGAGGCCCGCGGCGTCATTGACCTGCTGGGGGAGAACGGCCTGACCCGGGGCGAGAACGGCCTCGAGGTGATCATGATGTGTGAGATCCCGTCCAACGCCCTGCTCGCCGACGAGTTCCTGGACTACTTCGACGGATTCTCCATCGGCTCCAACGACATGACCCAGCTGGCCCTGGGCCTGGACCGGGACTCCGCGATCGTCTCCGGCGGCTTCGACGAACGCGACCCCGCGGTCAAGAAGCTCCTGAGCATGGCCATCAAGGCCTGCAAGGCGCGCGGAAAATATGTTGGCATCTGCGGCCAGGGTCCGAGCGACCACGCGGACTTCGCCGAGTGGCTCGTCGAAGAAGGCATCGATTCGGTCTCCTTGAACCCTGACACCGTGGTGGATACCTGGCTGCGCCTTGCCGGAGGGACAGTCGGCGCGACAGGCGGCGCGGCCGTCGAAGCAGGGGTCGGCGCCGCCGCGGGAACCGCAGCGAACTGACAGCGCGGCGACCAGGCAAGGACACGTAAGACGCCCGACGGGCAGCACGGACCATGAGTTCCAGTCCGTGCTGCCCGTCGGGCGGCGCGGCCCTAGGGCAGAGGGCCTGGCCTTCGAGCGCTTCCTTGACCTGGTCGAGGCCATGCGGTCAACCGACTGTGTCGTCGGTGAGCTGACCACCGTCAATATTCAGGGCCGTGCGATGCGCGACGTCGACTCGCGAACCACGAGTTCGGGCTCGACGACGTGGTGCTGGGCGGGTTCTCCGGTGAGGATCTGGTGGTGGAGCATCTTGAAGGTTGCGATGCCCAGCGCCCGGAAATCAAGCCGCATGGTGGTCAACGGAGGCGAGTAGTAGGCAGCCGCCGGCATGTCGTCAACGCCCACGATTGAATAGTCCCGGGGTGCCCGGATGCCGCGTCTTTCCAGGGCGCTCATGAAGCCGAGCGCAATCTCGTCGTTGCTGGCGAAGACAGCCGTGAACGTGGCGGGATCGGCTAATTCGCCGGCGCGATATCCAGAAACGGAGGACCAGTCCTTCGCGGCATCGAGCACCTGCGGGCTCAGTCCGGCGCTCTGCATGGCATCGCGATAGCCGCGCTCACGCTCCTGGGCCTCATTGCGGGTTGAAGGGCCGGCGACATGCAGGATGTCCCGGTGTCCCAAGTCGATGAGGTGGCGTGTCGCGTCCCAGCCGGCAGCGTGCGAGTGGGTGCCGGCGGAGCCTTCGTTCGCCGACGGAAGCTCCGAAACCGTGATCAAGGGCGTTGTTGGGTCCCAGTTGTTGAGCAGTTTGTCGACGCCCGGCAGCGGGGTTGACACCACAATTCCGTCAACCTGTACCGACTTGAAGTGGGCGAGGGCTCGCCGCGCCTCCACTTCCCAGTTCTTGGCTTCGAAGTCGAGATCAAGCTGGGCGATAGTGAGCGTGACATCGGCCTCGCGGGCCGCAAGCCCCAATCCGGTGAGCACATTTGCGCTCCCGTAGTTGAAGGCCCCCAAGGCCAACACGCCTACGGAGTTAGTCCTGCTGGTGCGAAGAGTGCGGGCGGATTGATTTGGCACATATCCCAGCTCGTCGATGGCAGCGGTAATCCGCTCGCGCGTCTCCGCCCGAACGTAGCCCACACCGGTGAAATAGCGTGACACTGTCTGGGTTGAGACGTTGGCCAGCTTGGCGACGTCAGCCATGCTGGGCCGTGCCGCGATCCTTGCTTTCGCCAATTCTCCACCCCTCATGCCGTCTGTGTGCGCCCGCCGATCCTGGGCCGCAGGCTATTGTCCACGTCATCCGCGGCGACGGACAGCCTGCGGATAACACCATCCAAAGTAAGTTTACGATCACCCACTTGCAGGGTGGGGGACGGCGCTCCGCAAAGTCGTCTTTTTTCGAATAATTGGTCAACCGGTTGACTTGGGTTATCGTAAACCCACATACTCGCTATGGGCCAGATCACACCCGCGGGAGTTCTTAGGACGCTTCGGCTGACGCATCCGTGACGAAGGCACCCTCAACTAAACCTACGAAAGGACGCGACGATGCGTTTGCTTGCCAAGGGCGCTGTTGCTCTTACCGCCGTTGCCGTACTCGCCGGCTGTGGCGCCGGCTCCGGCCCCTCTGCTTCCGGCAAAACCGAGCTGAACTGGTGGGTGATCAACCTGTCTGCTCCGACTGCGGTGGCCGCCCAGGACAAGATCATCAAGGATTTCGAAGCGGCAAATCCGGACATCACGATCAAGAAGACCGCCCGCGCCGTTGACGCGCACAAGGACTCTTTGCGGACAGCAATCGGAACTTCAGCGGCGCCAGACATCTACGACTACTGGGCAGGTCCGGGCCTCGGCGGTGAGCTGGTGAAGAACGGCGCCAGCGCCGACCTCACCAGCGAGTACACCCAGTACAAATGGCCGGACCGCTTCACCGAGGCTGCCCTCGGGCCCGCGAAGCAGTACGACGGTTTCAACGGTGTGCCGTGGAAGCTCAACGGCGAGGCCATGTACTACAACAAGGCCTTGTTCGCGAAGGCCGGAATCACGGCGCTGCCGACCACCATCGACGAACTCAACGACGCCGCGGCCAAGCTCAAGGACGCAGGCATCACCCCGATTGAATTTGGCGGCACCGTCAACTGGCATGTCATGCGCCTCCTGGACACGTTCCTCGAGGGCTACTGCGGCTCGGCAACCTTTGACAAGCTCGTCACCAAGCAGGCCAACTGGGGCCAGGAGGAGTGCGTCACCAAGTCCTTCACCAATCTCCAAAAGTGGTCCAAGGACTACCTGAATCCCGGCTTCATCGGCATCAACAATGACGAATCGTCCGCCCTGTTCTACAACGGCAAGGCCGCCATGGCCCTTGAGGGTGACTGGTTCAACGCCAGCATCAAGGACAATGCCAAGGTTGAGGACTTCGGCGTGTTCCCCCTCCCGACCGGCACAGGCCGGATGTACGGCTTCGAGCAGGCCATGTACGTCACCAAGGACAGCAAGCACAAGGACGCTGCAGCCAAGTTCCTGGACTTCATGATGTCAACACCGGTCCAGAAGGAGACCCTGGGTACGTTCTCGACGCAGTCGGTGAACAAGGAGGTCAAGTCCTCGGCAACTGACGAGCTGAGCAAGTCCTGGGACGGTATCTTCCAGAACGCCAAGGGCCTGTACATGAACAACGATCAGAACCTCAGCCAGTCCCAGACCACTGAGTACTGGCGGATCCAGAACCTGGTTGCCACCGGCAGCCTGGACCCGGCCAATGCCGGCGCCGAGTTCCAGAAGTTCCTGGATTCGAGCAACTAGATCCTCGCCGAAGGGTGGGACCGCGTGTCCCGGCGGTCCCACCCTTGGGCACCCTGACCGAAACAAAGATCAAAGGCGACCTCTCTTGTCCAAGCTCATAGCCACGCGCCTCGAAGCGCCCCCGGTGCCCGCTCCCCGGCAGCCTCCGAAGAAGCCCCTCCTGAAGCGCATTGCCAGCGGTGGTTTCATCGCAGCCCTGCCGTTCCTTGCCCCCGCCCTGGCCGCATATGTTGTCTTCGTCATCGGCCCGATGATCACCGCAGTGCGCCTGAGCCTGTTCAAATGGTCAGGCTTCACCACTGACCCACAGGTGTTCGTCGGGTTCCAGAACTATGTCCGGTTGTTCACCCAGGACCCGGTGTTCTGGACAGCCATGCAGAACACCATCGTCTGGGTGCTGCTGTCACTGATCATTCCGACCACCCTCGGCCTGGTGATGGCCCTGTCCCTGAACCGCCCCATCTTTGGCCGGAACCTCTTCCGCTCCGTCTTCTACATCCCGGGCGTCCTGGCCCCGATCGCGATTGCGAACATGTGGCGCTGGATGTACAACCCGAACTATGGCGTCTTCTCCGAGCTCGCCAAAGCCTGGCACCTCGGTGACGGCTCAGGCGTCACCTTCCTGAGCGACCCCAAAGTGGCCATCTACGCCATCTTCGCCGCTTTCGTCTGGCAGATCGCCGGCCTGAACATGGTCCTCTTCCTGGCCGGCCTGCAAGGCGTGTCCAAGGAACTTGTCGAATCGGCACGCCTGGACGGTGCCAACAGCTGGAAGGTCTTCCGCCACGTCACGTTCCCCGCGCTGCGCCCGACAGTCGTCGTCGTTCTTGTGCTGACCATCGTGCACTCCATCAAGGTCTTTGACCTCGTGGTGGGCATGACCGGCGGCGGCCCGGCGCAGTCCTCGCAGGTGCTGGCTCTGTGGTCCTACTCCAAGTCCTTCCTGCAGCACGACTTCGGCATGGGCAATGCGGTGGCCACGGTGCTGCTGGCCATCACCCTCGTCCTTGTCATCCCCTACCTGATCTGGTCCACCAAAGGAGACGAAGACTGATGAGCACCCTCACTCTCGGGCGCGCAAAGCACGCCGACGGGACATCCCGTCCACGCCGCAACGTCGACTACGTCAGGGTGGGTCTATGGATCGCCCTGGCCGTGACCATGGTCATCTGGGCGATGCCCCTGATTTTCGTGATGTTCACGTCCCTGAAGTCGGAATCGGCAATTTTCTCCACGTCCGCGTTCTCCCTGCCCACCTCAGCCGAGTGGGCCAACTACGCCGAAGCCATGCAGACCGGCAATCTCCTCACCGCCGGCGGCAACAGCCTGCTCATCGCGGCGATCAAGGTCCCCCTGGGCCTGCTGTTCTCCGCCGCCGCCGCGTTCGGCCTGTCCCGCATCCGTTTCAGGCACAGCAAACTGATCCTGGGGGCCTTCGCCCTGGGCTCCATGGTCCCGATCCAGGTCGCCCTGGGCCCGCTGTTCAAGATCATCCTGGACCTGGGCCTGCTCAACAGCCCGGTCGGTGTGATCCTCCCGTACATCGGATTCGGCCTGCCCATCCAGATCTTCATCCTGCACGGCTTCTTCAGCGCCATCCCGAAGGAAATCGACGAGAGCGTCCGCGTGGACGGCGGCGGCAACTGGCGGCTGTTCTGGCAGATCATCCTCCCGCTGTCCAAGCCTGCACTGGCCGCGCTGTTCATCCTGGACTTCGTCGCCACCTGGAACGAATACGCCATCGCCCTCGTCGTCCTCCAGGACCAGGGGGCCCAGACCATACCGCTGGCCATCCAGGGCTTCCAGTCCCAGTTCACCAGCTCCTACGGCCCGCTGAACGCCTTCACCATCATGTCGATCCTGCCCGTCATGATCGTCTACCTGCTGTTCCAGCGCTACTTCGTCGAGGGCATGTTCAGCGGCGCCGTCAAGGGCTGACCCGCCGTACGTTTTGCACAACTTTCACCGCAGAAAGGCCATCATGGCTACCTTTACCGCTACGACTCCGCTCTTCGAGGTCATGCGCGACCCCGCCGGACACGACATCCTGGCCCACCACGTTCCCGAGCTGGCGGCCAACCCGCTGCTGCACACCCTGTACCACTACCAGCTGGGCCTCATTCTTGGCACCGAGGAATCCCTGCGCAAGGACCCCGCCCGGAAGGCCGAAATCCTGGCAAAGATCGAGGCCCTGGAACCCTCACCCGCACCGGACCGTTCCGCCCGGAACAATGAACCGGGGGCCGGCTACGAGCCGGACTCGGTGGAACGCGGCAGCGCCCGCGCCGACTTCGCGGCCAAGGGCCGGAAATGGCAGCGGTACGAGATCACCCTGGAGGGACCCTTCCACGGCAACCCGTTCACGGACGTGGACCTGGCCGCCGAGTTCACCTCCGACGTCGGGAGCCTCACGATTCCCGGTTTCTACGACGGCGACGGGACCTACCGCATCCGCCTGCTCGTCCCGGCCGAGGGGGAGTGGTCCTTCGCCACCCGAAGCAACGCCGCGTCCCTGGACGCCATCACGGGAACCTTTACGGCTGCGGCAGCGTCGCCGGATTCCCGCGGCGTGGTCCGCGTGGCCGACACGTTCCACTTCGCCTACGACGACGGCACCCCCTACCTGCCCATCGGCACCACCTCCTACGTTTGGACCCATCAGGGCGACGCCCTCGAGGAGGGGACCCTGCGGTCCCTGACGGACGGGCCGTTCAACAAGATGCGCATGTGTGTCTTCCCCAAGTCGTACCTGTTCAACGAAAACGAACCCGGGATCTACCCGTACGAAGGATCCGTCGAGGAAGGCTTCGACCACACCCGGCCGAACCCCGTCTTTTACCGGCACTTGGAACGGCGCATCAGCCAGCTCGAGGACCTCGGCATCGAGGCCGACCTGATCCTCTTCCACGCCTACGACCGGTGGGGCTTCTCCACGATGAACGCCGCGGCGGACGACCTCTACGTCAAGTACGTCACCGCCCGGCTGGCCTCGCACCGGAACATCTGGTGGTCGCTGGCCAACGAATACGACCTCATGTTCGAAAAGACCACCGAGGACTGGGAACGCTTCGCAACCATCGTGCAGGAGAACGACCCGAACAAGCACCTGCTCTCCATCCACAACTGCCGGGAGTTCTACGACCACTCCCGCCCCTGGGTCACGCACTGCAGCATCCAGCGGCGTGACATCTACAAGACCGCCGAAATGACCACCGAATGGCGCGAGCAGTACGGCAAACCGATCGTCATCGACGAATGCGCCTACGAGGGGAACATCGACCAGGGCTGGGGCAACATCACCGGCGAGGAAATGACCCGCCGCTTCTGGGAAGGTGCCGTCCGCGGAGGCTACGTCGGCCACGGCGAAACCTATGTGCGCCCGGACGACATCCTCTGGTGGGCCAAGGGCGGGGAACTGCACGGCACCAGCCCGGACCGCATCGGATTCCTCCGCCGCATTCTTGAGGAAAGCCCCCATGGCCACCTCGAGCCCCTTACCGGACACTGGGACGCCCCCAGCGCCGGCATCACTGACCAGTACGAGCTGATCTACTTCGGCTTCAACCAGCCCACCTACCGCCGGTTCGTCAAGCCGCAGGACCTGACGTTCGAGGTCGATGTCATCGACACCTGGAACATGACGGTGGAGACCCTTCCCGGCACGTTCTCGGGGCGGTTCCGCATAGAATTGCCCGGCCGGCAGTACGTCGCCGTCCGGCTGCGCGCCGTGGCCTGACGCCTCACCGGACGGCCGGGGGACAGGACTTTCCTACCCCCGGCCCGCCCGGGCTACACCACTCCGACGACCCGAAAGCAAAGACGTGATCCACGCCGAGAACGGCCCGCGGCTCTCCGCCCCCGCCCAGACAATTGAAGCCGGCCCCTGGCGCCTGCAGTTGCGGGGGGACGAACTGGCCGACATCGAATACCGGCGACGCCCGGTTCTCCGGGCCATCCGGCCCGTTGTCCGCGATCACGACTGGAGGACCCTCTCACCGAGCGTCGAATCAGTGACGACCACCGACGACGCCGGCACCCTGACTCTCGGTATCTCCCTCCGGTTTAGCGGTTTCGGCGCTGAATACGGTGCCGAGCTGACCTTGCAGGCTGCCGGCAATGAACTCGCGGTCACGTTCGACGGCACCGCGCCCCGCGATTTCCGCAGCAACCGCATCGGCCTGGTGGTCCTGCACAGGCCCGACGACGCGGGCCGCGCCGTAGGCATCACTGCTCCGGACCAGACCCGCACCAACGGCGCCTTTCCCGCCGACATCAGCCCGCACCAGCCCTTCCTGAACATCGCAGCGATGGACTGGGAACGCGGCGGCACCGCCTTCCGGCTCGAATTCAGCGGCGACACCTTTGAAACCGAAGACCAGCGGAACTGGACTGACGCGTCCTTCAAGACCTACAGCACCCCGCTGTCCCGCCCCTTCCCGGTCACCGTGCATGCCGGGGACCGGGTGCACCAGGGCATCCGCCTCACCGCAGGGCCGCTGGCAGAACCGTCGACGGAACGGACGGCGGAACCGTCGAGCCTGGGAACTGAAGCGCTGCCGGAGCCGATGCCTGAAGTGCTCACGGTGCGCACCCGCCCCCGGGGCCGGGTTCCCGCCCTTGGAACGTCGACTTCCCGGTCACCGGCGCACCTCACCACAGTGCCCGGCCTGGACTCCCTGATTGTCGAAGTTCCCGGCGATGACACCGCCGCGGCCACAGACCTCATCAGGCAGGCAGCACAGCAGGCCGCCGTGCTTGCCACCCCGCTGGACGTCCGGATTATCGCGTCCGGCCCGGGGGACATCGGTCCCGTGATGGATCTGCTGCCCCTGGAGAACGTGGCCAGGATCGGGGCGTTCAGCTCCGACGGGCACGTCCCAGAACCCGAGCTCTGGGAGCAGCTGCACGCCGAAGCGCAACGCCGTCGTTTTCCCGGCACACTGCTCGCCGGCGCCCGCTCCCACTTCACCGAGCTCAACCGGCGGCGGGAACTCCTCCCCGGCGGCGCCGGCGCCGTCACCTACAGCATCACGCCGCAGATGCACGCGACCGAAGTACCCCACGTCGTCGAAAGCCTGCCGATCCAGCGGCTGACAGCGCTGAACGCGCTCCGGATCGCATCCGGCAAGCCGCTGCACATTGGTCCGGTGACCCTCAAGGCCCGCTTCAACGCCGTCTCCACGGACGGAACCGAGGACCCCCGGACCGCCGAGGCGATGACCACCGACCCGCTGCAGGCAGAGACGTTCACCGCCGCCTGGCTGCTGGGCAGCATCGCGGCGCTGACACTGCCCGGCGTCGAATCCCTCAGCTACTTCGAAATCAGCGGACCCAGGGGCCTTCTCACCGACGACGGCGCCCCGACACCTGCCTTCGAGCTTCTGAAGGCACTTGCCGCCCTGCGCGGTGCCGACGTCCTGGAAGTCGACGGCAACGTCCACGGGCTGGTGCTCTACCCGGTCAGGGCAGAACCCGGCGTGCTGCTCTGCGCCGCGAACCTCACGGCCGAACCCCTTCGCGTGGCAGTCAGACGTGAACACGGCTCCACGCTCACCTTCAACCTTCCCGCCTGGGCGGCAACAACCCGCCCGCTCGGCTGACCCGTCCACCACGAAAAGAGGAACACCATGTCCACCAGGCTTGCAGGCAAAACCGCCCTCGTCACCGGCGCCGGATCAGGAATCGGACTGGCCGTGGCCCAGCGGTTCACCGCCGAAGGCGCCCGCGTGTACTTCGCCGACATCAACCTCGTAGCTGCCCACAAAGCGGCCGCAGCCACCGGCAGCCAGCTCGCTGAAGCACTGCCCGTTGACATCTCCGACGAGGACAGCGTCGAGACCGCCTACGCCACCATCGCCTCCGGCGGCCCGCTGGACATCGTCGTCGCCAACGCCGGCGTCCAGCTCTTCGGCCAGGACGCGAAAGTGGGCGAGCTGTCCCTGGAGGTCTGGGAAAAAACCGTCGCCATCAACCACCGCGGGGCATTCCTGACCCTCAAGCATGCCGTCAGGGCCCTCCAGGGCCGCGGCGGGTCCATCATCTGCACCGGCAGCCCCACCGCCGTGGTCGCGTGCGGGCAAACATTCACCGCCTACTCCAGCTCCAAGGCCGGCGTTCACGGGCTGGCACGCGTCGTCGCGGCGGACTACGCCAAAGAAGGCATCCGGGTGAACACCGTGGTCCCCGGGTACACGGAGACCCCGCTCGTGCAGACCATCGCCGATGACCCCGCCAGCCGCGCCGGCCTGGTGGACTCCACCATGCTCGGACGGGCGGGAACCGCGGCCGACGTCGAAGGCATCATGGTCTACCTCGCCAGCGACGAATCGGCCTACGCCACAGGCGGCCTCTTCACCGTCGACGGCGGCCTGACCGCACTCTAACGGCACTCTGACGGCACTTTGACGTGGCCGGCGGGCAACCGGGAACACAAAGCCCCTGATATACGTTGATATGCCGTCAGCAAAGAACACCCGAAAAGAGAAGATCCCGGTGGCAACCGATTACGACGAAGTACGTTCCGACGTCAAGGAATCACAGGACCGTTCCCTGGAGGCGCTGCAGTCCGCCAACGCCCCGGATGCCCGCAGCGTCGTCCGGGAACTGGACGAATCCGATGCGCTGGACGATGCGATGACCCCCGGAGGGGAGTTCGTTGCCGAGGAACTCATTGTCCAGGTGATTCCCCAGGCCGAGGACGAGTTCACCTGCTACTCCTGTTTCCTGGTCCGGCACCGGTCCCAGCTGGCGCGCGAAAAGGACGGCCACTCGTACTGCATCGAGTGCGAAGGATAGGAGTCCTAACCCGCCACGATCGATGACCCGCCGGCAGAAGCCGGCGGTCACGGCGCCGGCCGGGGCGGCAGATCCCTGGCAGCGGGGCCCTGGATGACGGAGCCGTCGGTGGCGAATCGGGAGCCGTGGCAGGGGCAGTCCCATGTGGTGTCGGCGGCGTTGAAGGCCACGGTACAACCCAGATGGGTGCAGACGGCGGAGACGGCGCGGACCTGCCCGTCGGCGTCTTTGTAGACGGCTGTGCTTTCGCCGTTGACCTTGATGACTGCTCCCTCGCCGGGCGCCAGGGTCGCCTGGCTGGGACGCCGGCCGAGCTTGCCGGTCAGGACGGCCGCCATGGTCTTGGCGTTTTCCTGCATGAACCGTCCCGTACTGGCTGCCGGGGTAATCCGGTTGCTGTTGAACACCGACGCCCAGCCGTTCTCCTGGCCGCTGAGGATGTCCCTGAGAATGAGGGCGGCTGCGGTTCCGTTGGTCAGGCCCCATTTGCGCAGGCCGGCGATCACGTACACGTGCTTGGCGGTGGGGGACATGCGGCCGACGTAGGGGAGCCCGTCCAGCGGGATGCCGTCCTGCGTTGACCAGCGTGAGGCGATCTCGCCGACGCCGAGGCGGTCGTGGGCGAAGGCGGCAAGCCTGCGGTACCGCCCGGCCGTGTCCCCGGCCTCGGACACGCGGTGGCCTTCGCCGCCGATGAGCACGTAGCTCGATCCGCCGGCGCTGGCGGTCAGGATGGAGCGCAGGGGTTCCTCGGCGCTGATGAACGTGGCCTCCAGCGGTGCGGTGTCCATCCGTCCGGCGATGAGGTAGGAGCGGTGCGGGTGACTCCGCAGATAGAACAGCCCCTGGCCGCCGAACGGCACATTCGTGGCGACAATGATGTCGCGGGCGCGGATGGCGCTTCTTTCGGTGACCACCACGGCCGGCGAACCGTCGCGGACCTTCTGCACAGTCGTCCCCTCGAAGACAAAGCTGCCCCCACCGTTGACCGCCGCCGCGAGGCCCTGCAGGTATTTCACGGCATGAATTTGTCCCTGCCCGTCGAACCGGACCGCACCCTTGACGGGGAAAGGCAGCGGCACGTCAGTGGTGAATGCGGCGGGGAGGCCGAGCCGGGCGGCGAGGGCCGCTTCCTCACGGACCCGGGCAACGGCGTCGTCGGTTTCGGCGTAGGTGTAGTTGGCGACGCGGCGGAAGCCGCAGTCGATGCCCTCTTCGGCCACAACCGCAGCGATGTGTTCGATCGCGGCCTGGTTGGCCTCCCCATAGGTGCGGACGGTGTTGGTGCCGTGCCTGCGGGCGAGTTCGGTGTAGGCAAGTCGGTGCAGCGAGGTGACCTTGCCGGTTGTGTGGCCGGTGACGCCGGTTCCGACACGGGCGGTCTCGATGACGGCGACAGTGCGGCCGGTACGTTTGAGGGCCAAGGCGGCGGTCAGGCCCGCGATGCCAGCCCCGATGACCGCCACATCGACCTCGACGTCCCCGCCCGCGGCAGGGTAGCCGGTGGTGGCCGCGGTGGCGATCCAGAGGGAAACGGGTTTACCTTCGGGCCGTTCACTGTTCGACGCGTTCACTGGTCACCACCGGATAGGGATTCCTGTGGCATGAGTATAGGCCTGCGGCCAGCCCGGCAATAGGCCGGCTCAGCGGGCGCGCTCCGGCCCGGCGCTTCAAGCGGCCGACGGCGTCAGGGAAGGGGTTTCGCCGTGCTCTACAAGGTGCCCTGCTGGCGCCCCTAATCCGCCGCGAGGTCCCGCGGCACTTGGTCCACCATGAACTCCACGAACTCAGGGACCGCCGCGTGGGGCACCGGCTCCAGCCAGGCCAGGGACACAGTGACGGGCGGGGCATCGACAAGCGGCCGGTACACCACTCCCGGGTGCTGGTGGGTCTCGGCCGTCGAGATGCCGCTCACGCCAATGCCGCGTCCGGAGGATATGGCCAGCAGCCAGTCGTCGGTGCTGTCCGTGGCCACGGTCTGCTTCGGGCGTATCCCGGCCGGCCACAACTCCAGCCTGGTGAGGCCAGTGAGGATGTTGACGACGACGACCTCGGGGGAGAGATCAGCCAGGCGCACCTGGTCGCGGCCGGCCAGCACATGGTCGGCAGGCAGGACGGCGAAGCGCGGTTCCTCGGCCAGTTCGCGTTGCCGCATCCCGGCCGGGCCGCCGGTCACGGGAGGATCCCCGCGGATCAGGGCGACGTCGGCGCGCCCGGAGGAGAGACCGCCGAACCGGTCATCCACGCGGCGCAATTCCACCGGTGTGTCCGGGTGCAGTTCGCGCCAGCGGCGCAGCAGGGGACCGGTCCGGCGGCCGAGGGCGGCCCACGGATACCCCAGCAACAGCGGCCGGACAGGCGTCGCGCCGGGGTCCAGGGCGGCGTCGAGGGCGGCGACTGCAGCAGCGGCGCGCGGACGCAGCGCCTCCCCGGCTGCGGTGATGGCCACGTGGTGGGTCGAGCGGTCAAACAGTGTGGTGCCAAGGTGAGTCTCGAGTTGCCGCAACGTCCGGGACAGCGCCGGTTGGCTGACCCGTAACACGGCCGCGGCAGCACTGAACCCGCCTTCCTCGGCGATTGCCAGGAAGGCACGCAAATGCCGCGCATCAACGCTCATGCGTCTAGGTTATAACGGCAACTCAATTGGCATTTCCGGCCGCCTGCTGACCTTCCTAAGGTTGGAGCCATGCACATGGTGACGAAATCCCGGGCCTCCTCCGCCGCACCCGCCCCCGGCTACTCCCGGGCAGCCGTGCTGGTGATGGCGGCGGTGCTGTGCCAGCAGCTCGGTGCGGCGGTGGCGGTCCTCGTGTTTCCCGCAGCCGGGCCGTTGGGCACCGTGACGCTGCGCCTGGCGTTCTCCGCCATTGTCCTTTTGGCCGTCGCCCGGCCGAGGCTGCACGGGCACGGTGCAGGGGCCTGGCGCGCCGCGATCGGTCTCGGAGTGACGATGGCAGCGATGAATTCATTGTTCTACGAGGCCATTGCCCGGCTGCCGCTGGGCACGGCGGTCACTATAGAAGTGCTGGGCCCCCTGGTCCTGTCCGTCGTGGCCAGCCGGCGCGTCAGTGCACTGTTGTGGGCCGGACTGGCCTTTGCGGGAGTAGCCCTCCTGGGACTGGGACAGGAGGGGCTGGCCGACCTCGACGTCACGGGTGTTTGCTTCGCCCTCGGTGCGGCGGCGTGCTGGGCCTTCTTCATCCTGTGCAACGCCCGCACCGGTGCGGCGTTCCCGCGGCTCGGCGGCCTGGCAATCGGGATGGCCATCGGAGCGGTCGTCTCGCTCCCGGGCGCCATTCTGACCTCCGGGTCCGCCCTGTTGGAGCCGGCCGTCCTGGGCCTTGGCCTCGGCGTCGCCCTGCTTTCGACCGCTGTCCCGTATTCCTTCGAGCTCATGGCCCTGCGCCGCATCCCGGCCGCAACGTTCTCCGTGCTGACCTGCGCGGCGCCAGCCGTGGCGGCGCTGGCCGGATTTGTTGTGCTGGGGCAGCACTTCGGCTTGATCGAGGCGGTGGCGGTTGCCCTCGTGGTGATTGCCAGCATGGGAGCCATCCGGACGGCGTCGCCGGTCAAGGCTCGCAAACTCATCGAAACACCTTCACCGCAGCCGTCCCGTACATGAGCCGAGCGGTTCCCCGGAGCAGGGAACGTCCGCTGACCGGCGCGGGGATTGATGTCAGGCGGCCGGGCTTCGCAACTGCGCCAGGGCCGTGGCCAGGGGCATGCGCAATGCGGGGCCATGGCCAGGAAGTATCACTGAAGCCGTGATGCCGTCCAGGCCGCGAGTTGCCGCCAACGCCGCGGCCTGGTCTGTGTGGTACATCCGGTGGAGCATCTGCGGTCCGGACCTACGGCTCAGCGGATGGCCGCTCACAAACGAGTCACCGACGGCGATCGCTCCTGCTTCGGGAAGAAGGATCGAGACGTTGCCGGGGGTGTGCCCCGGAAGCAGGATCGCCTCCGGGCTGCCGGGCAGGGTCTGGAGCCGCTCGGCGTCCCAGGCCTGGGCCTGTGTTGCCGGCGCGGCCGTGAGGGATCCTGCCTTGATGGCGTGGATCATCCAGCGGAAGACGCGGGGGCGCCACGCCCGGACGATCACCTGACCGAACGTGACTTGGTGCTTTTCCCTGCCCTGGACATGGGCCAGTTCTTCCGGGGCGCACAAGACCGGCGTTGCGTATGTTGCCGAGAAGTAGGCCGCAGAGCCGGTGGGGTCGACATGACCGTGGGTGATGAGCACGGCCCGGGCGTCGGCCGGATCCAGGCCCATCTGTCGGATGGACTCAAGGACCAGGGCGCGGTCGGCAGGGTAACCGCCGTCAATGAGCATGAAGCCGGTTTCGTCGCGGACAACGATCCAGTTGGAAGCGGGTCCTTCAACGAAAAACACGCCGGGTGCCTGTTCGGAAATATTGGACATGGGGTGCCGGTTATTGGCTCGGAGGTGCACCGGCCCATCCTAGCGGCCGGCCCGGTGCCCGCTCACACTCGTCAAGAGCGGCGGGCCTGCCGGCCACTGGCGGTTGGGCACCGGGGGGTCCAAGCTTTAACCATTCGGCGCGGGACCAGATGCGGGCGGCTCCGCCCGGGTGGCGGTGGCATGGCGGGCGTGAGGAGAGCGAGCATGGTAGACACGGCAGCACCGACTCTTCGGGCCGGGGCGCGGAAGGACCTGGTAACGCAACTGCTGGGCATCTGGCTCCTGTTGGCCGTCTTCCTGGACGGCTGGGCCCACCTGCACATCCCCGAACTCGAAACCTTCTTCACGCCTTGGCACGCGGCACTGTATTCGGGCCTCGTGGCCACTGGCGCGTGGATGGCCTACGTAATCTGGCGGAACCGCCAGCCGGGGCGGCCGCTGGCCCGGGCGATACCAGCCGGCTACCAGGGCACGGTCATCGGACTCGCCCTGTTCGCCGTCGCGGGCTTACTGGATCTGGCATGGCACGAGATCCTTGGCATCGAAGTCTCCCTCGACGCCCTGGTCAGCCCCACTCACTTGCTGCTCGGGTTCAGCCTCTTCCTCATCCTCGGCACCGGCATCCGCAGTGCACGGGCCGCCAGCGGCCCGGGGGCCTTCGAATGGACGCCTGCAGCCGTACTGTCTCTGGCCCTGTTGACCGGCCTGGGCGCCTTCTTCCTCATCTACTGCTCGGCCTTCGTCCGCATCCCGCCGGCCCTCCCGTATCTACCGACGCCGATCGGGAGCCCCGGGCACGCCCAGGCGGAGCAGCCGCCGGCGCTGGGGCTCGCCAGCTACCTGGTGACCACGGCGCTGATCATCGGCCCGTTCCTCTATACGCTGTCGGGAGCCCGACGGCCGCCTTACGGCATTGCCACGATCCTGGTCGCCGTGGTGGCGTGGCTGCCCCTGGGCATGTCGGGGCTGCGCCCTACAGCGGTGGCCGGAGCGGCGGGGGCCACGGCAGCCGCCGTCGTCGCGGACATGCTGCTAGCCCGACGGGCGGGGCCGTGGCTGCGGCGTCGGCTGCCGGCAATCACCGCAGTCCTGGCGGCATTCGTCTGGACGGGCCAGCTGATCGGCATCGCCCTGGCGTCAGGGATTGAATGGCCCGCATCGATGTGGCTGGGAGCCGTGGTGCTGAGTGCGGGAGTGGCCGCGGCCCTGGCCTTCCTCAGCTCGTGGAACACCACTAGCGCCCCGGGGCCGGGAAGTCCCGGCATGTAATCTCCACTGTTCCCGACGCCGGGAGTGGGCTATTTTTGGGGATAAAGGGGAGTGCCCGGCGGCTGGTTCGTTGCCGACAGCGGCGTCCGGCCTCGCCATCAAGTAAGGAAGGCCGCCGTGGCCTACAACGTGGCCCAGAAGCTCATAGCATCGCATCTGGTCGCCGGAGAGATGATTCCCGGGCGTGAGATTGCTTTGCATATCGATCAGACCCTCACCCAGGATGCGACCGGGACACTCGTCATGCTTGAACTGGAGGCCCTCGGGCTCGACCGGGCACAGACTGAGGTGTCCGTGCAGTACGTGGACCACAACCTTTTGCAGGCCGACAGCCGGAACGCGGAGGACCATGATTTTCTCCGCTCAGCCTGCCGCCGGTTTGGTCTGTGGTTCTCCAAGGCCGGAAACGGGGTGTCCCATCCGACGCACATGCAGCGGTTTGGTATTCCGGGCAAGACCATGGTCGGCTCCGACAGCCATACCCCGGCCGCTGGTTCACTGGGGATGCTGGCGATTGGGGTGGGCGGCACGGAGGTTGCCCTGGCAATCGCGGGCGAGCCGCTCTATCTGAAGATGCCGGAGATCTGGGGTGTCAGGCTTACCGGCAAACTGCCGCCGTGGACCAGCGCCAAGGACGTCATTCTCGAAATGCTGCGCCGGCACGGCGTGAAGGGCGGCCGGGACCGGATCATCGAGTACTACGGTCCCGGCCTTGCCACCCTGAGCGCGATGGACCGGCACGTGATTGCCAACATGGGCGCCGAGCTCGGTGCGACGAGCACGGTGTTCCCGGCCGACGACCAGGTCCGGGCATTCCTGCGCTCCGAACAGCGCGAAGGCGACTTCACCGAACTCCTTGCCGATTCCGATGCCGCGTACGAGGTAACCGACGAGATCGACCTCGCCACGATCGAGCCGCTCATCGCCCTCCCCAGCTCGCCGGGCAACGTCGTTCCGGTGCGGGAGGTGGCTGGCAGGACGGTGGCGCAGGTCGTCATAGGGTCCTCAGCGAACCCGGGCCTGCGCGACTTCGCCATTGTCGCCGCAATCACGAAGGGTCGGCAGTGCCACCCGGGCCTGTCGTTCGACGTCAACCCGAGTTCCCGACAAATCCTGCAGGACCTGACCAGGATGGGGGCCACGTTGGATCTGATCAGCGCCGGGGCCCGGCTGCACCAGACCGGATGCATGGGCTGCATCGGGATGGGCCAGGCCCCCGCCAACGGAAGCAACAGCCTGCGCACGATGCCCCGCAACTTTCCCGGCCGGTCGGGCACGAAGGAGGACTCGGTCTACCTGTGCTCACCGGAGACGGCCGCCGCGGCCGCTCTGACCGGGACAATCACGGACCCGCGGGACCTGACAGGGCTCCTCGGCCTGGAATACCCCGCGATCGAACTTCCCGAGGCGTCCAGCGTGAACGTGGCAATGCTGGAGAGGCCCTTGGCGCCGGAGGAAGCCGGCAAGGTGGCACTGGTCAAAGGTGACAACATCTCCGCGCTGCCGGAATTCGGCCCCCTGTCCGACCGCATCGAGGCACCAGTGGCCCTGGTCGTGGGCAATGATGTCTCAACGGATGAGATCCTGCCGGCCGGTGCCCGCGTTCTGCCCTACCGCAGCAACATCCCCAAACTCGCCGAATTCACCTTCGACCAGGTGGACCCTGGCTACCCCGCCCGTGCCGCACGAACCCGCGACTCGACAGGCCACATCCTGGTCGGCGGCACCAACTACGGCCAGGGATCCTCACGCGAACACGCCGCCATCACCCCGCGCTTCCTGGGGCTGCGCGCAGTGCTGGCCGTCTCGTTCGCGCGGATCCACTGGCAGAACCTGGCCAATTTCGGCGTCCTCGCCCTTGAGTTCACGAATCCCGCCGATCACGACCGGATCGAACAAGGCGATGTGCTCCTGATGACCGGACTTCACGAAGCCCTTGCCTCAGGGCGGGAGATCCTGGCGCAGAACGAGACCCGTGACGAGGTCTACCCTGTGCGGCACAGCCTCTCCAGCCGCCAGGTGGACATGCTCCTGGCGGGCGGCCTCATCCCGTGGCTGCGCGAACGGAGAGGGCGGAGTACGCGATGAACGGATGGCCGCGGCCGGACGAGCCTTCCGGCGAAATTACCTTGGTACTCGATCAGCGCAGCACGCTCGGCCGGACGGCTGACCTTCGCGATGGATTGTCCGCCATCGCCCGCCAGGGCAACCACCTTTGGGTCGCCAATGACGAGACGACCAGTGTGGAGCGGCTCACCCTGGAGAACGGCGACCACGCCGGGGCCCATCGCAGCTTCGACCTCACCGAACTCCTTGACCTGCCGGGGGACAAGGGCGAGCTGGACATCGAGGGCCTGGACGTTGAGGACAACACACTGTGGCTGCTCGGATCGCACAGCGCAGCCCGCAAGCAGGTCAAGGGCAAGTCGACGCCCGCAGAGGCACAGGATTCCCTGGCCACAGTAGAGGTCAGCCAGCGCCGGCGGGTATTGGCCCGGCTCTCGACCACCACCCTGGTTAACGCCGGGAAGACCCTCCCGGAGGTGGACGGCGGCGGGACCGCCGGGCAGCCGCGTGCCGGTGTCCTCGGCCTTGGCCGCAACGAGGACCTGGTGGACCTCCTCGCCGATGACCCTCACCTCGGGGGTTTCATACGGGCCTCGACAACCGGCTCATACCCGATCCCGGGCAAGGAAAACGGTATTGACTGCGAAGGCCTCGCCGTTGCCGGCGACCGCGTGTTTGTCGGCCTGCGCGGGCCGGTGCTGCGTGGGTGGGCGCTGATCATCGAACTCGACGTCGGTGGCGGGCCCGGCATGGAGCCGCAGCCGATCGGTCCCGGGAACCGTCGGTACCGCAAGCATTTTCTTCGCCTGGACGGCCTGGGCGTGCGGGACCTGTGCCGGCACGGGGACGATCTGCTGGTTCTGGCGGGGCCCACCATGGAGCTGGACGGGCGCGCGGCCGTGTTCCGCTGGCGGCACGCGCTGACGTCGCAAGCCGAGGCCGTCCTGGAAAAGGACGACTTGCGTTGCGAATTCGACGCCCCGTTCGGCAAAGGCGACGATCATGCCGAGGGGATCACCGTGCTCGACGACGGCCGGTCCGCCCTGGTCTTGTATGGGACTCCCGCCGGCAAGCGGAAGGACGGACGCCACGGGATCAAGGCCGATGTCTTCGCGCTGGGCAGGTAGCCCGGGTTCCCGTCGGACGGGACCCCCATAAAGCCGTTTTCCGATCCTGGCAGTTAGCTACCGTTCCCGGCTCACTTTTCCGAGCCAGGCCGTCAGGAGAGGAACGACGACGTCGCTGCGCATCGCGCCCAGGTGATCGAGCGCCGGGAGTACCTCCACGTCCCACCCGGCCTCGACGAGCTCGCGCTCGTGCGCAACAAGCGGGCCGCCGATTCGCACCGTCACGTCTCCCCAGCGGGGTCCGTAAACGATGTGATCGGCCGAGCCGGCGAAGGCCAGCCGGGGCAGACCCGGGGCCACGCCTATGGCTGAATCGTCGAAGTCCTGGAGCGCCTCGTACAGCGTGACGAACTGGCGGGTCTGAGCTTCGGTGGTCTGAATGGTGGCGGCATCCCAGTCGCCTGGTTCGACCTGGAGGTCCGCCGCCGCGGTCTGCGTAGAGGAGCTGGCAGCCGCCGCGTGGGCCGCCCGCGTCACCGCCAGCATGCTCTTGTACGGGCCCTCGAGCGGCGGGAATCCGCCCATGACGAGGGCCCAGAGCCGATTTGTCCGGATCGCCAACTGTAGACCGCACAGGGCCAGCCACGAGTACCCGTAGTACCCGAAGGTTTCGGCGTGCGCTGCATCGGCGATGGCCAGGAAATCGGCGGCGACGTTCGCCGGCGTGAGCGTGTCCGGCGCCGGGTGTGCCATCCGGTGCCCCTCATAGTCGGCGGCGACCACCCGATACGACTGCGAGAGGGCCGACACCAGGTTTGGCCCGAGGCCGGGGTCCGCGCCCCAGTCGCGCATTGTCTGGGCTTCCGACTCGGAGTGGGCCTTCAAATCCGCAGGGATGAGAAGCGCCCTGCCGCCACCGCTGACAAGGATGGGTATTGCCGTGCCGTCGTGCAAAACGGCCTCAGCCATGTTCGCCACCGGAATCCTCCCGCCCTTACACTTCAAACTGCTCCTGTTTGGTCCTGCTCCCTTGGTACTACTCCCTTTGTACCGCTTCGGTGACAAAAGGCTGCCACCGGGACGCTCGCGCCGGAATGCCCCCCGGCCGCACCGGCGCCGCGCCCCAACTTCGCTGGCGCGCACCGGCGTGGGGGACGAGAATGGGCTCGTGGTCCACCCTCGCCCTGGCGGGGACGGCGACGTGATGAACGCCGCCGCCCGAAAGATTCAGCGCATCTATCTGACGTTGACGCTGGGCAATACCCTTGCGGCCTCGTTCATTTGGGGCATCAATACGCTCTTCCTGCTCGATGCCGGACTCAGCAACCTCGAGGCGTTTGCTGCGAACGCCTTCTTCACCGCCGGCATGGTCCTGTTCGAAGTGCCCACCGGAGTGGTTGCCGACTCTTGGGGCCGCCGCGTCTCATTCCTGCTCGGCACTTTGACCCTGGCCGGAGCGACCTTCCTCTACTACCTGCTCTGGCAGTATTCAGCGCCGTTCTGGATGTGGGCGGTGGTGTCGATCCTGCTTGGCCTGGGCTTCACCTTCTTCTCCGGCGCTGTGGAGGCCTGGCTGATCGACGCGTTGCGGTTCTCCGGGTACGAAGGCGGCATGGAGACGGTCCTCGGACGCGGCCAAATGGTCTCCGGCGTCGCGATGCTGGCCGGCTCGGTGGCCGGCGGCGTGATCGCCCAGGCCACCACTCTGGGTGTGCCGTTCCTGCTGCGCGTAGGCGTGCTGTTGGCCATGTTCGGGGTGGCTTTCGGTCTCATGCGCGACGTCGGATTCACGCCCGAACGCTCGACGCATCCTCTGCAGGCGACCCGCGCAGTGCTCTCCGCCTCAATCGAGAACGGGCTGAAAAATCCACCCGTGCGTTACGTGATGCTCGCAGCACCGTTCAGCGCCGGCGTCGGGATCTATGTGTTTTACGCCCTCCAGCCGTACCTGCTGGAGCTGTTCGGGGACCCCCACGCGTATTCCGTCGCGGGCCTCGCAGCGGCGATAGTGGCCGGAGCGCAGGTGCTGGGGGGCTGGCTGGCGCCCCGCATCCGCAGCCTCGTGCGCAAGCGGACCACAGTGATGATCCTGGCAAGCATCGTGGGCACAGTGATCCTGGTGGTCCTCGGGTTCACCCACGTGTTCTGGGTGGCACTGGTGCTGCTGGCATCCTGGGCCTTGGTTGCTTCGGCGGCCATCCCGGTGCGGCAGGCGTATTTGAACGACATGATCGCCTCGAAGCAACGGGCCACGGTGCTCAGCTTCGATTCGCTCATGGGCTCCAGCGGTGGCGTGGTGGTGCAGCCGATCCTCGGCCGGGCGGCGGATGTCTACGGGTACCCTGCGTCGCTGGCGATTGGCGGCGTGATCGAGCTGATCGCGGTGCCGTTCCTGCTGGCCAGCCGCCGGCAAGGCCACCGGGCCGATCAGGCCAACGCCCCGACGAGCACGACGAACACCGGTTCCCAACCGGCGTAAGACGCCAACCGGGTAACACTTCTGCCACGTGCCTTACTTGGCGATGCCTTCCGGGCCTACAGTTGGGCGTGTAGAGCCGTCGACAGGAGCGCATCAGTGATTACCCTGCAGATCGAACACCAGGTCCGGGACTTCTCCATGTGGAGGCGGGCCTTTGACAGTGATCCACTGAACCGCGCCGCGTCGGGAGTCCGGTCCTACCGGATCTCGCGTCCGCTGGATCAGGAAGACTATGTGATGCTGGAAATGGACTTCGATACGCAGGCAGCGGCCGTGGACTTCCTGGGCCGCCTGCAGAACGATACGTGGAAAACGGGCGTGACGGCGCCGGCGCTGGTTGGTGAGCCATCGACAAGGATTATCGAAACGGTCTCCATCGAGAATGTGACAGCCCCAACCCCCTGACGCTTCCCCCCTCCCGCCTGCCTTCGGTTGCAGCCCTGCTTCGACAGGGCCATCACCTGCCGGACCCGGGCAGCGCCAGCGGCGCTCCAAAGTGCTGCTCGCGATCCCAAAGGTACTGCAGCAGGGCGGTTTCCGGATCCCAGGGATGCTCAGTGACGTGACCCCGCAGGCGGGCCCGGTGCTCCTCAAGTTCCGGCCCGGTGCTGTTGAGGAGGCCGCCGATGATCTCAAGGACCTGCAGCCGCAGGGATGTGCCCGCATATTCGTCCGACGCGGGGTCCGGCGCGATGCCTGGCGCGGTGCTGAGGGACGGCGGCTGCGGCGCCACACAGTGCCCGTCAGTGTGGGCGGATTGCTGGCCGAGGGCCCGGGAGGCGGCCGGCGTGACGGCCGCCTCCCGGGCTCCGGCTGCGCGATGGTTACTGGACACGGACGGCAAATCCGGTTGCGGTGCCGCCCAGAGGGGACTCAACGCTCACGCTCTGGCCCGCCTGGCCCACAACAGTCGATGTAACCCGGATGGCAAACGCCCCGGTGGCATCCACAACGGCCGTACCCAGGACGGTTCCCTCCAGCCCGCCAAGGTGCACTGTCACCGCCTGACCGGCCGGGACGGAGCTGGTCCCGTCCACCCGCCATTCGCGCTTGCTGGCCGTGTACCGGGCGGAGGTAACCGCCACGGTGTCCGCCCGCGGCGTGACCGTCACCTGGGCGTCGCTTGAGGACCCGTCGGCGCTTCCCACCGTCAGCTTGAACGTCAGGGCGCCTGAACCCGCAGGATACTTGTACAGCGGGAACGTGAACGCGGGGCGGGCGGAACTGGCGCCGGAGAGGGTGACTTTGGGATCGCCCGCGCCCACAATCTGCGTCCAGGAATAGGTGGCTGCACCCACCGAACCGCTCCCATCCAAGGTGACCTTGGCTCCGCGCTGCACGCCCAGCTGGTTTGGTCCGGCGTTGGCTGCCGCCGGGGCGGAGGCCAGGACCGTCACCGTGACAGTGGCCGTGCTCGGTCCGCCCGGTCCGTTGACCGTGAGGGAGAAGACGTAGTCGCCCGGAGCGGGTGCGGTGAAGCTTGGCCGGACCGCGTTGGGATCGCTCAGGACTACTCCGGCAGGGCCGCTCCACGAGTAGGTGGAGACCGGACCGCTGGAGGCGGACCCGTCCAGGTCCACTTTCTGGCCTTGGTGGACCGTTTGATCGCCTCCGGCCTGCGCCGCCACCGGAATCGGAGCGCGGGCGCTGCCAGTGACCTCAACCGGCAACACCACTTCGCCCTTGGCATCTGACCTCACGGTGACAGAAACAGGAGGAGCCGCGAGAGGGCCCGATGCCAGCGAACCCGCGGCGAGCTGGCCGAATCCGACGGCGGTCAGGATCCGCGCACCCACCGTGTCACTGGACACCGCCTCGATCGACAGGACACGGGTGTCGGTGTTGAAAGTGGCCTTGCCGCTGACCCTGTCAACGACGTCGATCTTCTTCGCCGACGCCGGTACGTCGCTGGAGTTCGTGACAGTGACCGTGGCCGGCGGCTGGGGTCCGTCAAAGGCGATCCTGGCGAAATATTTCCCGCCGGATCCCTCCAGCGCAGTGGGGCTGAAGAGTGCGCTGCCGGCGGAAGAGTCGGAGACCTGGATTGACTGCGGACCGGATTCGCTGGAGGCGAAGACGTCCACCGTCCCGGAGCTGAGCGATGACCGGGAATACGTTGCCCGCTCTGCGGCCACTCCGCTGTTGGTCGCGAGTTTCCCCTGCACCGTGAAGAGATCGGTCTCCACACAGTCCGCCACCGGTCCCGGAACCGAAGGGCATGCATCCGTGGTGCCCGGATTGATGCCTGGACCCTCGATGCGGAAGATGTTGGTCCCGTACGGGCTGCCGGTGATCTTGTGCGGCGTGGTGCCGTCGCCGACATAGGTGCCCTTGCCGCTGGCGTCTGGCTTCAGGGCGGGATCGGTGGGGTAGGTATCCCAGGTCAGGAACGGTCCGATCCGGCCACCCAGGGCGCCAGAGAAGTCGCCCTTCCCGCCGATGCCGATGTCCTCGGTGTCAAAGACGAGGCCCGGCTTCGAGGTCCGGAGGGTCTTGGTGCCCGCAGGCGTGGTGAACTTGTAGTCCACGCCGTCCCTGACATTGGTGATTTTCAGGCGAAGACGGGCAAAGGTGACCTGATCGCCGTCGGCAACCGGACCGCTGCCGAACGCCTGCTCCAAGGCAATCGCGGCAAGCGCCTTTCCACCGCCGGCGGTGTTCATCGTGGTGCTGGTCAGGGAGTAGAAGCCCTCATCCGGGTAGTTATCCGGGAACGAAACGGGCGCGGCTTCATCCGGCAGCGGCCCGCGGGCCGGACACATCGGATCGGCCTGCGCGACGCACTTCTCCAGCCTGAGGCCGGTATGGTCGCGGTACCAGACCGGGTAGCCGTCTGTCGGATCGACCGGGCCGACTTCCGCGAGTCCGGGACCGTTGACTCCCGGAGGGCCGACGGCGGCCGAGGCGAGGCCAGCCAGCGAGACGACCGCGAAAACTGTGAGCAGGAAACCAAGTATTCGTTTCATCACGATATCCATCCTGTGTTTTTTCGCCCCTCCACCCTGGCGGGAGGAACACGGTGTGCCCGGAGGCGCACTTGTGAGCGTCACGGTATGGACGGGGACTTGTAGCAAGCCTGTGATCGGGCTAACCGGCAACCGCGTGCCAGTGCGCGCGCCCGAGGAATTCCAAGGGTTTCCCTAGGGCGTTCCGGGAAGGCTGGCCCACATGTCACGGTCAGCTGCGCTTCAGCGCGCGAAAATCCTCGTTCCGGCGCTCCTGCTGGGCCTTGTGGCGGCCCTCATCGCCGGCGTCTTCATGAGTGCACCGCGAAACCCGCCCGCGCCGTTGGGCGCCTCAGCCGTCGTCACCGGGGGAGTGGCGCGCATTAACGGCGTCGTTCCGGTAGGGAACGACGCCGGAATGCCCGCCTCCGCCGCTGCCGCGCTCGCCGTGCCGCCCGCCGGCGGGCTTCACCGGGTGCGGCTGCTGGTGGAGCTGACGGCGCTGGAAAAGGGCGGCCTCGCCTATGATCCCGTTGACTACACCGTGTCAGGCCTCGGGACAGGGACGTGGAAGGCCCTGTGGTTTTCTCCCGGTCCCAGGGAGGTCCCGCAAGGGCAGAGCATCAACGCCACGCTCGTGTTTGAGCTGCCGGACCGGGCCGTCGATCTGGCGCTGGATTTGCCGGGCGGGCCGGGCCTGTCCCTGGGGGCCGCGCACCATAGGGGACGAGGCTGACTACCTGTCGCAGATCGGTGGCACGCCCCGAAAATCGAGTAGCGGATACTCGTGTTCGACTCTCTCTCCATGGAAAAAACTTGGGAGCACCACTTCCGTTCGAATTGCAGGTCTCAGATGCTCCCCACCCCGATGCATGAGAGCGCCGGCCCATCCGCAGCGGCGGGGGACTCGTTGCCCCGGCCTGTCCTCGAGGTCCACGTTCTCGGTCCGCTGCGGATCCGGCGTGGTGGAGACGTCATTGAAGCCGGTGAGCTTGGCGGTCCCAAACCGCGGCAAATCCTTGAGATTCTCTTGCTCAATCTCGGTACGGCCGTATCAAAGGACCGCCTCATCGACGTGCTCTGGGCCGGGCAGCCACCGGCAGAGGCGTTGCCGACGCTTGAAAGCTACGTCAGCGTCCTGCGCCGCCACCTGCAGCCCGGCCAGGGCAAATCCGGTCCGCTGCGGACCGTCTCGGGCGGCTACGTGATGGATCCTGCCCTGGTGGACCTGGATGTGCGCCGCTTTGATGCCTTGCTGCGCCGGGCGTCGAGGTGCGGGTCCGTAGAGGCCTTGGAGCTCTTGCAGGAAGCCTTGGGCCTGGCAGCCGCACCCTTGCTCGGGGACGAGCTGAAGGCACCCTGGGCCGAGGAAGAACGGGCCAACCACGAGCACCGGGTCGGCAGGGCCCGGGCGCAGGCCGCCGAGTTGGCGCTGACATTGCACCAGCCCGGGCGCGCGGTCCACTGGGCCAGGGAGGCCCTGGCCGGTGATCCGCTGAACGAGAGCGCGTGGCAGTCCCTCGTCCTGGCCCTGGAGGAATCCGGGCAGCCGCTGGAAGCGCTTCGGGCCTTCGAGCAGTGCAGGCGCACCCTGCACCGGGAAATGGGGTGTGCCCCGGGCGATACCCTTCGCGACGCCCACACCCGCCTCCTGCGGCAGACCGGCGGCGCCGCAACCCTGCCAAGTGCCGCCCCATTCCCCGCCGCCCCCGATCCCGCAGTTTCTGAGCTCCCGAACCCCGCCGCCGTCGTCCCGGACAGCGGCCCCGCAGGAGAAGCGGCAGAAGTGGCCACGCTGCGGGTCCTGACCATCGATGACCACAGGACATTCGCCGAACTGCTGACCGGGGCCCTGGACCGGGAGCCGGACCTTCGCAGTGTCGGCTCGGCGGCTTCCGTGGAGAGCGGCGTGCAGTTGTGCCGCGAACTGGAACCCGACGTCGTTGTCATGGACTACCACTTGCCGGACGGTGACGGGCTGTGCGCCGCGGCCAGAATCCTCGAACACAACCCGGACGCCCGGATCATCATGCTGACGGGCGACCCGTCCCAGGACGTCCTGCGGCAGGCGGCAGCCATTGGAATCTGCGGATTCCTCCCCAAAGACGGCTCGCTGGCCACGATGCTCGACACTCTCCGCCACGCCCGGGCCGGAAACATGGTGGTTCACCCCTCGCTGGTGGCGCGGATCGGCGCTCCGCCTTCGGCTGCCGCCGCGGTCCCCCCTGGGCCACCCCTAAGCCCCCGCGAGCTGGAGGTCTTGCGGTTGATGTCCGAGGGGCATGAGGTGCGGGTGGTCGCCACCAGCCTGGGCATCTCGATCCACACCTGCCGCGGCTACGTCAAAACGATATTTTCCAAACTGGGCTCGCACTCCCAAAGCGAAGCCATGGCCGAGGCGGAGGTCCGGGGCATCCTGCGCGAGAAGTCCGATGTCCAGGCCTTCTGAGGCTGGAGATGGCTGGCAACCGGAGGATTTTCCGGGCACGGCGGAACGGTTCCCGGTCCGGGCCGCCGTCGCGAAATTCCTCCTGATGGGATTCCTTGCCCTGCTGATTGTCGCGACCCCCGTCGCGTTCTGGATACGGGCCGAAGCAGAGCGGCACGCCCTGGACAATGCCCTCCTCGATACCCAACGCGTGGCGGACCTGACCATCAAACCGCTGGTGAACGAGGCGCTCCTCGCCGGGGACGCGGCAGCGCTGGACGCACTGGATAAGGCCCTGGAGCCGTGGCGCGAGGACGCCGCGGTGCTGCGCATCAAAGTGTGGGACGGCAGCGGTCGCGTGGTGTATTCGGACATTCGATCGCTGGTTGGCCAACACTTCGCTTTGCCGGGCTGGGGCCGAGATCTCCTGGCCGGCGGGCCGGGGACGGCCTCCCTGGAAAACCAGCAGGAACTGGAGAACGAGTACGAACTGGCCTCGGGGGAACTTGTGGAGGTCTACGTCAGCTCCTCGGCTACCGACGGTACGCCCTTGATCTTTGAGGCTTACTACGACGACGACCCTGTCCGGGCCGAACAGCAGGAAGTCCTGTACAGCATGATCCCGCCGCTCCTGCTCGCCCTGGCGGCACTGCAGCTCGCGCAGCTGCCCCCCGCCATCCGGCTGGCCCGCGGAATCCAGGACCACCAGGTGACCCGGAACCGGCTGCTGAAACGCGCTGTTGAAGCCTCCGACCTGGAGCGCCGCAGGATCGCCCGGGACCTGCACGACGAGGTGATCCAGGACCTCTCCGGGCTGGGCTACGCCCTTGAATCAGAAGAGCTCCACGGGCCTCCGGAGCAGCGGCCGGTGCTGGGCGGGGCACGGACCATACTGCAGCGCAGCGTCCGCGCCCTGCGGGCCATGACGCAGGAGCTGTATCCGCCCGATCTTGAACAACTGGGGCTCAGGACGTCCCTGGAACGTCTTGCAGAGCCGCACCAGGAACGCGGTATGACTGTGCTTCTGCGGATCCCGCATGATGTCCCGCTCGGCCGTGGTTCCTCTGCGCTGTTGTACCGCGTGGCCCGTGAAGCACTCTCAAACTGTGCCAAGCACTCGGGCGCAACCGCTGTGGTGCTCTCGCTGCGGACAGACCACCAGGGCTCGGAGATAAGCATCTCGGACAACGGCCGGGGCTTCGACACGTCCCGAGGGGCCGCCGAAGGGCATCTTGGCCTGCGGATACTCCAGGACACCATCCGCGAGGCGGGCGGCGCATTGGAAATTCTCAGCGTCCCGGGCGCGGGCACCACTGTGACAGCGCGGTTGCAATCGAATCTCGCCGCGGCCCGCTGAGCCGCAGCCGGGAATTCAGGCTTCTCCCAAGGTTCGGGAATTCGGCCGCAGGCTATCTCCAAGCCCGGTCCTGCAAGGTCTGGTATCCGCACATGAAGGAGACCGGCCATGTCCATTTCACGTCGTCAGGTTTTGTTGATCGGGGGCCTGGGTGTCCTCGGAGCCGGTGGCGCCATGTTGCCCATGGGTTCTGTCGAAGCCAAGTCGGCCAGCCGCATCAGTTCCAACGACATGCCGAAACCATTCCAGGCCGCCCTTGTCCAGGCACCGGTTCTGCAGCCCTACGCTGCCGGAACCGACCCCGTGGACGGCCTGCCCGTCAATTACTACAGGCTGACCCAGAAGGCCGCCGTGGCCAGCATCCTGCCCCGGCTGGGCACACCGATCCTGGGGTACAACGGGTTGTTCCCCGGACCCACGATCAGCCTGGACCAGGGCACAAAGGCCGTCCTGAGGATTAGAAACCAGCTGCCGGCCGAGCATGCGCTGGACGGGCATGCCCTGTCCACGTCCACGCACCTGCACGGTTCGGCCTCGAAGCCGCAGTTCGACGGGTACGCCAGCGACATCACCCACCCTGGGTTCTACAAGGACTACCACTACCCCAACTTCCAGCCGGCCCGCACGCTCTGGTACCACGACCACGGTGTCCACTTCACGGCCCTGAACGCCTACTCTGGGCTCGCCGCCCAGTACCACCTGCATGATCCCGTGGAACGGCAGGTCCTCCCGCAAGGCAACTTCGACGTGGCCCTGACGATCAGCGATGCCATGTTCGCCGCGGACGGGTCCCTGGGCTTTGACGACAACAGCCACTCCGGACTCTGGGGGGACGTGATCCTGGTCAACGGCAGGCCCTGGCCGGTCATGAAGGTGCAGAAACGCGTCTACCGTTTCCGGATCCTGAACTGTTCGATCTCCCGGTCCTTGCGGCCCACGCTCAGCACCGGTGATCCGGTGGTGGTGGTGGGGACCGACGGCGGCCTGGTCCCTGTGGCGCAGCCCGTGGACAGTTGGCGCCATGCCGGAGCGGAGCGGTACGAGGTCCTCGTCGACTTCCGGAAATACAAGGCCGGGCAACGGATTGAACTGCGCAACCTGTCCAATAAGAACAACGTGGACTACGACTTCACCAACAAGATCATGGCATTCGACGTCACGGACGAACCGGTGGACACCTCGGACCCCACCTGGAACCGGATCCCCACCACGCTCGCCAGCAGCGAGGCCATGTCGCTGCAGCCAGGACAGTCCCTGAAGACGCGCAAATTCCGGGTCAAACGGAGCGATTCCACCAACATGTGGACCATCAATGACGACAGCTGGCAGGACGTCATCGCCAGCGGCTACAAAAAAGTCATCGCCGACCCCGACCTCAACTCCGTAGAAATCTGGGAGATCGAGAACAAATCCAGCGGCTGGTTCCATCCCCTCCACATCCACCTCGTGGACTTTCAGATCCTCAGCCGCAACGGGGCGCCGCCCCTGGCGCACGAGCGCGGCCCCAAGGACGTCGTGTACGTCGGTGAGGGCGAGACCGTCAGGCTGCTCATGAAGTTCACCCCCAACACAGGCCTCTACATGATGCACTGCCACAACCTGCCGCACGAGGACCACGACATGATGGCCCAATTCCGGGTGGGCCTGAAGGAGTCCGACTGGGACCCGGACGACCCCATGACGGCCGCCAGGGCTGCATGGGACGATGATCCGGCGTGAACCGGCGCCCGCGGGCCATGGTCCTCGTGGCGGCCCTGGTCCCATTCCTGGCAGTCCTTTGTGTCCGCACCTGGCTCGTTGAACCTGTGAGCGTAGCCTCGGACAGCATGGCCCCGACGATTCGCCCGGGCGCCGTCGTATTCCTGTACAAGCCGGCAGCAGCTGCGGGCCTGATCCGCAATGGCGTGGTGGTCGCTTTTGCCAGCCCGGCCGATGGCCGGACGGCGATCAAGCGCGTCATAGCGCGGGCCGGTCAGAGGGTGGCCATCCGGGATTCGGAGCTGTTCGTCGACGACGTTGCCGTCGCCGAGCCGTTCATCGACCACAGCCGGATAGACGGCACCTATTTCGGGCCCGAGACAGTGCCGGCCGGCAGTGTCTTCGTCCTGGGCGACAACCGCGCCGTGTCAATAGACTCCCGGGTCTTCGGGGCAGTGCCCATGACGGCGATCCAGGGCACTGTTGTCGCGCTCCCGCCGGAAGCGGCCATCAACCGTGGCTCCTAGCGTTCTTGTCCTTCGGCCGGGCCGCTGCCGGAAGGGTCCTGTCCCCGTGCAAGCTGCTCATGGAGCCTGTTGATCTGGGCCGTAAGGTGGGCAAGGTCCTCGCTGCCGATGGGTTCGTCCGCGTTCTTCGGGCCATGGGTTGCGGCCGTCACGCTTTCAACGAGCCAGGAGGACACGGCCGCGGTGACCATGCTCAGGACAGCAAATCCGCCGATCATCAGCGCGGTCGCAGCCCACCGGCCGGGAGTTGTGACGGGGTAGTAGTCGCCGTAGCCGATTGTTGTAAGGGTGACGATGGCCCACCACAATGAGTCGCCCATGGTGGTGATGTTCGCGTTGGGTGCGGCCCTTTCGAAATGGAGGACGCTCAGGGCAACGGTGTAGACCAGAATGATCGCGGACAGGATGACATAGGCCATGACGCGGGTCCGGATGGCAGTGCCCGGGGCCCGTTCCATCACTCGGCGCAAGGTGAACGGGCGAAGGAGCCGCAAGGGCCGCGCGACCGGGAGCACCACCATGAGCAGATCCAAAGGATGACGGACGAACCATCGGCCGCGGTGGGGAGCCAGGAGCAACTTCACGAGGTAGTCGACGCCGAAGGCAACCCACGTGGACCCCATGACGAATGCCAGCGCGGCGGCATAGGGCTCCGGCGGTTCGGCAATGACCAGGACCGAATAGGCCGCCAGAAAGATGAAGGCCGCACCGACGAGGGGCCACTCGGAATACTTTTGCCAGGTTTCTTGCCTCATGGCTGAATGCTAGGACTTTGCCCGGCGGATGTCCCCACGAATTTGCAGGCCGAATGAACAGCCCCGGATGGCGGACGGAACGAGCCAGCCACCAACCAGCAGCGGCCCACTCGCACAGCGCTGACAACCATCTCCGGCAGCGGTACATTGAGGGTCTCAGGTGCCGGCCCGCTTTGGGTGCGGCACCATCACGATGCCAGAGTCGGCGGAGGTGACGGGCCATGGCGGAAAATCAGGGACAAGACGGAACCGGACGCGTGGGCGCGGGTGAGACCCGGGCGCAAGAGCACAATCTTGCCGGCGAACTGGGGGTCCTCGAGCAAAACATCATGCAGCGAATCCAGGATTTTAACGATCCCCGGCAGGAATGGCGGCGGCTGTTCTCGGAGTTGTATGGCACATTCCTACTCGTCATTGTCGCGGCCGGTGGCGGCATGATGAGCCAGGCGTTCCCCGGTGTGATCAGCCGCACGGCGGCCGTGGTGGCCCCCGGCCTGATGGTGATGGGGATCATCCTGTTCATGGGCAAGATCTCGGGCGCGCATCTGAACCCCGCGGTCAGCATCGCGTTCGCCCTCCGCGGCGACTTCCCGTGGCGACGGGTGCCGGGCTACATCGTTGTCCAGCTCATCGGGGCGACGCTTGCCTGCCTGCTGCTGCAAGCCGTAATCGGAGTCTCCGCCACGTACGGTTCCAACTATCCGGCGGCGGACTATACGGCCGGCGCCGCGTTCTTGATGGAGGCACTGCTGACGATGGTGCTGGTCAGCGTCATCCTGGGAACCGCCTCCGGGGCCCAGAACGTCGGTCTGCTGGGGGCGTTTGGAGTAGGCGCCTACATTGCCTTGGCGGGCCTGTGGGGCAGCCCCATCTCCGGCACGTCGATGAATCCGGCCCGGACGTTCGGGCCTGATCTCGCCAGTCTCAATTTCAGCGACTACTGGGTGTATGTCGCCGGGCCGCTGACCGGCGCAGTAGTCGCCGTCGGAATCGCCTTCGTCCTGCGCGGCGCGGGCGGCGGCAGGTCCGGTTCCGGCGCCGCACAGGGTGACCTCTTCACGGAGACCACGAAAGAAGACACCTAGACCGCCGAGGAAGCGCAGGACCCCACGCCCCTGGACCGGATCAATCCGCCCTCTTGCGGTAAATCTGCAGACGATGGATTATTTGCTGTAGTTACCCATCGGGTCTCCCGCTTTTCGTTGGGTAAGGGTTGGATACCGCTTCACCGGCACTGCCGGTTCCTCGGTTGGGAGACAAGATGGCAAGCACTGTTCATTCCGGGAGCAAAGAAGTCGACAGCAAGGGGCTGAAGGGCGGTGCGCTCGGTCTCGTATCGAGTGTCGTCGTGGGAGTCGCATCGACGGCCCCTGCGTACAGCCTTGCGGCGAGCTTGGGATTCATCGTCGTCGGCGGCACCATCTTTGCCGGTGTCAAGGCGCCCGGAATCGTCCTTCTCGCCTTCATCCCGATGTACCTCATTGCGGTCGCATACCAGGAGCTGAACAAGGCGGAGCCTGACTGCGGAACTACGTTTACCTGGGCGTCACGAGCGTTTGGTCCGGTCACAGGTTGGATGGGTGGATGGGGAATTATCATCGCCGACATCGTGGTCATGTCCAACCTGGCCCAGATCGCCGGCGCGTACTCGTTCACGTTTGTGGGCGGATTCGGGCTGCCGGAGGTTGCGGCCCTGTCGAGCAACGTCGTTGCAACGACGATTGCCGGCCTGGCGTGGATCGCGATAATGACCTGGATCTGCTACCGGGGCATCGAGCTCACGGCCCGTGTGCAATACGTACTGCTCTCATTCGAAATCCTCATCCTGATCTTTTTCGCAGTCTTCGCCCTGGTAAGGGTGTATTCGGGGACCGCCGAGCCGTACTCCCTCATCCCGTCCCTGGACTGGTTCAATCCCTTTACACTCGACTTCGGCGAGACGATTGCCCCTGCAATGCTGACCGCGATCTTCATTTACTGGGGCTGGGACAGTGCGGTCTCGGTGAATGAGGAGACGAAGGACCCGGGGAAGACGCCGGGGCGCGCGGCCATCATCAGCACAGTCCTCCTGCTGGCCACCTACGCGATCGTGACCGTCGCCGCCGTCGCCTTCGCCGGCGTCGGCGACTCGGGAATCGGGCTGGCAAATCCGCAAAACTCGGCCGACGTTTTCTCGGCCATCGGACCAACATTGTTCGGCGAGGGCCCGGTTGGATCGATCCTCATGACGCTTCTCGGATTCTCCATCCTGACGTCGGCGTCGGCGTCGACCCAAACGACGATCCTTCCGACGGCGCGCACTTCGCTGTCGATGGCGGTCTTCAAGGCGATCCCGGAAAAGTTCGCGCGGATCCACCCGAATTTCCTCACCCCCACCTGGTCCACTATCGGCATGGGCATCGCCTCCGCCTTCTTCTTCCTCGTCTTCACATTCATCAGCCCGTCCCTCCTTCTGGCCCTGATCGGCTCGATCGGTCTGATGATCGCGTTCTACTACGGACTGACCGGCCTCGCCTGCGTGTGGTTCTATCGCAAGACACTGACGTCGTCCTTCCGGAACTTCATCATGCGCGGGGTGTTCCCGCTGGTAGGCAGCCTCATGCTGGCAGCCGTCTTCGTCTACGGTCTGGCCAACTTCGCCCAGCCCGATTGGCTGCAGGACGCAGATGGCAACAACGTGACAATCTTCGGTATTGGTGCCGAGGCAGTGGTGGGCATCGGCGGCCTGCTGATGGGGGCCGTGCTCATGGGTGTCTGGTGGATTCGGAAGCCCGACTTCTTCCGCGGCCGCACACTGTCCCGGAGCGCGGACGAATGAGGCGCGCCGCCAAGAATCTCACCGCCGACCCCGTGGTTTCCACCCGGTGGCTCCCAGCTGAAGGACACCAATGAGGATCCTGTGCATAGGCGCCGGCGGCGTGGGTGGAGCAGCCGCAGGCATCGCGGCGCGCCGGGGCTTCTTCGACGCATTCGTCGTCGCGGACTACGACGCGGCGCGCGCCGAATCTGTCGTGCAATCCCTTCCTTCTGGCCTCAGGGAGCGCTTTGAGGCGGTGGCCCTGGACGCTTCGAGCAAGGGGGCGGTTGCCGATGCGATACGCCGGTATCGCATCACACACGTCTTCAATGCCGTTGACCCACGCTTTGTGATGCCCATCTTCGAAGGGGCGGCGGAGGCGGGTGCAACGTACCTCGATATGGCGATGTCGCTGTCGACGCCGCATCCCGAGGTGCCCTATCAGCTCCCAGGACTGAAGCTGGGTGATCTGCAATTTGACCAGTCGGGCGAATGGGAAGCCGCCGGCCGCCTGGCCTTGGTAGGAATGGGCGTCGAACCCGGCCTGTCCGATGTCTTTGCCGCCTATGCCCAGGAATTCCTCTTCTCCCGGATCGACGAATTGGCCGTCCGGGACGGGGCCAACCTGGTGGTTGAAGGTTATGACTTTGCCCCTTCTTTTTCGATTTGGACGACGATTGAGGAGTGCCTGAACCCGCCTGTCGTGTACTCATCCGAGCTTGGCTGGAGGACCACAGAGCCGTTTAGCGAGCCCGAGGTCTTCGACTTCCCGGAGGGCATTGGGCCTGTCGAATGCGTCAATGTCGAACACGAAGAAGTGCTTCTCATGCCGCGCTGGATTGACGCCAAAACCGTGAATTTCAAGTACGGCCTTGGCAACGAATTCATCGACGTGCTCCGGGTTCTGCACAAACTCGGTCTCGACTCCACCGAACCGGTGAACGTCAAAGGATCCCTGGTCAGCCCGAGGGACGTTGTTGCAGCGTGCCTCCCGGACCCTGCCACGCTCGGCCCGAAAATCACGGGCAAGACATGTGCGGGGGTCCTGGTCCGGGGCCAAGACAAGGAAGGCAATCCACGAAGTACCTACCTTTACCATGTGGCCGACAATGCGTGGACGATGGAAAACTACGCCAGCCAATGCGTTGTGTGGCAAACGGCCATCAACCCGATCATTGCTCTCGAGCTGCTTGCCAGCGGAACATGGACGGGGGCAGGCGTCCTGGGGCCGGAGGCTTTCCCCGCCAAACCATTCCTGGATTTGATGGCCGCCCCCGAGCCTGAAGGATATGGCTCTCCCTGGCACATCAGGGAGGAAACGAACTAGGGACCCGCCAACGGTCCAGCGGCTCCGGGTTCATGGCCGGAGCAGGGCAACAAGATCTCGGAGAAGGAGAGCGCAGTGAACATTGCGGCCACGTTTCATCCACTGGATCCTCTCAGCGCGGACGAGTTCCGTGCAGCGGCGGTCATGCTCGCCAGCGAGCAGGGCATCACATTTCCTGCCTGGCGACTGGCGGCCATTGAGCTGATCGAACCGGACAAGGCCGCCGTCGACGCCTTCGAAGCCGAAGCCGGAGCGGCGGCGCCCGATCGGGTCGTCGGGGTGAACTGCTTCGAACGGTCCTCCAACAAGACCTACCAGGCGCGGCTGTCCCTGACCCGCGGGGTTGTCCTCTCCTTCACCCATATCCCGGGAGTCCAGGCGAACATGACCGTGGACGAGTGGGAAGAAGCTGACGCGGCGCTGCGCAGTGACCCGCGCGTGATCGCTGCGCTTGCCAAGCGCGGCATCACGGACCTGTCCCTGGTCTTCATGGACGTTTGGACCTACGGCCTGACAATGGTCCCGGAAAAGTACCAGGGCCGCCGGATCGGCTGGTCCGATACCTGGGTCCGTGCCCGTCCAGGAGCGAACCCCTATGCAGGTCCGGTCAACGGTTTCCACTGCATCATTGACCTGGCCTCGATGGAGCTTCTGGACATCGAGGACACCTATGCGGTTGACCCTCCCGAGGTCATGGGCGAATATGTCCCGGCGCTGATCCCGGAGCGGCTCCGCAACGCCAGCACGCGTGAACCGCTGAAGCCGCTGGACATCGTCCAGCCAGAGGGCGTGTCCTTCGGCGTTGATGGCAACGGGATCAGCTGGCAGAACTGGTCCATGCGCATCGGGTTCAACTACCGCGAAGGCATGACCATCCACCGGGTCAGGTATCGCGACGGAGGCCGGGAACGGCCGATCGCAAACCGCCTGTCCTTCGCCGAAATGGCTGTTCCCTATCGGGACCCGAGCGACGACCACTACCGCCGCACCGCGTTCGACGTCGGCGAATGGGGTCTGGGATTCATGACGACGTCGCTTGAACTGGGCTGCGACTGTCTCGGAGAGATCAGGTATCTGGACGCGGTCATGCACAATTCGGCTGGGGAGCCCTTCACCATCAAGAATGCGATCTGTATCCACGAAGAGGACGCAGCGGTGTTGTGGAAGCACATCGACCACGACGGCGGCATGGAGGTGCGCCGCATGCGTCGACTGGTGGTTTCGTTCCATGTCACTGTGGCCAACTACGAATACCTGGTCTACTGGCGCTTCTACCAGGACGGGAACATCGAGTGCGAAGTAAGAGCCACTGGAATCATGGTGGTCACACATTTCGACGAGGGCCAGGAGCATCCGAGCGGAACCCTTGTGGACAACCGGACCTACGCGCCCTTCCATCAACACTTCCTGGTGGCCCGGCTCGACCTCGACATCGACGGTGCGGCCAACACGGTTTACCGCTCGGAAACCGAGATGGTCCCGATGGGTCCGGACAATCCGTACGGGCTCGCCCTGCATCAGAAAAAGACCCCCATCACGACCGAGGGGCACGACGACTATTCCTGGGAAACCCAGCGGGCATGGACGGTTACCAACGACAATTCAGTCAACGGACTGGGAACCCCGGTGTCCTACAAGCTGGTGCCTGGAGCGTCGTTCCCCGCATTCTTTGACCCGGCATCCCCGGTTTTCCAGCGCGCCGAGGTCATTGGGCACACGGTATGGGTGACGCCGAACGATGCCAACGAACGTTGGCCGGCCGGCGAGTTTGTGAACCAAGGAGCAGGCGGACTGGGAATGCCCGAATGGGTGCGGCAGGGCCGGTCCGTGAAAAACACCGACGTCGTGCTTTGGTACGTCTTCGGCATCCACCACATCCCGCGGCCGGAGGAGTGGCCGGTAATGCCGGCGGACACAGTTGCGTTCTGGCTCAAGCCGGTGGGCTTCTTCGACCGGAACCCGGCGCTGGACGTATAGGCACCGGACCGGAGCGGCAGTTCGCCCGGGGCTTGCCCGCACTCAGGCGCCGAGGAAATCCCCGACTACGCGCCCGAGCTCCTCCGGATGCGTCCAGATCAGCGCGTGGTCGGCGGCGTCGATCACCACCAGGCGGGAACCGGGGATGCCGGCGTGGAGCATCCTCGCGTGATGGAACGGCACCGCCTGGTCGTTCGCGGCCGCGACGACGAGCGTCGGGCACGCGATTTCGGCCAGCCGGGGCCTGCTGTCGAACGCCATCGCAGCCTTCCACGCGGACGCCATCGCCTGGGCGTCCTGGTCCGCCATGAGCGCGGCCAGCCAGTCGGTACGTTCGCTGCCCAGCTGCGGGGCCGCCTGGCCGGCTACCAGCCTGGCCAGCCGGCGCATCCCCATGACCCGGAGCGCCGGCGGCATCACATGGCCTTCGACCCACTCGCGCCAGGTGGCCATGTTGTAGGCATAGCTGCACACGAGCACGAGGCGCTCGCAGAGCCCGGGAAAGTCCAGGACCAGTTGCTGCGCGATGGCGCCCCCGTGCGAGTAGCCAAGGACGGCCGTGGAGTCGATGGCGAGATGATCCAGCAAGCGGGCCAGGTCCGCCGCCAGCTGTGTGGCCGTGTACGGAGGCGGAAGTCCCCGGCTCCGCCCGTGCCCGCGCAGGTCTGGAATGATCACCCGATGCCGGGCGGCGAGAGCCTCGAGCACTGGGCCGAACATCTCGCCGGTGACCATCAACCCGTGTATGAGCAGCAAAGGCTTGCCCGAGCCGTGCTCGGTGAAGTGAAGCAAGTCAGTCGGCGCGGGGCTCATATCACTCGCGCAGTCGCCTCTGAATCAGCGGGACCATGGCCCGAGTGTGACACCGCTTCTCCTTCGCAGGCAACTGGCCGAGTCCACCCGTGCGCTGGTACTCCAGTAGATTTGTTCCAGTGTTGAAGCAATCAGTGCAGAAACTTTTGGGACCTAGGAACAGGGGAGTGGCGTGGGCAAGCTGATCGAGAGCCAAGACGGAGCCGAGGGCGAATTCGCGGCCAGGATCGTCACAGGCCCGGCGTATCCCCAGCTGCGGCTCAACAGCGAGGCCCTCGAGATCAATATCCGGGTCATGGCGGCGTGGTGCCGGGACCGGGGCGTGGATCTCGCCCCACACGTGAAGACAACCATGTCGGCACCGATCATCGAGCGGCAACTGGCCGCGGGCGCCGTCGGCGTCACCGTCGCCACCGTGGATCAAGTCGCCTCGGCACTGACGTGGGGACATAGCAACGTCCTGGTCGCCAACGAGATCGTCGACAAATTCGGACTGACGCGTATCCGCACGTGGCTGGAGGAAGACCCCGCACGGGAGATCCGCTGCTTCGTCGACTCGGCGGCCGGGATCAGGACGGCAGGGGAAGTCTTCGACGGCGGTGCCACCGCCCTTGAGGTGCTGATCGACGTCGGAACACCAGGCGGGCGCACGGGGGTGCGGAGCCTGGACGACGGTCTGCTGCTGGCTGAGTTGGTCCGTGCCACGCCGGGCCTGAGACTGGTGGGGGTTGCCGGCTACGAGGGCGTGGTGCCAAACAGCCGGGCTGAGGAGACGGTCGCGGCGGTGGACCGGCATTGCCAACTGGTGCGGGACATCTATCTGGCCGCGGCGGCGTTCTTCGAGACCGCCACTCCCATCTATTCAATGGGCGGATCCGCGTTCCCTGACCGGGTGGTGGAGTTCCTTCCCGACGCCGGCCAGGTGCCCGGAACACGGATCATTCTCCGATCCGGTTGCTACGTCACGCACGATCACGGAACCTACGCCGCCGTCAGCCCCGTCCCGGGACTCATCCCGGCGCTTTCTGTTCGCGCCGTCGTCGTGTCTACCCCTGAACCCGGTATGGCGGTTGTGGGGGCCGGCAAACGGGATCTTCCGTACGACGCCGGACTGCCGGTCTTCCTGTCGGCACGGACAGCGGACGGTGCCACAAAGAACGGCGCCGCCGCGGCGGTGCGCAATCTCTACGACCACCACGCAGTCCTCACCGACGCGACCGGGCTGGAGGTCACCGACACGGTGGATTTCGGGATATCCCATCCCTGCTCCGCATTCGATCGCTGGCCCGAATACGTCCTTACTGACGGCGACGGAGTCGACCTGGACGTGTGGCGCACCGATTTCCGCCGATCGTCCCTGGCGATGGATGACGCCTGACCCTTAGCCCTTGAGGTGCTTGGTGAGGACTTCGAATTCCTCGACGCCCAGGATCTGCATGTGCTGCTCCGCGCTGGTCTCGGCGCGGATCTTGCCGGCAGCGTGCTCGCTGCCGGCAAGGGCGTCCGCGTCCTCCCATAGCGTGATCGACAGTGACTTGTTGTCCTTCCCAAGCAAGTAATAGATGCCCAGGCATCCCGGCAGTTGGAGCACCCGGTTGGCGGTGTCATCTGAGGGTGCCCCGGAGCTGTCCGGGCCGGGCTGATACGTGCTGACGCGAGCGAACATGTTGGCCTCCTAGATCCAGGTCCAGCGGTTGGAGCGCCTGCCGCCCAACCTCCCACCAGTAAGGACCTGCCAGCGTGAATGCACAAGGTCGAAACGGGTTGCTGTGCCGATGCCCATCACGCGCCGTCATGAGATGGCAGTCGTGGGATTCCGCTACGGACGCGCACGGATGACGCGGAGATTCTCTGGCGCTGCTGGTATTCCCGTAGCGCCAGGCGTTTTGCGTGTCGACAACGGGAAAGCGCTGCGAAAAGGGCTGCGACGAAGGCCCGAAGACCCTGTCCAGGTGCCGGTGAACGGTGCGACGATCCGTGGACAAGCACGGTGACCCGGTTCCCAGTTCCGGCTCCCGGGTTCCCGGCGCGACGGACCGCCCGCACCGATCGGGTGGGTCTACCGAGGAGGCATCTGATGATTTCTGCCACGATGGTTGTTGCCACAATTCCGGTCACGGACCTGGAACGGGCGAAGGCGTTCTACGGCGAAACCCTCGGCCTGACATTCTTGTGGGAAACCCCTGTGGGCGTACGGTACCGCTGCGGAACCGCCAGCGAAATATCAATTTTCAAGCGCCCGCCCGTCGCCACGGAGCACACCCAAGCGCACTTCGAGGTGGAGGATATCGAGGCCGTGGTCCAGGACCTGAGCGCCAGGGGCGTCGAATTCCTGGACTATACCGAAGGGCCCTTGGCGACCACGGGCCACATCGCGCAGCTCGGCCCCGCTAGGGGTGCGTGGTTCCGTGATCCTGATGGCAACACACTCGGGCTGCGCCAGGGTTAGAAGCTGATCCCTGCCGCGGCCCAGGCTGCAGAGCCCGGACCGCGGCAATGGGCAGTGCGCCGGACCTATTGCGTGTCACCGGTACGAAAACCTAGCGAAAACAAACGGACTGAGGGCGCTGAATATGTGTTCCCGCTCCGCCCGGCCCTGGCTTAGTCCGGTGGCAGGGCCGAGGCGTCGGAGTGGGGGCATCGCGGCCCGTCGCGGACCTCGCGGGCCGCTTCGACATCGGCGGCGCTTTCCATCTGCCCGCGGGCCCGCAGCCCGGCCACCACGCCGTCAATGTCGGCGTCGGGCCGGTTCTGGCTGAGCTTGTTCTTGGCCTCGATCCGGGTGATGAGAAGTTCGACGCCGACGATCGCCCGCAGTTGGCCGGCAATGTAGCGTTCGGGGGCATCATCGACACTCCAGGGCCGCACCGAGCCGGCTTCATTGTGGTCGCTCAGCTGCCGTACGTGGCCGGCGAGCCAGTCCGGATCGTCGTGGATGACGAGGTTGCCGTACACATGGGCGGTGGAATAGTTCCACGTCGGAACGACGCGTCCGTGCTCTGCCTTCGATGGGTACCACGTCGGCGAGATGTAGGCGTCCGCGCCCTGGATGATGGCCAGGGATTCTCCGGCGGCAAGTTCGGTGCATTGGGGGTTGTTGCGGGCGAGGTGCCCGTGCAGCGCACCGTGTTCACCGGACGTCGGGTCGAACACAAAGGGAATGAGCGTGGCGAGGATGCCTTTCGGGGTCGCCGTGATCAGGTTGGCGGCGGCCGGACGGCGGAGCAACTGCTGGACGGCATCGGGGCCGGCGGTGAAATGTGCGGGAATGTACACGGGGATCCTCCATTCGGATCGGGATCGGGATCGGGATCGGGATCGGGATCGGGCTGTTGTGTTGTCGTGCGGGGCGGAGTTTGGGTCAGCGGGACTGCTTTGCCGCCACGCCCGTCACCGCCTTGGCCCTTTGCGGCGCGGACCGTGAACGGACGGCCAGGCCGGCGCAGAGAACCACCACGGCGCCGCCGACGATGGTGGTCCAGGTCAGCTCCTCGCCCAGGATCAGCCCGGCCCAGCCGATGCTCAGCACAGGCTGGACGAGTTGGATCTGGCTGACCTGTGCCATGGGGCCGATGGCGAGGCCCTGGTACCAGGCAAAGAAGCCGAGGAACATGCTCACGACCCCAAGGTACGCGAAGGCGGCCCATTGCACAGGAGTGCCGGCTGGCGGCTGCCCGGCCGTGGAGAAGGCCACGAGCCCCACCATGAGGGGAGAGGCGAGAACCAGTGCCCACGAGACGGTCTGCCAGGCGCCCAGTTCGCGCGCCAGCTTGCCGCCTTCGGCGTAGCCGACCGCCGCGGGCGCCACGGCACCGAAGAGCAGCAGGTCCGCCTGGTGCAGTTCTCCAATGCCGCCCGACTGCGCGGACGCGAACCCAATGGCCGCAACCGCTCCGACGCCGGTGATGATCCAAAACGTGACGGACGGGCGTTCATGGCCGCGAAGGACTGCCATCACTGCCGTCGCCGCCGGGAGTAGCGCTATGACGACGGCGCCGTGGCTGGCGGGAACGGAGGCGAGGGCGAAGGAGGTCAGCAGCGGGAAGCCGACAACCACCCCGGCGGCGACGACGGCGACGCGCGCCCACTGCGCGCCGCGGGGCGGGCGCTGCCGGGTCAGGGCGAGGGCACACGCCGCGAGAATGGCGGCGACGACGGCCCGGCCCGAACCGATGAAAAGCGGAGACAGTCCGGCAACCGCCACCCGGGTGAACGGAACCGTGAAGGAGAAGGCCGCGACGCCGAGGAGCCCCCACCACATGCCGGTTGCCGGCCGGGAGGATATCGGTTGGTCAATAACCGTAGTAGCGCTACTATTGTCTCTCATGAATAACGATAGCACCTCGCAAATGCTGACTCGGCTCCGGGGGTGGATTTCAGGGGCCGCACCCGGCGCCCGGCTGCCGTCCACGCGGTCCTTGGTTGCCGAGTACCAGGCCAGTCCCGTGACGGTGCAGAAGGTGCTCCGCACGCTCGCCGCGCAGGGCCTGATCGAGAGCCGTCCCGGCGTCGGAACCTTTGTGCGGTCCGTCCGAACCGCCCGGCCGGCGGACTATGGCTGGCAGACGGCCGCGCTGGGCTCACCCCAGGCGCCGGTCCGGCCCGTATCGGCGGCGATGCGCACCGCGCCGAACGACGTCATCGCCTTCCACTCGGGCTACCCGGACCGGGAGCTCCTTCCGGAGCGCCTAGTGCGGGCGGCCCTGACCCGGGCGGCCCGCAGCGAGGCGGCAATATCGTGCCCGCCCGTGGCCGGGCTGCCGGACCTGCAGTCCTGGTTTGCGCACGAACTCCGCGATGCCACCCCGGCCGGGGTGGCGCCACCAACACCAAGCGACGTGATTGTGCTGCCCGGCAGCCAGAGCGGGCTCAGTTCCGTGTTCCGGGCACTTGTGGGCAGCGGGCAGCCAATGCTGGTGGAATCCCCGACGTATTGGGGCGCCATCCTGGCGGCGACCCAGGCCGGCGTCCGGGTTATTCCGGTGCCCAGCGGCCCCGAGGGCCCGGACCCCGACGCGCTGGCCCGTGCCTTCGAGGAGACCGGAGCCCGGCTCTTCTACGCCCAGCCCAACTACGCGAACCCCACCGGCGCGCAATGGACGGCACGTGTGGCTGAGCAGGTGCTGGAAGTGGTCCGCTCCCACGGGGCGTTCCTTGTTGAAGACGACTGGGCGCATGACTTCGGCATCACCACCGATGCCGCGCCCGTGGCCGCCCGCGACGATTTCGGCCATGTGGTCTACATTCGCTCGCTGACCAAAAGCGTGTCGCCGGGCATCCGCATCGCTGCCGTAATCGCCCGCGGCCCGGCGCGTGAGCGCATTCTGGCCGCCCGGGGAGCCGAGTCGATGTATGTCAGCGGCGTACTCCAGGCGGCCGCCCTCGACGTCGTGACGCAACCGGGGTGGCAGACGCACCTGCGCGGACTGCGCCACCAGCTCCAGGCCCGACGGGACCTGCTGGTCAGCAGCCTGCGGGAGCTTGCGCCGCTGGCCCACGTCGAGCATCTCCCCAGGGGCGGGCTGAACCTCTGGGCGCGCCTGCCGGACGGGACCGACGTCGACCGGCTCGTCCGCGACTGCGAGGCCGCCGGCGTCATCATCGCCGCCGGCACCGAGTGGTTCCCGGCCGAGCCGGCGGGGCCGTTCATTCGACTCAACTACGCCGGAGCCAACCCGGGCGCTTTCCGGGAGGGCGCGCGGATCCTCGGCGAGGTGATGGACCGCACGGCCGGCCGGTAGGCGGTGCCAGGCGCGTTAGCCTCCTCGGCTCTCAGGGCCGGCGTCCTGGGCCTGCGCTGCTTAGAGGTCCGCGGCCGGTTTGGAGTCTGTGGCGCGGGCGAGCAACACCGTGGGCTCCGCGATGCTGACCAGCCCCTGCACGGCCGTGGCCAGCGCGGCATCGAGCGTCACGAACGCGTCCGCCTGAAGCCGGGTCAGTGCCACGTATTCGGCGTCGAAAGTGTCTTCCCATCCCAGCTGTTCGGCGAGCCGCCACGCGGCGCGCTGCAAGACGCGGTCCCCGAGGAGGCGGATGCGAAGGCCCCGCAGGTAATCGAGCTGACGGTCGGCCTGTGCCTGCGTCACGTCGCCGCGCCGGACTGCCTGGTACAGGAGCGAGAGCACATGTGAGCGAAGAAGAGTCGGCGCCACGAGCTGGTGGTCCTGGGCGATCACCGCTTCCTGGCGGGCGAGATACAGGGCCACATCCGGGCCAATCACGAACCGGGTCATGGTCATCGTCCGCCCGCGTCGCGGGGAACGAACATGATGACGGCCACGCCGAGGAGGCAGATCGCCGAGCCCAGGACGTCCCACCGGTCCGGCCGGAACCCGTCGAAGACCACGCCCCAGGCCAGGGAGCCGGCCACGAAGACGCCGCCGTACGCGGCAAGGATGCGTCCGAAGTGCGCGTCCGGCTGCAGCGTCGCGGCGAAGCCATAGATACCCAAGGCCACTACCCCCAGTCCGGCCCACCACCAATCCCGGCCCTCGCGGACGGACTGCCAGACGAGCCAGGCCCCGCCAATTTCAGCTGCCGCCGCCAGGACGAACAGCAGGATGGTTTTTGCGATAGTCACGACTGCATCATGCCACTGCCCTGCCGCTTGTTCGTGCACCCGCCTGCGCGCACCTGCCCGCGGTGCAAGCCGATCTCCTCTGCCGGGTCCGTCACACGGAGACTCCTCTTGCGTGACCGGCCACGCAACCGTATAACTTTAAGCTTCAAGTAAAGTTGTGGGGAAGGCCGAAAGAGCTCGACGCCGGCTGCACCCCTTACCGAAGACCTGAGGACCTGAGATGAGCACTGTGTCAGAGACCATCGCCCGGGCGGCCGCCGCCCCCGCAGCTGCTGTGCGCAGCCGGGTTTCGGTGCCGCTCCGCTTTCCGGACGGCTTCACCGCCGATGCCGAGGTGATGACCTTCAGTGGGCTCGCGGACGGAAAGGAGCATCTGCTTCTGGGCCTCGGCGACTGGGAGCGGGCAGTGCGGGACGATGTGCAGGGTGGCGCGGGACCCCTGGTGCGGCTGCACATTGAGTGCCTGACGGGGGATGTGTTCGGCAGCCAGCGGTGTGACTGTGGCCCGCAGCTGCGCGAGGCCGTGGAGCGGATCGCCGACGCCGGCGGATTCCTGCTCTACCTCCGCCAGGAAGGCCGGGGCATCGGCCTGTATTCCAAGCTCGATGCCTATGCCCTCCAGGACGGCGGGCTGGACACCTACGAGGCCAACCTCGCCCTGGGCCATGGCGAAGACGAGCGGGACTACACCGCCGCGGCCCAGATGCTGGGAGCCATGGGCGCCGGCGCGGTGCGCCTGCTCAGCAACAACCCGGACAAGGCCGCCCAGCTGAGGGACCTTGGTGTAGACGTTTCCGCGCAGATCGCCACGGGGGTCCATGCCTCTCCGGCCAACCTCCGGTACCTGGCGGCAAAGCGCGACCACACCTCCCACACGCTCGTGCTGCCGTCCGACGCCGGAGCTGCCCGGCATGATGAGCCGCTCGCCATGCCGAAACTCAGCGCACGGGCCGCACCCGCGGCCCGTGCCGGCGCTTCGGCACCTGCCGCTGTCCCGTCACGCGAAGAGATGCTCGCCCGGGTCCAGGGGCTTATTCCAGCCCTGCGTGAGCGTGCCGCGGAGACGGAGGGGCTTCGCCGCATCCCGGACTCCACCATGGCGGAACTGCAGGCGGCCGAACTCTTTCACCTGCTTTCCCCCAAGGCCGTTGGGGGATTTGGAATGGACGTGGAGACCTACGCCGAGGTGGTCCGCCGGCTCGCCCGGGGCTGCGCCTCCACAGCCTGGACGGCGGGCCACCTGATCGAGCATGTCTGGATGCTCGCCCGGTGGCCGCGGCAGGCGCAGGAGGAGGTATTCGCGGACGGCCCGGCTCCGTTGGCGGCCGCCACCGGTGCGCCGGCCGGTGTGGCCGACAAGGTCCCCGGAGGCTACGCCATCACAGGCCGGTGGAGCTTTGCCTCCGGAGTGATGCATTCCGGGTGGGCCCTGCTCGCCGCACAGCACGGCGGGGTGCGCCTGCAGTGCCTGGTTCCGCTGGCCGACGTCGAGGTCCTCGACGTCTGGGAGACGGCCGGCCTGCGCGGGACCGGGAGCAACGACATTCGCGCCGAGAACCTGTTCGTCCCGCAGCATCGAACGCTGGACTGGGACCTCCTGAGCGCGGAGGCCAACCCGGGAAGTGAGATCCACCAGGATCCGCTGATCCACACCCCCATGGGCCCACTCCTGAACATGGTCGCTCCGGCCGCCGCCCTGGGCTCTGCCGAGTACGCCGTCGAACTGTTCCGCGAGCTGATGATGGTGCGCAAGGTCAAGCACACGGTGGAGGCGCGACAGGCAGACGCGCCGCTCGCGCAGGTCCGCTATGCCCAGGCCTACGGCCTGGTGGCCACGGCCCGGCTGCACTGGCAGGAGGCAATCCGGGTGGTCGCAGCCTCTCATGGCCGCCGGCCCGCAACAATGACGGACCGGGAGCGCGGGGAATACCGCCTTTCCCTTGCACTGAGCGGCGAGGCGTCGGCGGAGGCGGTTCGGTTGGTCATGGCGGGATCCGGCGGGAGCGTCCACCGGCTGTCGCACCCGCTCCAGCGGATCCAGCGCGACGTCAACGTCCTGATGAACCATGCGGCGCTCACCAGGGATCCCGTCCTCGAGCAGTCGGGCCGCGGCCTCCTTGGCCTCGGGTTCATTGTGCCCTCGTTCTGATTGTTCCCTCGTTGTGACAGTGCCCCCGTTCCGGCGGGGCCGGCGTCGGACAATACACTTGAAGCTTCAATGAAAACGGGTTACGATAGTCCCATGACTCAGACAGCCGACCGGCCTCCCGTCCTCTTCCTCAGCCATGGAGCGCCCCCGCTGGCCGACGACTCCACGTGGACCCGCGAACTCAACGAGTGGTCCGGCACGTTCGGCAAGCCCAAGGACATCCTCATGGTCTCCGCCCATTGGGAGAACGCCCCAGTGACGCTGAGCGCCACCGGCCGTGATCCGGGGCTGGTCTATGACTTCGGCGGTTTCGCCCAGAAGTACTACGAGGTGGCATATGACGCCCCGCAGGCGCCTGAGCTGGCTGCCGAGGTGGGAAAACTCGTGGCCGCCCACGGCCACCACGTGGCGCGCGACGAAAGCCGCGGCCTGGACCACGGTGCCTACGTTCCGCTGAAGGAGATGTACCCGGCGGCAGATGTACCTGTGGTGCAGATGTCCATGCCGACGCTCGATCCGCAGGGATTGTTCGATCTCGGCGTGTCGCTGGGGCCCCTGCGCGACCGGGGCACGCTGATTGTCGGATCGGGATTCACCACGCACAACCTGCGCTGGTTCAATCCTGCCGGCGGACCGGACAGCACCCCGCCGACGGTCTCCCGGGAATTCGACCACTGGGCCGAGGAAGCCATGGCCCGCGGCGATGTCGACTCCATCCTGGACTTCCTGAACAAGGCGCCGGCCGCCCGCGAAGCGCACCCCCGCAGTGAGCACTGGGCTCCGCTCTATGTTGCCCTCGGAGCCGCCTACGGCTCGGGCGACATCCAGGCCAAGACGGCGATCGACGGATTCTGGTTCGGGCTGTCCAAGCGATCCTGGACCCTGACCTAGACGCGAGGGCCGAACCCCTAGCGGCTCCGCGAGACCGCCGGCGTCGCTCAACGTAACAGTCACACAACTTAACACTGGGAATGACCCGCACCGGGGGCCTGTTGTGAATCCCGGGCGCCGGTTCGCCGGGCTGCCAGAACTTGATGAACATCCCTTCACGACAACTTCACGATGACTTCCAGGAGCGCAACATGACGATTGCAGTAACAGGTGCCACAGGACAGCTGGGCCGGCTGGTCCTCGAGGAACTGCTCACCACCCAGGAACCGGCCTCGCTCCTCGCGGTGGTGCGCGACGCCGCGAAGGCCGAAGATCTCCGTGCCCGTGGCGTTCAGGTGCGCGTAGCGGACTATTCCGATCCGGCCGCGCTCGAAGCCGCCCTCGCGGGCGTCGACAAGCTCCTGCTGGTCTCCGGCAGCGAAGTGGGCGCCCGGGTGGCGCAGCACGCGAACGTCGTCACCGCGGCCAAAGCCGCTGGCGTCGGGTTCATCGCGTACACGTCCGTCCTCGCCGCGGACACCACCGAGCTGATCCTGGCGCCCGAGCACAAGGCAACGGAGGAGCTCATCCGCGCATCGGGACTCGGCTTCACATTCCTGCGCAACGGCTGGTACACCGAAAACTATGCCCAGACCGTGGCAACTGCGCGGCAGACGGGCGCCGTCGTGGCCGCCGCCGGTGCCGGCCGGGTAGCCAGCGCCACCCGGGCCGACTATGCCGCGGCCGCCGCGGCCGTTCTCACCTCCGCCGGGCACGAGGGCCGTACCTACGAACTCTCCGGCGACCACGCCTGGGACTTCGAGGAACTGGCTACGGCGATCACCGAGCTCGCGGGCAAGGAAGTTGTGTACCGGCCCGTTTCGGCACCCGAACTGGTTCAGCTCCTGACCGCTGCCGGGCTGGACGAGGGCACTGCCGGATTCCTCGCCGCCCTCGATACGGACACCAAGGCCGGGCTGCTGGCTACCGTCACCGGTGAGCTGTCCGGCCTGATCGGACGGCCGACGACGCCGCTGCTGCAGGCTTTGGAGTCTGCCGCGGCAAGCTGATGCCCTGCCCCTGGGGGACCGGGAATGGGCATAATGAAGGCGTGAAATCTCTGCACGCCCCCGGGGCATAGGCTGCCCGCCGGTGGGAGCCGCGACGGATGGACGACGTGGAACCGCCAGCTGATCCCGGTCAGGTCGGCGACGGGCCGTGGTCGGACGGCCCGCTGGTTCTCGGCGTGCCCTGGGAATTCGACGAGCGGCTGGTACGGGCCGCAGCAGGGCTCGCATCAATCATGAGGGCGCACCTGATCTGCGCGTTCGTTGACCCGGCGAGCTACCTCACGGAGTGGGACCAAGCCGGCTACCGGGACGGCACGTCCCTTGATCCTGTCCGAAACCTGGAAGCCGAGTTCCCGGCCCCGCAACTGCTCAACTCTCTGGAGGGCATTCTTGGGGCGCCGGGCGGAACCTGGTCCTTCCGGGTGTTGAACGGGGAAGTTGCCCGGGCGCTGGTCCGGCTGGCGGAAAGCACGGATGCGGCCGCGCTGATCGTCGGCGGCCAGCGGCCCGGCCGGGTTGCCCGGATGAGCCGGCTTCTGGAAGGCTCGGTCAGCGTGAACCTGACACGCCTGCAGGGCCGTCCCGTGCTGATCATTCCGCACCCGGGGCAGTAGGCCGCCGCCGGCACAGCGCTGGGCGTATCTGGCCGGGTTTCATCCGCTCCGGGTGACGGCACCGGCCCCACAGCGGCCATAGCGTGGGGTTACCCGCAACCCCGGCGAATCGAAGTGAGTGATGTCGGACCCAACCCACCGCGCAGCCGTAACGTCCGAGTCGCGGGCGCTCGTCATCGGCAGTGCAGGCTTCCTGGTCCTCGGCGGCGTCGCGCTTCTGCTCGTCGGGCGGGAACCTGTCGCATTGTCCGGCCGTGGTTCGGCCGGTGACATAGCTGCGCTCGGCACCGCGATTCTGGGGGCCGGGGCAGTGGTCGCCGGCTGCGTGCAACGCAGGCAACAACCGCCACCGGCGGCTCCGGCAGCATCGGCCCGGTCCGGCCGGCTCCGCACCGCCATCGACATCACCGCCCTCGCACTGACCCACGCATCCATTTTCCTGCTTGGCTGGCTGGCGCTCTTCGCGATCTTCCAGCAAGCGTTCCTCGACGCCGTCCTCTACCCCGTGGCAGCCGCCGTCCTCGTCGGAACCACCGGGGCCGTCAGCGCCTACATCGCCTACCTCTCGGCGCTCAGCATGACCGCCTACCGGCTGGCCGCGCTCCTTGCCGGGTTCCTCGTCACTGGTGTCCTCACCAGCATGCTCACTGCGCAGGACCCGCTGTGGTGGCAAGAGCACCTCAGCGCCCTCGGCGCGAGCTCCGATATCTCCGGGGTGACGTTCAACTTCACCTTGATCGTCGCCGGCGTAGTGGTCACCACCCTGGCGGGATACTCCACCCTGACCCTGGCGACGGCGGCGGCGACCCCGTCCGCGCGTCACCGGGTCAGACTGCTCGAAAGCGGGATCGTCCTGTTGGGGATCTTCCTGGCCTGCGTCGGCGTGTTCCCCGTCGATGAGCGCTTCGGCCTCCACACCCTGGCCGCGTCCGGCATGGTGGTGGTGTACGGGTCACTGATCGTCCGGATCCGCGCCCTGGTGCCGTCCATCCCGGCGACCTTCGCCGCGCTAGGCTGGGTTTTCCTCGCTGCGATCGTCACTGCCGCGGTGCTGTGGTTCCCGGTCGGCTATTACAACCTGACCGCTGTGGAGCTCATCGCCGCCCTGCTGATCTTCTCCTGGCTCATCGTCCTGATCCGCAACCTCGCCGCCGTCGACGCCGACCAGCTTGACGCCGACCAGCTCGACGCCGACCGCCCGGCGAACCAGCTGCCGCAGCCCGACGCCGCGGTGGCCAAGCCTGGTCCGGCCGCACAGGATGAAGAAGCGGCTGAGCCGTGAGTGCCGCCAGCCGGGCCACGGTCCCGGCGGCGCCGTCGTGGTCTAGGCAGTGGTGCAGGAAGTGAGCGCCTACGAGTGGGTGGGCTCCTCGACCAGGGCGGTGGCGATGCTGTCCGCATCTTCTAACGCCGCGAGGTAGCGTTCGGCGTCGAGGGCCGCGGCGCAGCCGGTACCGGCCGCCGTGATGGCTTGGCGGTAGCGGTGGTCCACGGCGTCCCCGCACGCGAAGACCCCGGTCACGTTGGTGACCGTGGTGGGGGAGTCCACCTTGATGTAGCCCTCGGCGTCAAGGTCAATCTGGCCGGCCAGCAGCTCGGTCCGGGGGACATGCCCAATCGCCACAAAGATGCCGGTGGCGGCCTGTTGGCGGGCTTCGCCGGTCCGGGTATCCGTCAACGTCACGCCCGTAACCTTGGCATCGCCGTGGATGGCAGTGACGGCGGAGTTCCAGGCGAACCTGATTTTGGGATTGTCCTTGGCACGCTGGGCCATGATGCGGGAGGCGCGAAGCTCGCCCTTGCGAACAACCACCGTGACGGTCTTCCCGAAGCGGGTCAGGAACGTGGCTTCCTCCATGGCGGAGTCGCCGCCGCCGACCACGATGATGTCCTGGTCGCGGAAGAAGAACCCGTCGCAGGTGGCGCACCAGGAGACGCCGTGGCCGCTGAGTTTCTTCTCCTCGGGCAATCCGAGCTCCTTGTACGCGGAGCCCGTGGCGAGGATGACGGCGGGCGCCTCATAGGTGTCCCCGGCGCCGGTGACCACGCGCTTGAGGTGGCCAATGAGGTGGACTTCGGTGACGTCGTCGAAGATCACCTGGGCGCCGAACTTCTCAGCCTGTTGCTGAAGGCCGTCCATGAGCTCAGGTCCCTGGATCCCGCCGGGGAAGCCGGGGAAGTTCTCTACCTCGGTGGTGTTCATCAGTGCGCCGCCGGCGGTGACCGCCCCGGCGATGACGAGCGGCTCGAGGCCGGCCCGCGCGGCGTAGATTGCCGCGGTGTAACCGGCAGGACCGGATCCGACGATGATCAGCTGTTGGTTGCTCATGGAAGACTCCTGGTTTCTGCGGGGCCAAAACCGTCGGCATGACGTCATTCCAACTGTAGCGATGGATGCCACGGGTGGCAGGATGCGCCGTTCTTCGCGCACACAGTCCCGGTAGGCCATCACCCGTTTCGAATGACCCGTGGTAGCTCGGCAGGATGGGCGCAGCTTTCCGCCGCGGCTAAGCGGAGACCAGGGTCTTCGTCAGGATCGTCCCGCCAACCCCGACCAGGACCGCGCCTGAACCTCCGACGATGATCCGGTTGGTTCGTGGCCGGGCGAGGACGGTGGTCACTTTCTTGAGCCCGCTGACCAGCAGCACGTACCAGGCCAGGGCGATCAGGAGAAAGATGCCCGCCATCAGTGCGTGCTGGGCAAGGGCAGGCAGCGGGGCGACGTTGAATTGCGGGAACAGCGACAAATAGAAGACGGCGACTTTCGGGTTGAGCAGGTTGCTCACCATTCCTTGCACGAAGGGTGAACTGCCGCGGGAGGGGCCTTCAGCCTGCGGTACCGCCGGTTGCTTGTGCTTCCTGGCAAATGCCTCCGCGAGGGCCCGGGCACCAAGGTAGAGCAGGTACGCGGCCCCGGCGATCCGTATTCCGGTCCCAAGGGCCTCCGATGCCCCCAGCAACGCCGTGACACCGAGGACGGCCAGTGCGGCAAGGATCGTGTTGCCCACCATGATTCCGGCGGCGGCTGTTGCCGCTGCCCGAGGGCCGCGGGCCGCGTTCCTGAGGACGAGCGCAAAGTCGGGGCCCGGGACGAGGACGACGACGAGGCAGGTGAGCACAAAGGCCGTCAACTGTTCGACCATGGTGGATTGCCTCCGGGGGCTGGTTCTTGGGTGGGGCGGGATGAGAAGTCTGCCCCGCAGTTAAGCCGGGGCCAGTCTCCTAGGTTAGGCCATCGCCGGGGGTGGCTGGAGTCCTTCGTTGCCGGCTGGGGACGGCGAGCGCCGAAACCTCACCCGCCGGGAATGATCCGGCCGTGGTGGCGGACAGCTAGCGTGGCATCAGCATCGCACTACGGTGGGCTCTGGCGGGGTGCGTTCCTGGAGGGCCGGGCCCGTGCGAGCGCCCGCCCGGTCTACGGCAGAGGAGGCGGCATGTCCGGCTGTGAATTGATCTGGGACGCGGCGGGCCGCGGGGACGGCCCACAATGAGCTCTACCGACGGCGCCGCCGCGCAGACGGTGCCGTTCAACCAGAAGCTCGCTCTGCTGCTGGCGATGGCGATGTTCGTCCTTGTGGTGGACACGTCGATCATGAACGTCTCGATCTCCGCCGTGGTGAACGACATCGGTGCGACCGTCAGCGGACTCCAGTCGACAATCGCCCTTGAGGCGCTCGTTTCAGCGGCCTTCATCCTGATCGGCGGCAAGATCGGCGACCTGATCGGGCGCAAGCGCGCTTACGTCATCGGGCTTTGCTGCTACGCCATCGGCGCCATCGCGATGACCCTGGCCCAGAGTCTGCTCCCGATCATCATCTGCTGGGCCCTGATCGGCGGCCTTGGTGCCTCGCTGCTCCTTCCTGCCATGCAGTCCCTCATCCACGGAAATTTCGAGGGAGATGCCCAGCACAGGGTCTATGCCCTGGTCGGAGCCTCGGCAGCGATTGCTGCCGCGGTCGGGCCTCTGCTCGGCGGCTTCCTCACTACGTTCCTGTCCTGGCGCGTCGCCTTCCTGCTCGAGGCCCTCATCATCGCGGTCGTCCTGTCCGGAATCAGGCTCGTCAAAGACGTGCCGTACACCGGGCCGCGGGAACTGGATCTCTTCGGATCATTCCTGTCCATTGTCGGCATGGGCGGCGTCGTGCTCGGCATCCTGGTCTGGCAAGAAGGCGGCGAGGCTGTCGGCGCGCTCCTGGCCGTGGGTGCCGTCGGTCTGGGCGGTCTGGTCTTCTGGCTCGTTCAGCGCAAACGCCGCGACAAGCCGACGCTGCTGGACCCGGACCTGTTCCAAACCAAAACGTTCCGCTTTGGTGCCACGGGACAAATGCTCCAGCAGATCGCACTGGGCGGCACCATGATCGTGCTGCCCATCTACCTTCAGATGGTGCTCGGATACAACGCCATGCAGTCAGGTCTGTCGATCGCCCCGCTTTCGCTGACCATGTTCGTGGTCGCCATGATCGCCGGGAAGAGGTCCGGGAGGCGGCGCCCGGCCAGCCTCATACGGTGGGGCTTCCTGTTCCTGGTCCTGGGTTTGGTGGTGCTGGTCCCGGTCGTGCCGCGCGCGGACTCCGGCTGGTGGCTCCTGATCCCGCTGATCATTTCAGGATTTGGCCTTGGGCTGCTGGTATCCCAGCTGAACAACTACACCCTGTCCCCGATTTCGGACGAGCGGGTCAGCGAGGCCGCCAGCGTGAATTCGGCCGCGGGATCGTTCGGCCTGTCCTTCGGTCTCGCGTTCGCCGGCGGCATCATGCTCGCATCGCTGTCGGCCATCTTCATCGGCTTGTCTAATGCCAGCACTGTCCTCCCGCCCGCCGAGAAGCAGCAGGTCGCGACGGTACTGGAAGACGACGCCCAGGTGATGAGCGATGCGCAACTCCAGGAACAGATCGCAGGCCAACCGCAGGACATCCAGAACGAAATCATCCGCATCAACACGGAGGCCCGGCCCCTGGCCCTCCAGATCGCATTGTTCGTCCCGATCCTTGCCGGCCTCGCCGGGCTCGGCACCTCTTTCCGCATGGTCCGGATCCCCGATCCCAAGCCCGCCGGCGCAGGTGAGGGGACTCTCCTGGGCTAATTTCCGGGTCAGAGCTGCACAAGGCTGTAGCCGACGACGAAGAGCCCGATCGCCAGGGTGACTATCGCCGCGATCCTGCGCCCGTGGCGCTGCAGCCAGTTGTAGAGCGTAGTCAGGGGCGCTTGGGCGCGCTCCGGGGACTGGAGCCACACAGCGACGGGAAGAACGACGGCGGACTGCGCCACGAGGGCATAGGCGAGGATCAGGATGCTGCCCTCCAGCGGCGACGGTTCCTGGACACTGATCACGGCACCTGCCGTGACGGCCAGCAGGATTGCCTTGGGACGAAGGTTCAGGCCCAGGCCCAGGACGGCGAATTCCCAGGGTCGGGCGGAGCGGAACCTCGAGGTCATCCTGCCCAGCATGGCGTTCTCCCGCTGGCCCTTGCTCAGGAACAGGAACAGGGAGTACCCAATCAGAAGGACACCGATCACGATGGCAAACTGGGCCACCCATTCGTCCCTGCGCAGGAGCGGTGGCCTGACGGGCAGGAACTGCAGCCCGACCGCCGAGAGGCCCACCACTACAACGGAACCTACAAGGCTGCCGATCAGGAAGGGAAGGGCCCCGCGGCGTGGATCCGGGGAGAGCAGGATCATGATCGTCACACTGACAGGCACGGTGCTCATCGCACCGGCGACGGCGAACAGCAGCAGGCTGGTGACGGTGCTCAGCATGCGTTCTCACCTGCCCCGGGCAGCACCCTGGCGGCGCGTCATGCCTTCGGCGCGGTGCTGGTGCTGGTGCCGCTGCCGGCGTCCGGCTGGCCAGGCCGTAGCCGGCCGCGACGGGCGCGGATCGCCTCGTCCTCTTCTTTGAGGAGATGTTGAACGTCTGTCCTGTCGCCAGTCAACGGCCGCCACCATGCGAGCGCGGGATCGGAATCGAGTAGGAGGGCGCGGACGAAGAGCGTCAGGGGGACGGCGAGGACAGCGCCGACGGGACCGAGGACCACGGCCCAGAATAGGACGGAGACAAAGGTCAGGGTCTCGCTGAGCGACACGGCGTTGCCCACGTACTTCGGCTGGACGATGGACTGGATGACGCTGTTGATCCCGCCGTAGACGATGATGATGGTCACAACGGTGGTCCAGCCGCCGGTGAGGAATCCGAAGAACAGCGGCGGGATGATCGCGATGAAGTACCCGATGTTGGGGATAAAGCTGCAGATGAAAGACAACAAGCCCCAGAGCAGGGCCCCGGGGACGTGCAGGATGACCAGGACCAGCCAGTTGAATATGCCTTGGGCTAGTCCGAGGACTGTGGTGGCGACCATGTAGCGGCGCACGCCGGTTCCGAAGACGTCAAACGCGGCCACCAGTGCCGGCCGGTGGAAGTTCAGGTGGGTCAGGATCACAGGTACGCGCGAGCCATCGATTGCCATGAGGATGAGCATCGTCAAAATGATCACGAGGCTGGTGACCAGGCTCGCGATGTTCCCCAGGAGGCCGCCGAGGAACCCGATGATACGGCCGGGGGTGAACCCGTTCAGGACTTCCTGGGCCTGCTGGGGGCCGAAGCCCACAGATTCCAGCGCACTGGAAATTGTGGCGCCGAGCTGTTGCATTTGGGGGGCGTATTGCGGCAGCAGCGCGGAGAATTGTGCCAGTGAGGCGATGAGGACCGCGGCGAAGGCGGTCAGCAACCCGAAGACGGCCGCGATGGTGGTTCCCGTGGCTATTCCTCGGGGAATTCCCCGTCCCTGCATCCAGCGGCGCAGGGGATGGACACAGAGCGTGAGCACGAACGCAAAGAACACCGGTGTGACAATTCCCCGCATCGCGCCGAGGCCGAATGACACAACGGCCGCGCCGGCCAGGGCGAGCAGGATGGTTACGCTGCGGGGGAGGGCCGGACGGGGACCAGGTTCCGATGATGCCGGCTCCATTGGGCCCTCCTTGGTTCAGCCTGGTTCCACCTTAGGGGCGAGGAAGCGTGCTGAGTAGTGGATTCATTGTGGCCTGTCCCCGACTATGAGGGATCCCCAATCTGAGTCAGACGACTACCTTGCTCTTGATCCGGTCGAACTCCTCCGGAGTGATGGTTCCAGCGTCCATGAGTGCCTTGGCCTTGGCGATCTCCTCACTCGGACTGGCCGAGGCAGCCTGGCGGATGTAATCATCGGTTTCCGCCCGGCTCTTGCGGGCCGCCTCCGTTGCCCGCTTCGTCATTCCCTTGCCGCGCGCGACCATGTAGGTCAGGACGGACAGGAGGGGGACAAACACCAGGAAGAGGATCCAGACGGCCTTCCACCAGCCGCTGAGTTCGTGGTCGCGGAAGAGGTCGCCGATCACCATGAACAACGCCCACAGGAAGGCGAAGAACGCATAGAAGATAAACATCCACCATAAGAATTCCCAAAAGTTCTGGAAGAAACTCATTTTCGCTTCCCTGCTTTCCATTGGCGGGCGTTCAATTGGCGAGGCGTTACTTGTGAACGGGACCCTGTGCGGGTGATTGGGCCACAGGCCCGGGTCCCTGGTGGCTGCTTTAGCATTTGGCGTCATTCGTGAGGTCGCTGACGGCGGCCTGCACGTTCGCGGCTTCGTCCCGCAGGGCGTTAATTGCCTGGGTCAGGGTGGCGGTGTCGGGAACGGCGTTGACGGCGGCACCAAACTTCTGTTGGGCGGTCTTGACGGCATCCACGCGATCCTTGGCTGCGTCACCGGCTGCCGTGACCAGATCGTCGTAGGCTTTCGCCACCTGCTCCCGGGCTGACCGGATCTGCTCCAACGTGGCACCTGGCTTGAGAGTGTCCTTGAAGTTCGTCAAGGATGAGGAGAAGGCAGCGGAAGCGGCGCACACCGGTGAAACGCTCGGGGTCTGGCTGGTGGCGGGGCTGGCGTTCGGACTTGTGGTGCTGCAGCCCGTGAGCAGCCCGATTGCCGCACAGAAGGCAATCAGCGCGAGGACTGGTTGTGGTCTCGACACTGCAAGGCCCCTTTCTCCGTAGACTCGCGCACTTTTCATGGCTCGCGCCTGGCAGTCCTATCACTGGCAGGTACCACAAGTGTTGGCTTCGGACCCGGCGGGCGCCTCACCCGCCGGGGGTGATCCTGCAGGCGGTGCCCGCGCGCGCCCGCGACCGGTCGAATCACCCCCGGATGATGATGTGCGGGTCCGGTACGCGTGATGGACTGCTGTCCAAAACGAGGAGGACGTCATGTGCCGTTGGCTCGCGTATTCGGGGTCGCCCGTGAAACTTGATGATCTTTTGTACAAACCTGTCCACTCACTCGTCATGCAGAGCAAACACGCACGCATGGGAGTCGAGACGACCAACGGCGATGGCTTCGGTGTTGGCTGGTATGGATCGGCGCCGACTCCCGGAGTGTTCCGCAGCACGGAGCCGGCCTGGCACGACCGCAACCTCCGCGAATTATCCGCCCTGGCATCCGCCGGACGCGTTTTCGCCCACATCCGTGCCACAACCGGCTCGGCGATCCAACAGACCAACTGCCATCCGTTCCGGCACGGCCGCTGGCTGTGGATGCACAACGGGCTCATCACGGATTTCCCGACGGTCAAACGCGACTTGGCCTTCGCCGTCGAGCCGTCGCTGTTTCCGTTGATTGAGGGAGCGACGGACTCGGAGCTGTTCTTCTACGTCGCGCTCACCTTCGGCCTGGAGAAGGACCCGCGTGCTGCGGTCGCCTCTGCGGTTGGACTGATTGAAGACGTAGGCAAGCGCCACGGCATCCAGTACCCCATCCAGATGACCGTCGCAACCACCGACGGCGAGACCACCTGGGCGTTCCGCTACTCCAGTGAAGGCATGTCCCGGACACTGTTCCACAGTGCCGACATCTCCACGCTTCGCGCCCAGTACCCGGACAACGCGATGCTCCAGGAGCTCTCCTCCGACGCGCGCGTGGTGGTTTCCGAGCCGCTGGGGGATCTGAGGGGGGCATGGAGGGAAATACCGGAATCAACGTGCCTGGTGGTGCACGGAGGCGGAGAAGACCTCTTCCCGTTCACGCCTACAGCCCCCTAGCGCTGGCTGCTGCCCGGCAACGGCCCCGCCCGCAATTCTGGCCCCCGCAATCCAGTGCGCTGAAGAAGTTTCAGGGCACTGGATCCCGCACGCCGAGTCCTCTAGAGGATCCCGTTCCTCAAGGAAGAGGGATCGTGGGGTTCGGCTCGTCCGGGGGGCGATCCTTGGCGGGCTTCTCAGCCTTGGCGGGTTTCGCCGGAGGCGCCGGCGCGGGCACCGGCTCCGTTGGAGCCACCGCCGCGGACTCCGGGCCGGGCGCGGTGACGGGCTTTACCGGGGCCATCGTTGCTGTAGCCATCGCCGCGGGCTCCCGGCCGGGCACCGATAGTGGTCCAGGGGGAGGGGCCGGGGGCCCCGTGACGGGCTCGGTGGCGGACGCTTCGACGTCCGGGCCGTCCGGGCCGGCCGCAACGGCGGGGCGGCACAGCAGTTCGACCAGGAGAATGGCGAGCACCGCAACGACCGCTGTCCAGATGGCGACGGCCGCCGTCGGGTCCTGCCAGAAGATCAGAACCAGCACGGCGATACCAACTATCGTGGCTTCCAGTATCCGCCGGTATCGGGCCAGCCAGCGCTGCCACGGTCGGGCCTGGCTGGCGCCGACTTTCCCGGTGATGTAATCTCCCGCGCTCGCAAGCCCGTGCCGGACAAATTCCGCGGGGCGCGAATGACCGCCGAGGAAAGCTGCCACGGCAATGATGAGTCCCACCGCGAAGACAAGGCGCAGGCTGTTGCGTAGGGGCACCAGGAGGGTTTCGACCAGGCTTTGGGCCGCCGCCGGAGACACGGAGTCTGGCGGAATCGAATTCAGGAGGACGGTGCGGCCGATGACCAGTCCCAGTGCCAGCAGCGCCATGGCTATGGCCACCGCCAAACCGACGCCGCTGATAGTGCTCCGTTTCCTGCCACTCGGGGCCACGGCAATCGCACCAGCGGCGCTAATCACCGTCAGCCACGCCAAGATGGGGGCCGTCGCATCCAGCGTTCGGATGGCGTTCGTGGCCCGGACCAGTTCGGGAGACTGGAACAGCGTGATATGCGCGTCAACGTCCGGAATGCGGGCGGCAATGCCGACCCCCTGCTGGACCAGGGCACTCTTGACCTGGGCAATGATCTCCTTGGTAGAGATCGTCACAGTGCCGTTTTGGTCGATGGTTACAGTTCCGCCGGAGCTGCCGGTGGCGAGGTTCACCAGGCCCTGGTGGGCCACCCGGTTCACCTGCACCCAAAGACCCTGGAACTGTGGTGTGGCGACGAATTTGGAGACAGCGGTATGAATGAGGTTCTTAGTCTGCTCCGCAATCGCCGGCGCCAGTCCGGTGATCACCGCGGCGACACGTGGCGCCGTCTTGCTCAGTTCGTTCAGCGCGTCCGCGATGACGGTCTTGAAGTCCACGGCGTCGGTGATCTGTTGTGTGACCTTGTCCGCGATCTCGGCCTGGATCGCCGGGTCGGAGGCCAAGGGAGCCACAGTTGCGACGTAGCGGTCGGTGTCGTCGATGAGTTCACTGCGCAGGTACATGGCGGGCACAGCGGCGAAGGCCAGCACTGCAGTCAAGACCACCAGCACTATGGCGATAACCCGGCGGGCCAGCCCCGAATGCGACCTGGCCGGCCTGGGTGGTGCCTTTCTGGCCTCGTCCCGTTCCTGCTGCAACCGGGCAACTTCCGCACGCAGCCGGAGTATTTCTTCCTGGTCCGTGCCGCTGGAGCTCGGGGACTGATCTTGGAGAGACATGGGGTTCCGCCTAGGTAGCAACTCGTCGACCCGGCCCGATGTACCGCGGTTGGGCACTCATGACAATTTTCATTGTCCACGCGGTGCGTCCGTCCAGCCCCACCCACACAGGGTGATCTGTTCGTGCCGGGGAAGGGTTGCCGTCCCTGCCGCGGTGCGGCGGTTCGGGCCACGCTGGGCCGCCTGGCGCCTCGCATCCGCGTCCTGCCAGGAGTTTGATGGGCCGCTACTTTGTACTCGGGAGAATTTCCCGCCTACCTTCACCACATTGGCGCTGCATCACCTGTTTTGGGTGATGCAGCAAGGCTGCTTGGGCCTACCGGCCCAGACGGCGGCCGGCAGCGAAGAAGGCCACTTTGACCACTAATAGGAGCACTCCCAGATCAGCAATCATTTGGACGGAAACCACTGCCCGCGCCAGTTGGCTCACCGGAGTAATGTCGCCGAAACCGACGGTGGCAAAGGTGGACGTCGTGAAGTACAGGGCGTCTGTTTTGTTCAAGGGTTCGCTGAATGAGGATGGATCCGTTAGCGACATTGACGTGTAAAGCAGTCCGAAAAGGCACAGAAACATGAGAACAGCTTCGACCACGGTCACGGCGGCCCGGACCTGGGGGATATGCGCCGAGAGGATCATCCGCACTTGAAGGGACATGGCGGCGAGAAATACCACGACGACAGCGGCCAGGCGGATCCACGCGGCCGCCGGATTGTCCACGTTGAATCCCGATATTGGAATTACGAAGTAGAGGGCGAGGATTAGCACGGAAAATGCAGCCAGGCGTGCCGCAGCAAAAATAAGGACCTGCCTCCGCCCGGCTTTATCGAGGTCATGGAGGAAAATCGGGTCCATCTGGCTTCCGTGCTTCGTAGCCATGACTGATGATACCCCCGCCCCACAATTCCCGGCGCGCCGCGGGAACGTGGGCGCCGGCTGCTATTTGGCCGCGCAAAGCGAAGGCGCACAAGGGGTCTTTGCGCCCTGTTAGGGCCCTTTTGCGGCCGCCTAGCATGTGCTATGTGGGTGAAATGCAGAATGCTGGATGGCTGCCTGGTCCTCAGTTCAAGATCCGGCCACCGCTGCGCGGTCTCGGAGCGTTGGCGCGTCCGCGCCTGGACAACGCCCTGTCCGCATCCGCCGATTCGCACCGCCTGACGCTGGTCGCAGCGCCGGCCGGCTACGGCAAGTCCACGTTTTTAGGCGACTGGGTCCGCCACTGCGACCTGCCGTGCGCCTGGCTGTCGCTCGATCGGTTCGATACCGAACCGGCACGGCTTTTTCACGGGGTTGTCGGGGCGATCCAGCGCGCTGCCGGCACGGTGCCCATGCCGGGCAACGATGCATTGCTGGCCCTTGACCAGAGCCTCGCCCATGACCGGGCTGCCTCCTACGACCTTTTGCTCCGGGCCCTCGAGGAACTCACGGAGCCGATTGTCCTCGTGATCGACGACGTCCACTTGGCCGGTCCGGGGCTGGCGACTGGAATCGTGGGCGTGCTCGCCGCGTCGGCGCCCCCGTCACTGCGGCTGGTCCTCTCCGGACGGGGCCACACGTCAATCCAGCTGGAGAGGTTCAGGTACGGCGAGGGCCTCGGTGAACTGCGCGCCGCTGAGCTTGCCTTCACGCAAGAGGAAGTCGCCCAATTTGCCTTCCTGCTGGGACAAGACGCAGCCTTTGACGCTGGTTCCCTGTGGAGAATGACTGCCGGCTGGCCGGTCGCCGTGCACGCGGGAATCGTCTCGCTGGCGCAGGCGGGCAACGTGCCGGTGCCGACGCCTGTCACGGCGCCGGGGACCACAGCAGCGCACGTACCGCTCGCCGACTACGTCGCGGAAGAAATCCTTGACCAACTCGAACCGTCACTGGCTGAGTTCATCTTGCGGGCCACCACCTGCGACTGGCTTGGCCGGCGGCTCGCCGTCGAACTCTATGGCCGGCCGCACGGCGGCGTGTTGCTTGAGGAATGCCTCCGCAACGGCCTGTTCATCGAGGAGCACGATTACCGCGGCGGTGAATCGATGTACCGCTGGCATTCCCTCTTCGCGGCGCAGTGCCGACGAATACTGGAAAGGCGCGACCCACTGCTTGCTGAGCGCCTGCACCGAGTGGCGGCGCGCTACTACCAGGAGTCTGACGTCGTCGAGTGCGCAGCCCAGGCGCTGCAAGGGCGCGCGCCGCGGCAGGCCGTGATGTCGCTCGGCGCGCACTGGCTCGACTTCGTTCTGGGAAACGATGCCCAGAGCCTGGAACGGCTTTGCCGGGACCTGCCGGCGCCGTGGAGCGAGGACCCAGAGATATTGATGATCAGATCCGTCTGCCGCATGCTTTCCGGCGACAACGCGACGGCGTCCGAGCTCACAGACCGGGCACTGTCGCGGACCTATGTCCTGGATGCGCTTCGCCGCCGGAGACTTGAGGCGTGCCGGGCCCATTTCGAGCCGATGCCTGCCGTCGGCCGCCAGGACGTCCACGCTGCCCCGGCCGAGGGCGGCAGGCCGATCAGGGAGATTTCAGAGGACAGCCACTCTGCCGCCAGTTCAACAGGACTGTTCCTCCTTGCCCAGGCGGAATTTCGGCTGCACCGCACCGGCGACCTCGCGGCAGTCCTGCTCCAGTCAGCCGGCGGAAGCGGCAATCTTGAGCGGTTGGAAGCCATAGACATCAGTGCCCAGGCGGATCTTGCGCTGGCGTTTGCAGGAGCCGGTGATCTGGTGCAGGCCGCGGATAGTGCCACGAGTGCCCTGGAGCGGGGTGAGGCCCTGGGCTGGAATTCGCAGGAACGGATGGCTCCGGCCTGGCTGGCCCGCGGCATTGCATGCTACTGGAACGACGACCTGGCGGCTGCCCAAAAATACCTGGCGAGGGCCCAGCGATTGGGTAGCGAGCTATTCCCTTCAGGACCGCTCAGTGTCATTTATCGGGTCCTGACCGATTGTGCCACCGGGGATCCGGGCCGGCTCGCAGAATCCAGCTCGGCGCTGGAATCCTTCCACGCCCGGGGACTCTACAGCGTGTCATGGAACGCTCTGCACACCATTGCCAGGGCGAAGGTCGCTGAAGCCCAGGGCGACCTGGAGGGGGCGTTGGCGATCGTGCACCCACTCGGCGCTGGCGGACATGGGGCGCTGGCGGATTCGCTGCTGGCGGAGCTGCTGTGTCGCGGAGGCGAGATCGACGCCGCCCAACGCTGCACAGAGTCATTGACTGGCCGGCGCGGCAACTCCTATGTCGACACCTGCGCGAGCCTGACGGAGGCGCTCGTGGCCCACGGAACCGGAGACACGGCCACGGCGCATGAACGGATTGAACATGCGGTCCACCGTGCCGAGCCCGAGTCCGTCTTTCGGCCCTTTGCGGAGCGGAAAGAGGAACTCGCGGGCCTGCTGGTGCAACACGCCGTGTGGGGCACCGCCCACGAGTCCTTCATCGCTGCCCTCATGGCACGTGATACCCAGAGCGGGGCCCGGCTCCGGACACAGTCCTACTGGAGCCTGACGGAGCGCGAACGCGAGGTGCTGGCCTACATGCGCTCCATCATGACCGCGGCCGAAATTGCCGACGCGCTGTACATATCGGTGAACACGGTCAAAACGCATGAACGATCCATTTACCGGAAACTCGGGGCCGGAAGCCGGCGCGATGCCCTCAAAACGGCCGCCAAGCGCGGCATCGTTTGAACCGGCAGCAGGCAAGGGCGGAGCCGGACAATTCACCCGGACTGGGTGAGGCCCAGGCCGGCAGGGAGGCTGAGACTTGGTGTAGCGCCGGGGTGCCCGGGGATGGCCTCCGCAAGATGACGGTGAAAGTCTGGAATCATGACAAATTCGGATCCTTTTGTGATTGTGGTCGGGTTTGACGGCTCCAAGCAATCGCGCGGCGCCCTCGAATGGGCCGTGGACGAGGCCCGGTACCGCGATGCCGAGCTGCGGATAGTGACTGTTTGGAGCAAAGCGCCGATGTCCTGGTATCCCGCGCTGCTGGAAACAGCCGCCGGGGAGGTCGTGGCCGAAGCGTCTCCGGAACAGCAGGCCGAGGCCCTCGGCGCTGAGGCGGCGCGGGCCGCCGAGGGCGTGAACGCGGTGACGCGGACCGTCCACAGCGACTCGGCGGCGTCGGCAATTCTTGACGCCGCGCGGGAAGCCAATCTGGTGGTGGTCGGCTCACGCGGCCACGGCGGATTCGCGGGCTTGCACATCGGATCGGTCTCAGCGCAGGTGGCCGGCCACTCGCCGTGCCCTGTCCTGGTGGTCCGTCCGATAGCGTCTTGAGTCTCCGGCAGCCGGCCGGGGCTGACTGGCCGGTCAGCCGGAGACTCGCGACGGTGTTACTTGTTCGGTGTGAATTGCCCGGCCTTAGGGCAGGACCTTCTTACGGCAGGACCTTGTACAGGTCGATGACCGTTTCTTCGGGCGGCGAGGCGAAGCCACCCTCAATGCCTTGCTGCATCCGGGGCATAAGGATCGTGTCGCGGAATTTCTCCCAACTCTCCTTCGATTCATGGACCGCCATGATGGTCCAACCGCCCGCGGACGACCCGCCGGCGTGGAAGATCTGGCCTTCCGGCAGGAGCCCCTCGCCCGGATGGACTGCTGCAATCGACGCTTCGTACTGCTCCTTGGTTCCTCCCGGGAAAAAGTGCACGACTCCGTAGGGCGCGGTCTCCATTGCTACTCCTAGGCTGGTGGATGGTACTGGACAAGGCCAGTCCTAGACTCCGCTACCGGGCATGTCAAGTAGTTATCCAACCGCAGTCCGTGCCGCAGCGGCCGGATCCGCTCCACCGCCCGGACGTCGCGCCCATGGGCGATTGAACGGTCCTGTTGGCGGCCAGGCCCTGCGCCCTACGCCTGCGCCCTACGCCTGCGCCTGGTGGCGCACGCCGGCGCTGGCCTCCGCTGTGAACCCGAGGTTTCGGGAGACCGCCCTGGCTGTTGCCTGGACTGCCGGTGCCAGCACGTTCGGGGGAGTGCCGCCGTCGGGAACCACTATGGAAAGAGCCGCGACGACGGCGCCCTGCGCGTCGAATATGGGGGAGGCCACGGAGACTGTCCTGGACGGCGCCGACCTTCTGATCATGGCGACGCCCGTGCGGCGCACGTCGGACAACGTGCGCCGCAGCTGCCCCTCCGGCATGGCGTCCACGCCGGCTTCCTCATCAGCGGGCTGCTTGATGACGGCTTCCTGGAACGCCGTGTCTGCGCCGGCCAGCAACACCAGGCCGACGGCGGTGGACCGCAGGGGAGCCCGGCCGCCCACCCGGTAGGCCACCTCGGTAGCCTGCCTGGAGGACAGCCGTTCAATGAGCACGGCCTCGTCCTTGTCACGGACCGCCAACAGGACGTGGTGGCGGGTAACTTCGAAAAGGTCCTCGAGATAGGGCAGCGCGATTTCCCGCACGCCATGGCCGCGAGGCGACAGCGATGCGACTTCCCATAGCCGTACCCCCACAACGTAGCGCCCGTCGTCGAGCCTTTCCAACGCGCCCCAGGCCACCAGCCGGCCGATGAGCCGGAGCGCTGTCGGCGCCGGCATGTCCGCGTACCTGGCCATTTCGGAAAGCGTCAGGGCGCGGCGCCGGTCCGTGAACACGGCGAGCAGGCTCAACGCACGGTCGATGACGGGTTCGCCCTGCTTTGGCCGTTTGCCGCGCGCCGGAGCGGCGGTACCGGGAGCGGGGGTGCCAGGAGCGGGGGTTGCGGGTCCGGCGGTGTCCGGATCCCTTACGGGGACTGCTGTCATTTCAAACCGTTCCTCTTTCGCCGCCAGTGACCCCCACCACACTAGTGTTTCGCCCAATGAAACTCCTAGCCGGCGCCCGGATGTGGCGCCGGGATATGGCGCCCGCCGGATATGGCGCCCAACGGATGTGGCGCTGTCTGGGTGGGGCGTCACCTGCGGCGGTGCCTGGTCAAACGGACTGAGCCACCTTCGCCTTGGCCAGGCTGCCAAGGAACTTGGCGCTCTCCTTCGGGGTCCGCTCCTGCGTGGCCCTGTCCACCGCGATGAGGCCGAACTTCGGACCGTAGCCAAAAATCCACTCGAAGTTGTCGAAGGCGGTCCAGGCGATGTAGCCGCGGACGTCGATGCCGTCGGCCAGGCAGGACGCCACGCCGGCCACCGCCGTGCGGAGGTAGGCCAGCCGCTTGGAGTCGTCCTCGGTCGCCAGGCCGTTCTCCGTGACCATCACGGGAATGCCGGCGATCCTGGCCGCCTCCCGGATGGTCGCCTCGAGGGCTTCGGGGTAAATCTCCTCGCCCATCTGGTTCGTCTCGGCACCCTCGGGGGCCGGCGCGACGCCGTCCGGCCCGAAAACCGTGCGGCCGTACGTCTGGATCCCCACGAAGTCGTCCTCCCGGGACGCCACAAGGAAGCGTTCGTTGACCTCCCGGCGGATCCTGTCCGCCCGGTCCTGGCCGCCGTCGGCTGCCTGGATGTCGGTGTTGGCCAGGGTCCACCCCACCGGGAGCTCCGGACGGACCGCCTTGATGGCGGCCCGGCCCTCACGGTGTGCCGCGAGCTTGATATCGAAGCCGGCCTCGGAGACGGTGAACTGGAAGGGCGCCACGCTGCTTGCCTCGATCCCGAGCCGGTCCGCTGCGGCGGCCCAGAGCGGCACGCTTGCCCTGCGCTCGGGGGCCTCACCGCCCAGGCCGAGTTCCTTGAGCAGCCACGGAAGGTTCGGCTCGTTGAGTGTGCAGGCGACGCCAATGAGGTCGCCGAGGTGCCTCATGGCCCGGTCGCAGTAGCGGGCAAACCGTGCGGGGGTCCGCGGGTCCTCCCAACCGCCGGCCGCGAGGAGCCAGAGGGGTGAGGTGAAGTGATGGAAGGTGACCACCGGAGTGAGTCCGTGCTCATGGCAGGACTCCAGCATGCGGCGGTAGTGGTCGAGTTCCGCCACTGAGAAATGGCCTTCTTCGGGCTCGATGCGTGCCCATTCGAGAGAGAAGCGGTAGCTGGTGAAACCCAGGCTGGCGATCAGGGCAATGTCCTCGCGGTACCGGTGGTAGTGGTCGACGGCGTCGCCGGATGGTTCGGCGAAAATCGTCCCGGGCAGCCGCTCCAGGAACCAGCAGTCACTGTTGACGTTATTTCCTTCCACCTGATGGGCTGCGGTGGCCACGCCCCAGAGAAAATCCTGCGGGAAAGCAAAAGAGTCGGTCATCTGGTTCCTTTCGGTGTGAGCGCCGGGCGACAGTGCCTGGGCTGACTGTCCATCCTCGGTGCTCAAGGACGGACCAGGGATGGCCGTTTTCATTGGTTGAAAGACTCATCGCCGCCCGTCTCCTGCATCGCGCGTCCGCCGAAGACCCGCCCGGAGTGACCCCCGCCACAATACCTTTCCAATCAATGACATTGAAGTGTTTCCGTTTGAGGCGGCGCCGTGATCCTTGAGTGAGCCGGTCACCGAGACCCATCGACGAGAGGGGCACCGGCGCAACGGCCCGGAGAGCCGGTCACAGACGACCGGCATACAGGCCGCCAGGCTCCCCCAGGATGTTGACCCCCGTTTGTTGAGAAAGAATGCGAAGGCGCACCACATGAAACTTCTGAACTCCACCGCACGACGGAGCGCGGCCGTTCTGGCCGGGGCGCTTCTGCTCAGCCCGCTGACCGCCTGCGGCGGCTCCGGGCAGGCGGCGTCAACCGTTGACAAGAGCACGCTGACCATCGGCGTCGACAGCGACAGCGCCTCCTTCGGCTTTGACCCGCTGCGCGTCTCGGACGCACAGCGGCAGTTCTTCGAAGGCCTCTACGAGAACCTCATGACCCTGCAGCCGGACGGCTCCGTTGGTCCGGGCCTGGCCACCGGATTCAGCTACAACGCCGACAGCACCGTGCTGACGTTGACACTGAAGCAGGGGGTGACCTTCACGGACGGGTCCACACTCGACGCCGCACTCGTGAAGGCCAACTTCGACCGCCGCACCGATCCCGCACTCTCGGCGTACTCGGCCATCGCCAAGGGCGGCGCACAGGAAGTGACGTCCGTTGATGTCCTCAGCCCCACCCAGGTGGCCCTGACTTTCGCCAAGGCGCAGCCGGGCTTCGAGAAGAACCTGTCCTCCACACTGGGCATGATCGTCGGCAAGACCGGGGCCGCGGATTCGGCGAACCTCGCGGCCAAGCCGGACGGCTCAGGACCGTACACCTTGGATTCCGGGACCACCGTGAAGGGCAACAAGTACGTCCTGCAGAAGAACGACAAGAGCTCCGACGCCGCGACATACCCCTACAGCAAGATCGTCTTCAGCGTCATTCAGGACCCGCAGGCACGCGCCAACGCCCTGGTCTCCGGCCAGGTGGACGTGGCCCAGCTGACCTCACCCACCGTTGACTTCGCCAAGGCCAAAGGCGTGGGAGTCTCCCAGATCGGCGGCACCGTCCAGACCATGATCGCCTTCGACAAGACCGGCAAGACGTCGCCGGCGTTCGCCAGCGAAAAGGTCCGCCAGGCCATCCAGCACGCCATCAACCGCAAGGCCCTGGTGGATGCCCTGCACAAGGGGGACATCGCCACCTGGAACGCCCTGCCCAAGGATTCCGCCGGATTTACGACGCAGCTGGAAACCGCTTTTGCCTATGACCCGGAGAAGGCCAAGAGCCTCCTGGCCGAGGCCGGCTACGCCAACGGCTTTGACTTCACCATCGTCGCCAGCGCCACCACCCAGACGGATCTGCAGGCCGTCCAGAAGGATCTCGCCGCCGTCGGCATCACCATGAACGTGAAGATGGCGACGTCGACCGATGAGGCGTTTGCCGCCGTCGCCACCACCCCGCTGGGCTACGCGCCGCTGGGGTGGGACAACCCGGTGGGCTTGATGTACGGCGCCATCCTGAGCGGCTTCACCAATGTCCAGAAGGCCACGGACGACCAGCTCTCGGCCGCCACGGGCGAGGCCGCCGCTGCCAAGGACGATGCCGCCCGCAAGGCCGCCTTGACCAAGCTCAACACGCGGCTGGTTGAGTCCGGCTGGTTGATCCCGCTGTTCGAATCCCTGACCAACCAGGGCTACAACACCAAGAAGGTCAAGCAGGTGGACTTCGCCGGCAGCAACGTCTACCCGCTGCTCTCGTCCTACGCACCGGTTAGCTGACCACCGATCCTGCCGGGCGGGCCTTCCGAACAGGAAGGGTCGCCCGGCAGGTCCTGACCGATGGAGGTCACCATGGCACTATTCATCACCAAGCGCCTGCTGATGGCGCTGGCCACCGTGCTGGCGGTCGCGGTCCTGGCGTTCCTGCTGGTCCACGCGATGCCCGGCAGTCCGGGTGCTGTGTCGCTCGGAGCGGGCGCCGCCCCGGAGGCAATCGACGAGGTCAATGCCCGGCTTGGCTGGAACGATCCGCTCCTGACCCAGTTCTTCCGCTGGCTCACAGACGCCGTCCAGGGCAATCTGGGCACGTCCCTGATTGACGGCCGTTCCGTCGCGGCGGACCTGGGCAACAGACTCCCCGTCACAGCGTCGCTTGCGGCCGGTGCCACAGTGCTGAGCGCCGTCCTCGGCATCGGCCTGGGCGTGACCGCGGCGGTCCGCGGCGGCCTGGTGGACCGGATCGTCGGCGGGCTGTGCGGCCTCGCGGTGGCGCTCCCGGCCTTTTGGATCGGCATCATCTTCGTGTACCTGTTCGCCGTCCAGTCCTCGGTCTTTCCCGCCACGGGCTACGTTCCCTTCGAGGTCTCACCGCAGGACTGGGTCATGTCCCTGGCTCTTCCGGTGATCACCCTGGCCGTCGGCGGCGCAGCGTTCATCGCCCGCCAGACCAGGGCCTCGATGCTCGAGGCGTTGCAGCAGGAGCACATCCGGACCCTGCGCGCCACGGCCACCCCCACCTGGAAAATCCTCTACATCCACGCCCTGCGCTACGCCAGCCTGCCCATCGTGGCCGGCATCGCGCTGCAGTTCATCGGCCTGTTCGGCGGTTCCGTGATCGCCGAGCAGCTGTTCGCCATGCCGGGCCTGGGCCAGGCCGTCCAGACCTCCGTCAGCACCCACGACGCCCCCGCAGTCCAGGGCGTGGTGGTCATCGCCACCGTCGTGGTGGTGGCTGTGAACCTTGTGCTGGAACTTGCCACCAAGTTCCTTGACCCGAAGTTGCGTGCCTCATGATCCCCAAACTCAACCCCCGCCCGCGGGCCGCCATCACCACACGGTCCGCCAACCGGCTCTTCGCCTCCCCCGGGGGTGTGGCCGGCGTCGTGTGGCTGGCGGCCCTGGTGGTTGCCTCGCTGACCGCCCAGTGGTGGCTGCCCTACAAGACCGAGGACCAGGACTTCACCGCTGTCCTGTCCGGCCCCACCGCCGCGCACTTGCTCGGCACGGACGAGCTCGGCCGGGACCTCCTCAGCCGCATCTTCGCCGCCGCGGCCGGCACCCTGGGAACGTCACTGATCACGGTGATTGTCGGCGTCGGGCTGGGAACCGTCCTGGCGATGACGGCCGGCGCCGCCGGCGAACGGGCGGAAGGGGTGCTCAGCCGCGTCACCGAAATCATGATGTCGCTCCCCGGCACGGTGATCATCCTGGCCGTCATCGGTGCCGTGGGAACCAACATTCCGCTGATCATGGCGATCCTGGGCATCCTGATCTCTGCCGGCATCTACCGGGTCATGCTGGGCCAGGCGAAGTCGCTGCAGTCCCAGCTGTACGTGGACGCCGCCAAGGTGGACGGCGTCAGCATCCTGGGGATCAGCCTCCGCCATGTCCTGCCCGGCCTGACCAACACGATCGTGGTCCAGTCCGCCCTCATCTTCGCTGTAGGCATGCTGATCCAGGCCGGACTCGCGTTCATCGGCTTCGGCCCACCCATCCCGCAGCCCAGCTGGGGCGGCATGATCCAGGGCGCCTCGCAGCACGTCTACGACGCACCCTGGCTCATGGTTCCCACCGGTGCGGTCCTTGCCCTGACAGTCCTGGCCGCGAACGCCATCGGCAACGCCCTGGGGAAGGCGCCGAACGCCGCGGCCTCCCACCTGCCCTCGGCAGCGGCCCGCCGCCAGCGCGGCAGTTTTATTGCCGATGCCGTGGCCGCAGCAGGCGCCGCCGCCTCACCTGCAGGGACGGGCGCCGTCCCTGCGACAGGCCAGCTAAGCGTCCGCAACCTTTCCGTGGGGGTCGACGGCGGCACGGCGCTGGTCACGGACGTCTCGTTCGACGTCGGCCAGGGAACCGTGCTGGGCCTGGTCGGGGAGTCCGGGTGCGGCAAGACCATGACGGCGCTGTCCTTGCTGGGACTGCTGCCCTCCGGGGTCTCTGCCACCGGGGGCCAGATCCTGTGGAACGGCAGGAACCTCGCAGCCGCCACCGAACGCGACTTGGAAGGCATCCGCGGCCGTGACATCGCCCTGATCTCGCAGGAACCCATGCGGGCCCTGGACCCCATGTTCACGGTGGGCTACCAGCTCACCGCGGCCATCCGGCGCCTGCGCAAGGCAGGCAAAGCCCAGGCGCGTGCCGAAGCCCTTGGCCTGCTGGAAAAGGTAGGCATCGTGGACGCCGAAAGCATCCTCAAGGCCTATCCGCACCAGATCAGCGGCGGCATGGCCCAGCGCGTGGCCATCGCCCTCGCCCTGTCCGGCCGGCCGCGGCTGCTGGTGGCTGACGAGCCGACGACCGCCCTGGACGTCACCGTGCAGGCCGAAATCCTCTCGCTGCTGCGCTCCCTGGTGAAGGACACCGGGATGTCCGTGGTGATGGTGACGCACGACCTTGGCGTCGTGGCCGACATCTGCGACAACGTCGCCGTGATGTACGCCGGCCAGGTCGTGGAAAGCGGCCGGACCGCCAACATTCTGGACAACCCCCGCCACCCGTACACCCTGGCGCTCCTTGCCGCCGACCCGCACGCCAACAACGCCGCGGAGATGCCCGAGAGGCTGGCCACCATCAGCGGCCAAGTTCCGCAGCCCAAGGACTGGCCCACGGGCTGCCGGTTCATGGCGCGTTGCCAGTTCGCAGGCTCGGCCTGCGCCGCCCCGGTCCCGCTGCTGTCCTCCGGGTCCGAGGACGGACGGGTCCGCTGCGCCAAGGCGGACGAGCTGGCCGTCGAGGGCCTGGAATGGCTTGCCACCGAAGTGCCCACGCACCGAGTACTGAAAATCGTCGAAAAGGACCTGGCATGAGCATCGAAGCGGCAGAGCGGCAGGGGTCCCCAGCCCCCGTACTGGACGGACCCATGCTCGAGGTGAAGGACCTGGTGGTCCGGTATGGCCGCGGCCGGAAGGCTGCGGCGGCCCCGGCCGCGGTGGACGGCGTCAGCTTCGCCATCCGCCCCGGCGAGACCGTAGGCCTGGTGGGGGAATCCGGCTCCGGAAAATCCACCATCGGCAAGGCGATCCTGGGTCTCCAGACGAGCGCCGGCGGCACCATCAGCTACCAGGGCAGGGACATCACCCATGCCGGTGCCGCAGAGCGCCGCGCCCTGGGCGGTGAGCTGCGGGCCGTCTTCCAGGACCCCAACTCCTCGCTGAACCCGCGCCAGAGCATTGGTGCCTCGCTGGCGGAGCCGCTGCGGATCCGCGGAGTGTCGGCGGTTGACGCGCGGGGGAAGGCCGAAACCATGCTGGAACGTGTGGGGCTGCCCCGCGAGGCCGTAGACCGCTACCCGAGCCAGTTCTCCGGCGGCCAGCGCCAGCGTATCGCGGTGGCGCGCGCCCTGATCTGTGAACCCCGGCTGGTGGTCTGCGACGAAGCGGTCAGCGCCCTGGACCTTTCAACCCAGGCGCAGGTACTCAACCTCCTCGCCGACCTCCGGGACGAACGCGGCCTCAGCTACCTGTTCATCGCCCACGACATCTCGGTGGTCCAGTTCCTGGCGCAGCGCGTGGTGGTCCTCTACCGCGGCCAGGTGATGGAAAGCGGGCCCGCGGCAACGGTCACGGAGCAGCCCAGGCACCCCTTCACCCAGGCTCTCGTGGCTGCCTCGCCCGTGCCAAGACCCGCGGAACAGGCCCAGCGGAGGATGCTGCGGGAATCCCTTGGCGTCCGCACGGCCGCCGCGGCGGCCGCCAAGCCTGGAGGCTGCCCGTTCAGCCAGCGCTGCCCGCTGGCCACCGAACTGTGCACATCCGTTCGTCCCGCCCTGCGCACCGTGGGCGAGTCCGACGTCGCCTGCCACTACGTCTGATGGAGCCCACCCTGACTGCCACCGCGGGCCGCCGGCCCCTGCCCCCGACACGCCTCCGTTCCGACAACCTCGGCCAGGCCTTCGGGATCACCAACACTGCTCCCAGGTTGAGCTGGACGCCGCCGCAGGGCACCCTCCGTCAGGTTGCCTACCAGCTGACCGCCAGCAACGGCTGGGACACCGGCCGGGTGGACAGCGGCACGCACGGCTACGTGCCATACGGCGGTCCCGCCCTCGGCTCGCGTGACCGCTTCGAATGGTCCGTCCGGACATGGGACCTGGCCCCGGACGGCACTGAGATTGCCTCCGCCTGGGCCAGGCCCATGTCCGTGGAACTTGGACTCCTGCACCCCGGCGACTGGAGTGCCCGCTGGATCGGACCCGAGGAGCCCGTGGTCCCGGCGCCGGGGAAGCGGCCAGGCTACGCCCTGCACCGCAACTTCACCCTGGACGCCACCCCGGATCTTGCGCGGGCCTACGCCACGGCGCACGGAATCTACGAGCTCTTCATCAACGGGGAGCGGGTGGGGGACCAGCAGCTCACCCCCGGCTCCACGAGCTACCACAGCACCCTGCAGGTCCAGACCTTTGATGTCGCGCCCTTGCTGCGCGCCGGCGCCAACACCGTCCGCGCGGTCCTCACGGACGGCTGGTTCCGCGGATCCTTCGGGTTCACCCGCGACGCCGACATGTACGGAACGCAAACGGCATTCCTGGCGCAGCTGGAGATGGTGTCCGGCGGAGCCCAGACAGTCATCGGCACGGACGCATCGTGGCTGGTCAGCGCCACGGAGATCGCCAGCGCCGATCTCATGGCGGGCCAGCAAGTGGATTTCCGCCGCGGCCACGGGGCGGCCAGGCACGCGGTCCTCCGCGACGGCAGCTTCGCTACGCTCAGCGGCCCGGTGGCGCCGCCCACCCGGATCGTGGAGGAACTCCTTCCGGTCTCCATCACCCGACTCAGCAACGGCAGCCAGATCGTGGACCTGGGCCAGAATATCCATGGCTGGGTCCGTTTGAGCCGGCTGGGTGCTGCCGGCACCAAAGTGACCCTGGTGTACGGGGAGGCCCTGGACGCCGACGGGGAAGTCACCCAGGACCACCTCCGCCCCATCGACTTCAAGAACCCTGGACAGTTCCTCGACCCCGGGCAGAGGGACTCTGTGGTCTCGGCCGGCACCCGGGGCGAGGTGTTCGAACCGCGCCACACCACTCACGGTTTCCAATACATCTCGGTCCAGGGCCTGGCCGACACTTTGGAGCCGGCGGACATTGTTGGCTGCATGGTCCAGACCGACCTGGAGCGCCTGGGCACCTTCAGCTGCAGCGACAACCGGCTCAACAGGCTGCACGACATTGTGGAATGGAGCTTCCGCGACAACGCGTGCGAGGTGCCCACCGACTGTCCCCAGCGCGAAAAAGCGGGCTGGACCGGCGACTGGCAGCTGTTTGTACCCACCGCGGCCTACCTCTTCGACGTCTCCGGATTCTCAACGAAGTGGCTCAACGATGTCCGCGCCGACCAGTGGGAGAACGGTGTGATCGTCAACATCTCGCCCTCGCCCGGCCCGGACGCGACGCGAAACGACCCCATGGCGTTCCTGAACGGCTCCGCCGGCTGGGGCGACGCGATCGTGTCCGTCCCGTGGGAAATCTACCTGGCCACCGGTGACGCGAAGATCCTGGCGGAGAACTGGGATGCCATGAACCGCTGGCTCGGCTTTGTGCGCCGCACCGCCGAAGAGAACCGGCACCCGGCCCGGGGGGCGCTGTGCCCCACGCCCGAAGAGCACGAGAAGTACCTCTGGGATACCGGCTTCCATTGGGGCGAATGGCTGGAACCGGACGGGCCGCAGCCGGACGTATTCGGTGCCAGGAGCGCAGACCACGGCATCGTTGCCACCGCCTACTACCGGCGCTCCTCCGCCATCATGGCCAGCATTGCCTCCGTCCTGGGCAAGGCAGCCGAGGCCAAGGAACTCGGGGAACTCTCCGAGAACGTCCGCCGCGCGTGGCAACGGGAATACCTGCACGCCGACGGGACAGTGGGAAACAGGACAGCGGGAAACGGGACAGCCGGAAACGGGACAGTGGGAATCGGGACAGCCGGCAACGGATCAGTCGACGGCGGCACGCAGGCCAATTGCGTGCGGGCGCTTGCCTTCGACCTTGTGCCGGACAGTGCCCGCGCCGCCGTGACGAACCAGCTCGTCAACCTGGTCAGGGAGGCCGGCACCCATGTGGGGACCGGCTTCCTGGCCACGCCGTACCTGCTGCCCGTCCTTGCCGACAACGGGCATCCCGGCCTCGCCTACGAGCTGCTCATGCAGGACTCCGAGCCGTCCTGGCTCGCGATGGTGGACCGAGGTGCCAGCACCGTCTGGGAGGCCTGGAACGGCCTCGGCCCGGACGGCACGCCCGAGGCCTCGCTCAACCACTACAGCAAGGGCGCCGTTATCTCGTTCCTGCACCGCTACACGGCTGGCCTGCGCCAGGCACCCGGCAGCGCGGCCTACCAACGGATCATCATCGAGCCCCGGCCCGGCGCCGGGATCACGTCCGCGGCCACTTCGCACCGAGGCCCGCAGGGCCTGATCGAGGTGGGCTGGACAATGGACGACGGCGAACTGACCCTCAGGGCGACCGTCCCGCCCGGCACGACAGCGGAGGTCCGCCTCGCCGGCCAGCCGAACGCCGTCGTCGGGCCCGGAACACATACTTTTCCCGCCGCCGTCCCTGCGCGCGGCGCAGGCACCATTCCGACCCTTGCAAGGAGCGCACCATGACCCCCGAGTCACTGACCACGCCAACGTCGAGGGCGGAACCCGTTCCGGCGGGACCGGAAGCCACGGCGCCTGCCGGGTTGCCGGCCCCGGCCTTCCCGGCGTTCCTGCCCCCGGGCACGGCCGACGTCGTGTCGGAAAACTCCGCCGTCCACCGCGAGGTCAGCTACGCAATCACTGTCGGCTTCCGCCGGCTCGCCATGGACATCTGGCTGCCCCGCAACGCCGCCGGGACACCGGTTCCGCTGGTTCTGTGGGTCCACGGCGGCGCATTCCAGCTCGGGGACCGCCGCGAACTGCCGCCTAGCTTTGCCCCGGAATCGGTGTTCCGCCTACTGAACCAAGCCGGAATCGCGTGCGCCACCGTGGACTACCGCCATGCCCTGGAAGCGCCGTTCCCGGCCCAGCTTCACGACCTCAAGGCCGCCGTCCGGTACCTCCGCGAACACGCTGACCTGCTGGGCATCGACGCCGGAAGGATCGGCGCCTGGGGCGAGTCCGCCGGCGGCCACCTCGCCGCACTGCTGGGACTTACCGGCCGCCGCGACGACCTTGAGGGCGGACTCGGCGTACAGGGCCACTCCAGCGCCGTGAGCGCCGTCGTCGACTTCTACGGGGTGTCCTCCCTGCCGGACATGCCGCCCATGAACATGCCGCCCGGCACGATGGCCGGACCGTTGAGCGCGGCCGTGCCGGAGGGCATGACCCTGGAACCGGGCCCCATGCTGGTGGGCGGCACCGACGATCCCGCCCTGCTGGCCGCCGCGAGCCCGCTGGGCTACGTCACCGCCGGCGCACCGCCGTTCCTGCTGATCCACGGCGACAGCGACGGCCTGGTGCCGCTTGCCCAAAGCGAACTGCTGGCCGCCGCGTTCACGGATGCGAACGTCCACCACGAACTCATCCCCATCAGGGGCGGTGACCACTGCTTTTTCGGCGCGGAGGACCAGCTGGACTGGATCCTCAGCACGGCCGTGGACTATTTCGCCCGGTGGCTTTAGGGACAGATCGAATGTTCGGCTGTAGCATTCCCGCATGGCTATCGCACGCTTCCCAGGACTCGTCATTGACTGCCCCGACGCCGGAGCCCTCGCGGGCTTTTACGGTGCCCTGCTCGGTTGGAATGTGAAGGATGACGGCGACTGGGCCGAAATCCGCCCTGACGACGGCAGCGACTGCATCTCGTTTCAGCAGGTGGACGACTACCGGGCGCCGGAATGGCCGGGCCAGGGCGTACCACAGCAGATGCACCTGGACCTGATGGTGCGGGACCTGGACGAAGGCGAAAAAGAGGCCATCGAGCTGGGAGCCACCAAAGCGGACACGCAGCCCGGGACCACCTTTCGCGTTTTCCTCGATCCGGCCAGCCACCCGTTCTGCCTCTGCGTGGACTAAGCACACCTCGTCCGGCCGCGGCGCTCTTTCGCCGCGTCCGGTCAGGATCGGCAGCAGCCATGCAGACCAACAAGCCGCTCCGCGCACAGGGGTTTCCAGTCAATGAAACTACGCTAGCGGGCGCATTGCCGTTCCCGGGACGCTGGGGAAAGCCCTAAAGCTTCCTCCTTCTTGACGAATCGAGCCGACGTTGACTCCCAACACCCTTCGTTTCCCGTCCCAGGACCCCGCCCGACTGGGTGCCCCCGTTCCGGGCACCATGGTTCCCGCCCCCGTCCGCTTCGAACACCACGAGGAGCCCTTCGGCATCGGCGAGGACCGGCCGCGGCTGTCCTGGCAGGTCACAACGGACACTCCCGGCTGGGTCCAGACCGCCTACGAGCTTCAGCTCGGTCCCGATGGCGGCAGCCTGGCAAGTTACGGCCGCACCGACAGTTCCGAGCAGCTCCTGCAGCCGTGGCCGGCGCCGCCGCTGGAGAGCCGCCAGCGCATCGCAGTCCGGGTCCGTGTCTGGGGCAACGACGCCGGCGGGCCCTCCGCATGGAGCCCCGTGGCCCATGTGGAGGCCGGACTGCTGAACGCCGCAGACTGGCAGGCCGCCATGATCCGCCCGGCCTGGGACGAAGCCAGCGAAGCCAACGAGCCGGCAGCGCGGCTGAGCAGGATTTTCGAGCTGGAAGGCGATGTGCAGTCCGCCCGGCTCTACGCCAGCGCGCGTGGCGTCTACGTGGCGCACATCAACGGCCGGCGCGTGGGCCGGGACATCCTGGCACCGGGCTGGACCAGCTACCATCACCGGCTGCGCTACCAGAGCTACGACGTCGCTGAGTACCTCCAGCCCGGCACCAACGTCATTGGCCTTGAGGTAGCGGACGGCTGGTGGCGCGGCAACCTGGGCTTCCAGGAGAAGCGAAACACGTACGGCAACCGCACCGCCGTGATCGCCCAGCTGGAAATATCCGACGCCGGCGGGGCAGTCACCACGATCGGCACGGATGCGTCGTGGCTGGCCGGGCGGGGGCCGGTGCTCTCGGCGGACCTGTACGACGGCGAAACCTACGATGCGCGGCTCGAGAGCCATGGCTGGGCCCAGACCGGGGCTGAGAGGGGAGCTGAGACCGTGCTGGACGCAGGCACGCCGCAGCCCGCCGTCGTGGTTGATGGCTTCGATCCTGCGGTCCTGGTCGCACCCGACGGCCCACCCGTCAGGGCCACCGAGGAGTTGCCGGTCAAAGCGGTGCTGGGAACGCCGTCCGGTAAGACCATTCTGGACTTCGGCCAGAACCTCGTCGGCCGGGTGCGCTTCCATGTGAGCGGTCCGCCCGGCACCGAGGTGGTGCTGCGGCACGCCGAGGTGCTGGAGCACGGTGAACTTGGCGTCAGGCCGCTCCGGGTGGCCAAGCAGACCGACCGCTACATCCTGCGCGGAGCTTTGGGCGGCGAATCCTGGGAGCCCGGGTTCACCATCCATGGCTTCCGCTATGTGGAGGTGAGCGGCTGGCCGGGCGAGCTGGACCCCGGCGCCTTCACCGCCGTCGTGATCCATTCCGAGCTGGCGCGAACAGGTTCGTTTGCATGCTCTGATCCGATGCTGAACCAGCTTCATTCGAACGTCGTGTGGGGGATGCGCGGGAACTTTGTCGACGTGCCCACGGACTGCCCGCAGCGCAACGAGCGGCTGGGCTGGACCGGGGACTTTCAGATCTTCGCCGCCACGGCAGCCTTCCTCTACCGGATTCCGGGCTTCACCGCCTCGTGGCTCAAAGACATGGCCACCGAGCAGGGGACCGACGGGCCGCCGCCGCTGGTGGTCCCCGAAGTGGTGGCCGAAAAGCCGCCGTTCCCGGACCGCCCGGTAATGGCCGCGTGGGGTGACGCCGCCGTCCTTGTACCCTGGGTGCTGTACCAGCGCACGGGGGACCTGGAATTCCTGCGCCGGCAGCTGCCGGGAATGACCGCCTGGCTGGAATCCGCGGCCCTGGCCGCCGGCCCGGAGCTGCGCTTTGAGCACGGCTTCCAGTTCGGCGACTGGCTGGACCCGGCCGCACCGCCGGACTCGCCCGGTGACGCACGCACGCCCTGGAAGCTCGTGGCGCAGGCATACCTCGCGTACTCGGCGTCGGTGGCCGGCGAGGCTGCCGAACTGCTGGGCCAGGACGCGGAATCGAAGCGGTTCCGCGAGCTGTCCGGCCGGTCCCGGGCGGTGTTCCGCGAGCGCTACCTCGACGACGCCGGCAGGCTCCGGCCGTCCACACAGACCGCCTACGCGGTGGCCCTGCGCTTCGGACTCCTCGAACCGGCGGAGCACCCCGCCGCGGCCGCCCGGCTGGCGGAAACCGTGGAAGCCGACGGGTACCGGATAGCCACCGGGTTCGTAGGGACTCCGCTGGTCTGCGACGCGCTCAGCGAGCACGGCCAGGCGGCGGCGGCCTACCGGCTGCTCCTCCAGACAGAGTGCCCATCCTGGCTGTACCCGGTGACCATGGGCGCCACCACCATCTGGGAGCGCTGGGACTCCATGCTCCCGGACGGCAGCATCAACCCCGGTGAGATGACGTCCTTCAACCACTACGCCCTCGGTGCTGTGGCCGACTGGATGCACCGCAGCGTGGCCGGCCTCGCGCCGGCCGCGCCGGGGTACCGGAAGCTGCTGGTCCGGCCCCTGCCCGGCGGGGGACTGGGCTGGGCGGAAGCCACGCACCAGACCCCCTACGGCGAGGCCGCGGTCCGGTGGGAACGGGACGGCGAGGAGTTCTCGGTGTCCGTGACCGTCCCGGCCGGCTGCACCGCCGCGGTGTACCTGCCCGACGGCGGGAACACCGGCGTCGACGTCGGCTCCGGGACGCATTCGTTCCGCTGCGTTGTTCCTTCCGCCGCAGCCCCCTCGGCAGCAGCCGGTGGAGCCCGCGAGCCGGCGCTGCAGCCATGACCCTGGATCTGGAGCTGGCCGGCCTCATGCACCACGTGACCGGTGCCGGTTCCTTCGCCGATCTCCTCGCCGACCCTGCCGGGATGCGGCGGCTGGAGGCATTCAGCGGTGGGGACCTGCCGTATGTGGCCCCTGCCGTTCCCCTCCGCCTGGTGGAAGCCCCGGGGCCCAACGGGCCTGTGCCCATCCGGATCTACGGCCCCGGCAACCTGGACCTGGACCGGGGCCCGGGTTCGGGGGAAAGCCGTTCGTCCGGTGCCGGGCTGCCCGGTCTGGTGTGGCTGCATGGCGGCGGCTTCGCCGGGGGCACCCTGGACATGCGGGAAGCCGATCAGGTTGCCCGTGAACTCGCTGACCGGACCGGCGGGCTGGTGTTCTCCGTCGACTACCGGCTGGCCCGCGACGGCGTCCACTTCCCGGTCCCGCACGAGGACACGCTCGCGGCCTGGCGCTGGACAGCCGCCCACGCCGAGGAGCTCGGCGTGGCGCCGGGTGGCCTGTGCCTCGGCGGTGCCAGCGCCGGCGGGAACCTAGCCGTCGGCGCCGCCATGTATCTCAAGGACGCAGGCCTGGCGCTGCCGGCCAAACTGCTCCTCGCGTATCCGTTCCTCCACTCGGAGCTGCCTTCACTGGAGCCTGCCGCCGTAACTGACGGAGGCGTGCTTTCGGCCCTGCCCCGGATCCTGCGCTTCACCGGGGATGACTGCCGGGGCATGGTGGAGAACTACATTGGCGGCCCGGCCGGGATGGCGTCCTCGTACGCCCTGCCCGGCCATGCCGATCCTTCAGGGCTCCCCCCGGTGGCAGTCATTGCCTGCGAATACGATGACCTGCGCACCTCTGCTGAGCTGTTCGTCGAGTCACTCAACGCGGCGGGTGTTCCGGTGGCCTTCCGGCTGGAAAAGGGAGCGACGCACGGGTACCTCAACCACTCGGCGGCGCTGGGGATCGTGCAGCAGGGGCTGGCATTCCTCGCGGCTGAAGTGGACTCGGCAAAGCCCTTTCAATGATTGAAATCAGCGGTTTGCGCCCGCCCTGTGATCCGACAGTCTTAGGGGGAGGCGCCGACGCATCAGGTGAACCGGCACAGGAAACGGAAGGGAGTCGACCATGACGGATGCTCACGTGCTGAGCGGCATCGAATTCGCCCGCACGGGCGGCGACGGTTCGCGCCCGCTGCTGCTGGACCTCTACCTTCCGGCTTCCGGGAACGGGGCGGCTCCCCGCCCCGCCGTGGTCCATTTCCACGGTGGTGGCTGGCGCGTCGGGGAGCGGTCCTCGCTTGGCCCGGTCCTGGACGGATTCGGCCTCAGTGCCTTCGAAAAGCTCACCGTCGCCGGATTCGTGGTGGCGTCGGCCGACTACCGGCTCAGCCACGAGGCAGTTTTCCCGGCCCAGCTACACGACGCGAAGGCTGCCGTGCGCTGGCTCCGGAACCATGCCGCCGACTACAACGTGGACCCGGCCCGGATCTATGCGTGGGGCGACTCCGCGGGCGGCCATCTCGCCAGCCTGGTGGGCCTCACTGCCAATGCCGGCTCCCCGGACTTCGCAGATGTTGACGGCGCAGGTGCTGAGAGCTCTGCTGCCGTGGCTGCGGTGGCCGCCTGGTACCCGCCCACGGACCTCGTCCGCATGGCCGAACAGAGCCTGCCCACCGCCGTCGCCCGGGCCGACGACCCCGGATCCCGCGAGGAACTCCTCATCGGCGCCGTCCTGGCCGACGAGCCGGCGAAGGCGGCAGCGGCCAGCCCCATCAGCCACGCCAGCCGTTCGGCGCCGCCATTCTTCCTGGCCCACGGAACGGCGGACCGCTTCGTTCCGCCTGCACAGTCCGAGTCGCTGGCAGCCGCGCTGGAAGGTGCCGGTTCCGCCGTCGAACTTCTCCTGATTGAGGGCGCGGACCACATGTGGATCCTCCCGGACCACAGCCAGGCCGCGGCCGAAAAGGCAATGGGGGCGACCCTCTCGTTCTTCCTCCGGCAATCCCGGTCCGCGGACACGCCGGCACCCTGACCGGCCGCAGCACCCCAAAACGGCAACACAGCATTATCGCCGGACTAACTACACGCACCGGCCCGCCGACACGGACCCAACTCCACAGGTTCTCCAACTACAGGGCTCCTAACAGCAGGGTCTCCATCGCCGTGCCCACCTACCACCCCCCCGCCCCCGGGCGGCACCAGAAAGGCCCACCACATGCAGTACATAGGCATCAATCACGACGGCGGCGCATGGGCGGCTGCCGTCCTGGGCTCACGGGTGTTTCCGCTGGCCCCGGTTCCGGACTTCTGGGCCGATGCCGCCGGTTGGCAGGAGAAAGCGGTCTCCCTCTCAGCCGACGCGCTGACGGAGGACTCCGGTGACGCGCTGGACCGCGCCGACGTCACGGAGGTCCCGCTGGTGCCGGCCTCGGCCCGGGTGATCTGTGTCGGCCTGAACTACAGGGCCCACGCCGCCGAAGGCAGCTACAAGGACCAGGAACTGCCGCCCTACCCCACACTGTTCGGGCGCTGGACGGCCTCCCTGTCGGTGGGAAACGTGCCGGTCCCCGTGCCCTCGGGCGAGGACGGCCTGGACTGGGAAGGCGAAGTGGCCGCCTACATCGGTCACCGCGTGGAATCCGTTGACGAAGCCACGGCCGCGGACTCAGTTTTCGGCTACTCCACGTTCAATGACCTCACCGCGCGCCGGGCCCAGAAACTCACCTCGCAGTGGACGCTTGGCAAGAACGGCGACCTCAGCGGGCCGATGGGCCCGTTGGTCAGCCGGGACGAAGTGGGGGACCTGCGCGACGGCCTGCAGGTCCGAACCCGGGTGAACGGCACCGAAGTCCAGAACGGCAACACCAGGGACATGATCTTCTCCGTCCCGGCAATCATCGCGCTGATCAGCCAGACCTTCACCCTGCACCCCGGCGACGTCATCGCCACCGGCACCCCTGAAGGCGTGGGCTACGCCCGGACCCCGCAGTGGCTGCTGCAGCCCGGCGACAGCGTCGAAGTGGAGATCGACCGGCTGGGGACCCTCACCACCCCCATCGGCACCCCGGACCTCCGGGCGAGGGCCTGATGACCGCCATCGAGAACGCCTCCCTGTCGGACCTTCCGGAGGACGTCCCGGTGCTGATTGCCGGCGGCGGGCCCAGCGGGCTGTTCCTGTCCCTGGACCTCGCCCGGCGCGGCATCCCCAGCACCGTCATCGAACCACGGACGTCCATCGATCCGGACAGGCCGCGGGCAAAGACCACCAACGCGCGCACCATGACGCACCTGCGCCGGCTGGGCCTCGCGGACACCCTGCGGAACGCGGCGCCCCTTCCTGTTTCCTACGCCCAGGACGTCATCTTCTGCTCGGGGCTGACAGGGGACAGCGGGCGGGAAATCACCCGGTTCCGCCAGGCGTTCCAGCTGGTTCCCGGCCGCTACGAGCAACAGCCCGAGTGCGGACAGCAGGTCCCACAGCCTGTCATGGAAACAGTCCTGCGGGACGCCGTTGCAGGATCGAAGCTGGCCACCCTGCTGACCGGGCTGACCGTCGGCGACGTTTACGACGGCGACCGTCCTTCCGGCCCGGCCGCCCCCGGGCCGTCCGGCCCGCGCGCCCGGGTGGAGGTCTCGGACGCGGCCGGACGCCGCCGCGCCGTCGAGTGCCGCTTCCTGGCCGGTGCCGACGGCGGATCCTCCGCCGTTCGGCGCGGCCTTGGCATCCGCCTGGAGGGCGGCTCCGCGGAACTGTCCAACATCAGCATTCTCTTCCGTTCCCGGGACCTGGGTGAGGCCATCACCCTGGATCCCGCCGTTCAGTATTGGGTGCTGGGGCCGGGCGTGGCCGGCATGGTCGGCAGGATGGACCTCGAAGGCACCTGGTGGGCCATCATCCAAGGCGTGGACGGGCGTGAGGCCTTCGACGCGACTGCCCTGGTGCGCTCGCTTATTGGTGCGGACGTGGACCTTGAGATTGTCGCCACCGACCCCTGGACAGCCCGCATGCTGCTGGCACCCGGCTACGGCGGCGACGCCGCATTCCTGGTGGGCGACGCCGCACACCTGAACCCGCCGTGGGGCGGCCACGGCTTCAACACCTGCATTGGCGACGCCGCCAACCTGGCATGGAAAATCGCCGCGGAGATTGATGGCTGGGCCGGCCCGGCACTGCTCGGAAGCTACGAACTGGAGCGGCGCCCGGTGGCCGAACGGACAATCCGGGACGCCGCCGCCAACGGCCAGGCCCTCGCGTATCACTTCGCGGACCCCGCGCTGCGCGGCGGCGGGACCGCGGGCGAGGCCGCGCGGCTCCGGGCCAAGGAGGCGCTGGCGGTCAAGCAAAGCGAATTCGATGCGCTGGGCCTGGTCCTGGGCTACGGCTACCCGTCCTCGCCCCTGGTTGTCCCGGACGGCTCGCCCGTGCCGCCCGAGGACCCCATCCGCTACGTTCCCTCGGCCAGCCCCGGCGCGCTGTTGCCGCACGCCTGGCTGGACCGCTCGACATCGCTCTACGACATTCTTGGACCGGGTTTCACGCTGCTGGTGGACGCCGGGAGCCTTGATGGCGTGCCCGCGCAGGAGGCCTATAAGCCGGTCCTGACGGCCGCGGCGCGGCACGGCATTCCGGTGACGGTTACCGCCGTCGGGCCAACAGATGACGGAACGCCGATGGCGGACCTGTGGGCCGCCGACGCTGTCCTGGTCCGGCCGGACCAGCACGTCGCCTGGCGTGGGACCGCGCCCGACGCCGCGGCGGCGGCCATCGGCATCGCCGCCGGCTGGCCACCCGAACACCGCATTTCCAAAAACCGCGTTTCCGAAGACCCCTTTTCCAAAGACCACACGTCCAAAGACCACGACAGGAGCCCCCGTGTCGACGCAATCGTTCCGTGACTTCCTCTACCCGCCGGACCATCCGCGGGTGGCGGCGATCCGCGGGCTGGATGCCCGGAGCTACGCCGAAGCAGCCACCACGGATTCCTTCGCCGGCCCCATGATCGAGGGCTGGAAGACGCTGTACCCGCAACCGTTCGTGGGAGTCACCAACAACGGCACGGTAATTGAGGGCCTGTACCCGTTGGGGCCGTCAGAACCCGGCGAGGAGGTTCCGGCAGCCGCCATGGTGGCTGCCGCCGGGACGCTGCTCGGCGCCGTCACCCCCGCCCAGGCTGAACAGCTGGCGTACGCGGCGGACGCGCCGGAATGGCAGAGCTGGGCCAACCCGGAGTTCATGCAGCACGACACCGGGCTCCGGCTGGACGAGCTGGACAGCCCGGTCCGCGATGCCGCCCTGTCTGTGATGGAGGCCAGCCTCAGCCCTGCCGGCTACGAGCTGGTCCGGAACCTGATGCGGATCAATGGGTTCCTGGGCGACCTGGTGGAACTCCCGCAGCTGATGAACGAGTTCAGCTACAACTTCGCCCTGTTTGGATCCCCGTCCCTGACCGAACCATGGGGCTGGCAGATTTTCGGCCACCATGTGGCGCTCAATTGCCTCGTGGCGGGAAGCCAGCTGGTGGTCTCGCCGGTGTTCCTCGGCGCCGAACCGGATCTCATCGACGCCGGCCCGCACCGGGGCGTGACAGTGTTCAGGGAGCGGATCGCCTGGGCGCGCGAGCTCATGGCATCCCTCCCGGAACAGCTGCGGCGTGACGCCACGGTGTTCGAGGACATGCAGGACCCAGCCATGCCCGAAGGCCGGATGCACCCCGGCGATGAGCGGCATTTGGCCGGGTGCTTCCAGGACAACCGGGTGATCCCGTACGAGGGCATCAGGGTGCTGTCTCTGCCGGCCCGGGCGCGCACCATCCTTGACCTGCTGGTGGACGACTTCATTGCCCACCTGCCGGACGGACCGAGGGCAGCGCGGCGCCGGGAAATCCAGGAGCACTACGGCCAGACCTGGTTTTCCTGGATCGGGGGCTCGGCCGACGGGGATGCCTTCTACTTCCGGATCCAGAGTCCCGTGGTGGTCATGGAGCTGGACCACCATACGGGCGTCTTCCTCAGCAACGACACCCCCGCCCCGTTCCACATGCACACGGTGATGCGCACGCCCAACGGCAACGACTACGGCCGCGCGCTAGTCCGTCAGCATCAGGAAGCCCGCCAGCATCATGAAGCCAGCCGGTTCCAGGGCTGAATCCGCAGCCGAACAAACAGCCAGGGTCCGGAACTTTTGAGGAGTTCCGGACCCTGGCTGTTTGTCGAGCGGACGTGCTTAGACGGGTCTTAGATGTCCAGTGCTGCGCGTCGCTGCGGCGGGGGACCCACCACTGTCAGGTCCATCTCGGCCTGGGCGCGGCCGAAGCCCTCCATGTCCATGTACGGTTCGCCGCCTTCGGTGTACATGTAGTCCTCGGTGGGTTTGTTGAAGTACTCGAAGAAGCCGTTGAACACCGACGGCGTCAGGAACCCCACCATCTGGGTGTTGTGGGAGTCGAACGCGAAGGAGTGGATGGTTCCCGCCGGTGCGTGCAGGAAGTCGCCCTTGGTGAGCAGGACCTCGCGCCCGTTGGCGTAGATCCACATCCGGCCCTCGGTGCAGAGGAAGTTTTCCGTGTGCTGTTCGTGGAAATGGAGCGGAATGTAGGGGGACTTGGCGCCCTTGGTATGGACAGCGAAGTAGTTCGATCCCGTGTTCGCCGGCCGGGACAGGTACGTGAACATGGTCTGGTAGCTGACCATCCGCTCGCCCTCCCCGGCGCTGAGGAAGTACGGGCTCTGGGCGGCTGGCAGCCCGGCGTCCTGCCGGAATGACGGCGCCACCCGTTCGACGTCGGGGAACGTCATCCCGAATTCGGCGCCCACCTCGGCGCACTCCCGCAGGCTGGGATTCCGGCCCGCCGTGACGGGCGGGACGTGCGAATCGATGGGCGTGCCGACGCGCTCGTAGTACGCCTCGGCGCCGCCGGGGGTCATCCAGTTCAGGAAGCGCGTGTAGTGGCTTGCCATCCGGTACGCGTGTGGGGTTCCCGGCGGGATCACCACGGAATCCCCCGGAGCCAGGATGCGGCTTTCGCCTGGCAGCCATACGTGCAGGATGCCGTCGAAAACGTACAGCGTCTTGTGTTCCACGGAGTGGCTCACAAACGGTGATTCGGACCCCATCCCGCCGGAGATGTAGGCGGCGCTGAAGATCCCTCCGGTGTCCGCCGCGCGGGCAATGACGGTGACCAGTTGGCCGTTGATCTCGTAGCGGGCGCCCTCGCCCGACGCCATGTAGTAGGGGACGGCTTCGCCTGGCAGCACATTGGCCACCGGGAGCTGTTTGTTCATTTCCTCAACGCTGAGGGACATCGCATCCTTCTTTCCTGTCGGTGGACCGCGGACTGCCCCCAAGAATGCCTCCGATTCTCCGCCGGGACGACATCTATTTCCAATGGATGAAACACTTCCGCCGATTCGTTTCAGGCCGCTGGACCCCGGGGTGACGGTTCCAGGCCGGTTGTCGACGCTCCAGACCGTTCCCTAGGTGTCCCCGGCATTCCCGGATACGGTCCTAAGGCCCTGTTTTCGTGTCAGTCCCCGCGGTTAGGGTGGCGTGAGGCGCATGGCGGTCCGCGATTCGAGCCGGTGCGCCCTCAGTCAACAAAGCCGAGGACTGCGGGGGGAACTTTGTCCAATGATTCGACCATGACCTGGTCTCCCGGCGATTCGGGCCGAACGGCGGCAACGGCGCCGTCCGAACGGAGGGACTGCGCCGCCGGCCATCGGGATGGCTCCAGCCCGCCGGCGTCCCCGGCCGCCAGCCTAGGCGCCTACTGCAGCGATCATTGGCCGCCCCTGTAGGCGCGCCAGCGCCGGCGGTCGCCCACCACGCGGGGCTGTTGGCTCCTGTTTACCCAGGATTTACGCAGCTGACCTTGTGAGCGATTCAAGGCCGCGGCGAAACTGTTAAGACGGGCTGATGCTATCTCTTCAGCCGCAAGGATAAACCAGCGGGCAGCAGCGCAGCTTCCCCTTCCACGCCGTGGCAACGATGCCCGGAAGGGGAGCCCGCAAAACGGGAGGAACGTCATGGCCGGCACATTTGAACTCTTCGTAGATGCCGATGCCTGCTTCAGGTTCCGGCTCAGGGCCCCGGACGGGGCAGTACTGGCCGTGTCAAAGGGCTTCGCAGACAAGCCTGCAGCCGTTGCCGGCATCACCGCGGTACGCGAGTACGCCGGCATGGGACTGATCAGTGACCTGTGCCCGGCCGAGCCCCCGGTGAGTCCGGCGGCACCGCGGCCAAGGGCAGCCGGCACGCCCGTGCCCGGCGTCGACCGGCGCGTGCATGACAACGACCTTCGCATCCGTGCCAGGGCCCTCCGCCGGCCGGCGCACGGTCCCGGGGCCGTCGGCGTTGCCTGACCTACGGCTCCATTCCGGCGTTGACCGGAACGAACTCGATCTTGTTCGCGGGGTGGACCGTCTTCCTCGGTGCCCGCGAGAACCCCTTGGCATCCAGATGGTTCTGGGCCCGGTACTCCGCCAGGGCGTCGTCATAGAGGCCGTTGAGCCGGCGCCCGGAGTAGACCCCCTCCGAGCCGTCCGCAAACGTGATGCTGATGAGTGTCTTTTCTGGAAAATGCCGGTTCATGCGGATGAAGCCGTCGGCGTCCTGCTTGAGGTTGATCATGCGGTTCCCACTTTCGTGATCGAGATGATCCAGTCTCCCGTCTTCGTCCTGCCGAATCCAGCCGGTTGGCGGCAGCCGCCGGTGGGCGACGTCGACCTACTCGGACGCATAGGCGTCCACCGCCTGCTCAATTGCGGGACTGTAGAGGTCCCATGAGTCGGCGGGTGCGGCCGCCACCAAGACGCTGCCACCCCGCGATCCTGCAACGAGGCAGGCGATCTCCCGGTACCTGTGCGCGCCGACGCGAGTCACATAGGTGTCCTCCACGCATGAGCGGATGCCTCCCCGGAACGGCATTCCGGCACGGTCTGCCAGTCGGTTGGCGGAGGCGGCGTTCTCGCCCGTGAGGTGGGCGAGCCGAAACTCGGACCAATTGGACAGTGACTCCTCGCCCTGTTGCGGTGTGGCGTTGAGATAGATCCTGAGATCACCGTTCGGCGCCGTCGCGGTTGCGGATACGGTGCCGGGGTCGCCCTCCACCGGAATGGCATCGGGTGGGATGGACAGTACCGCTGTCGCATCCGGGAGTTCCAGGGACTGCCACCCTGCCGGGGCCAGGCCGGCGCGGAACCAGCCGAAGGGAGCTGCCCCGGACGGAGGAGCCGCCGCTGCCTCGTTCCCGGTCCGGGAACAGCCACTGGCGCCCAGCACCGCCGCCGTCCCTGCCAGCGCGAGGAACAACAGTGCCGTTCGACGGCGCGGTGCAGGCCCCGCCGTGGTGCTACTTGTTGCCGTCACCGTCGTCCGGTCCTCCGTTGTTATCGGCATCGTGATCATTCCCGCCGGGAGCCGCCGCGGGCGGCGGAACCATCGGCCTGGGAACCATGGGCCGGGGAACCATTGGTCGCGGTGCCATGGGATTCGGAACCATCGGCCGCGGTGCCGGGACCACGGGCGGAACGACGCGTCGCGGTGCCGGGGCGGGTGGCCGGACCATCGGGGCCGGCACCATGGCAGGCGGAGCTGGCATCGCCGGGGCCACCTGCGAGGGGATCGGTGCCGGAGCAGGCGGTGCAGGTGCAGGCGGTGCAACGGCCGGTGCCGGGGCCGGGTAATAGGGGTCTTTGGGCGCCGGCGAGGGGCTCCCCGCGGCGGGTGCCGGTGTGACTGTGCCAGGGGTGGATGGTGGGGCCGGTGCTGCCGTGTGCCCGGCGAAGCAGGATCCGAGCATTAGTGTCGTGCCCAGCGCAGCGGCGGCAAACGCCGGGCGGGAAATCTTCATGGTGCGCTCCTGAGGGAAGGCCGGCCGTGTTCGGCCGGGCTGTCCCTAGAACGGCGCCGCCAGCCCAAGAGTTCAACGTTGCCAACTGCCAAACAACTTCCAGACGGATTCCAGCCGGGGCCGGTGAACGGAAAGCGGCCCGGCGTCGTAGTTAAGGCCAGGAGGCGGAAAATGTCCGATCGGGAGGCCGAGCTGCTGCGCTCGCTGCAGGACGCCTACGGTCCGGCCCTGTGGCGGTTCGTCATGCGCATGACCGGTGACAGCACCCTGGCCGACGACGTCGTACAGGAAACGCTGATCCGTGCCTGGCAACACCCGGAAGTCCTGCAGCGCCCGGAGGCGGCGGTGCGGGCCTGGCTCTACACGGTGGCCCGCAATCTGGTCATCGATGACCGGCGTAGCGCCCGACGCCGGCACGAGAACCGGACGGAGCCGTTGCCGGAGATTCCAGAGGCGGACCGGGTGGACAAGATCCTGGACGGGTGGCTTGTATCGGATGCCCTGGCCGGGCTGTCCGCCGAGCACAGGGCTGTGGTCATCCACGCGTACTACCGCCGGGAGACGACGGCAGAAATCGCGGAAAGCCTGCAACTGGCGGAGGGGACTGTGAAGTCGCGGCTGCATTACGCGCTGCGGGCGATGCGGCTGGCCCTGCAGGAAGGAGGCGTGACGCCATGAGCAAGAACGGAATGGATGAGTACCGCAGCTGGGATGCCGCGTATGTGCTGGGATCCTTGGTGTCCTCCGAGCGCCACGAGTTCGAAGAACACCTGTCCGGTTGCGCCGGATGCAGGGCCGCCGTGGCGGAGCTTGCCGGAATGCCGTCGCTGCTGGCCGCCCTGTCGCCCGAGGAAGCCCTCGCCCTCGGGCAGGCCGACCGCGGAAGGCCCGTGCCGGGGGTGGCCCCCGGGGTGGCCGGCGGCCTCGCGGGCGGGCTGCCGAGCGGTCTGGCGGGGCAAGTCCAACGCGGACGCCGGCGCGTGCGCCTGGCCGTGGCCGCCCTTGTTGTGGGCGCGGCCGCCGCCTCGGGCGCTGTCACCGTTGCCGTGACCGCCCCGGTCAGCGCACCTCCGCTGCCCCCCGCGCAGACGCAGGCCGCGTCAGGGACGGCCCTGAACTTCACCCCGGTGGCCGACAGCATGCTGGCCGCAAAGGGTTCACTGACCCGGCAGCCGTGGGGAACCCGGATCGACTGGGAGTGCACCTACACGCCATCCCCGGCTGACGTTCCCGCACCGGACGGATCCGGCGGTGCCCGCCCACCCGAGGAGTATGGATTGGTGGTTGTCGATTCCCGTGGTGCCGCCACACAGGTGGCCACCTGGACGGCAACTCCCGGGACGGTGGCCACGCCGACGGCGACCACGGTGATCCGGACTGACGACATCCGCCGGGTCGAAATCCGTGCCGTGGCCAGCGGGCGGACGATCCTGAGCGCGAGCGTATAGCCCGCGCGGACATGGTTCACGAATTGCAGAGACAATGGAGGCGTGACTTCCGCGACCACACGCCTGGACCCAGCCTGCTCCAACGGCCTCTTCGATCTCGGCGTCGTCGGGGCGGGCCTGACCTTCGCGGATTCGCTGGGGGACCTCGCCGCCGCATTGCGGGGCGGCGGTGCCGGCGCGTCCGCGGTGGTCCAGGCTCCTCCCGGCACGGGCAAGACGACGCTTGTCCCGCCGTTGCTCGCCAACCTCGCGGCCGCAAGGATCGGCAGCGGAAGCGGTGCCAGCCCGCGGATCGTGGTCACGCAGCCGCGCCGCGTCGCCGCCCGCGCTGCAGCCCGCCGCCTGGCTTCCCTCGACGGCACCCGGCTCGGTGAGCGGGTCGGTTACACGGTCCGCGGCGAACACCAGACGGGACCCGGGACGGTGATCGAGTTCGTTACCCCCGGCATCCTGTTGCGCCGCCTCCTGGCGGATCCGGGGCTCGAGGGCACCGATGCCGTGATCCTCGATGAAGTCCACGAACGCGGGCTGGAGACGGACCTGCTCGTCGGGATGCTGGCCGAAGTCCGGCAGCTGCGCGGTGACCTCACGCTCGTCGCCATGTCCGCGACCCTCGACGCGCCCCGCTTCGCTGCGCTGATCGGTGACGCATTGATCGGCGAGGCACTGATCGGTGGTGCAGACGGGAACCGCGACGGCGGCCGCCGGGCCCCGGTTGTCGACTGTCCCTCCGCGCTGTTCCCGCTCGAGGTGGAATGGGTCCCGGCGTCGGTCCCGCGGCTGGACGAACGCGGAGTGGCCCGGGCCTTCCTGGACCACGTGGCCGACACTGCAGCGGCGGGGCATGCCGCCGCACTGGCTGCCGGGCGGGACCTTGACGCCTTGGTGTTTGTCCCGGGCGCATGGGAAGTCTCCTACGTTGCCGCCCGGCTGCGCGGCCGGAGCCACGCCGAAGTCCTGGAACTCCATGGCCAGGCCGGCCCGGCGGAGCAGGACCGCGCCGTCTCCGGGCGCGAGCCCGGCGGGGCCGCCCGGATCATCGTTTCCACCGCACTGGCCGAATCCTCGCTCACCGTCCCGGGCGTCCGGCTGGTCATCGATTCCGGGCTGTCCCGCGAGCCGCGGCGTGACTCCAACCGCGGAATGTCCGGACTCGTGACAGTGTCCTGCTCGCGGGCGTCCGCGGAACAGCGGGCCGGCCGTGCCGCACGACAGGGCCCCGGCACGGTGATCCGCTGCTATGACCAGAGGGCCTATGGCGCAGCGCCCGCCCACCAGACTCCGGAGATAGCCGCAGCAGACCTGACCGGCGCCGCCCTGGTGCTGGCCTGTTGGGGAGCCCCCGGCGGCCGTGGACTGGCCCTGCCGGACGCGCCGCCCCAGGCCGCGATGGACAACGCCGTTGAAGTGCTGCAGGAACTCGGGGCAGTGGCGCCGGACGGTCACGCAACCGATCTGGGCAAGATCCTGGCCCGGGTCCCGACGGACCCGCGGCTGGCCCGCGCTCTGCTGGACGGCGCCGCGACGGTGGGCCACCGTGTGGCGGCCGAGGCGGTCGCCCTCGTCTCGGGGGACCAGCGCGCCCCGGGCGCGGACCTCACCCGCCTTGTGGCCGCGCTGAGGACGGGCCGGGATCCCGGATCCCGGCGGTGGGCGGAGGATGTCCGGCGGATGGAGAGAATCGCACGCCAGGAGGGGTCCGGCGTCGCGTCCTCCGCTCCTGCCGGCGTGGTGGACGCCGCGGAGGCAATCGGCTTCGTCGTCGCCCTGGCCTTTCCGGACCGTGTAGCGCGCCGCGTCCCGGGCGAGGGGCCGGCGCAATACCTGCTCACGTCCGGTACGCGGGCCGGGCTGCCGGCCGGCAGCCCGCTGTCCGGGCACGAGTGGCTGGGCGTGGCCGAAGTGTCCCGCGCGCAGGGCCGCGACGCCGCGGGGACCGGCGCCGTCATCCGCTCCGCGGCGCCACTGACGGCGGACACCGCGGAGGCTGCCGCCCGCCACCTCCTAAGCGACACGCTACAGGCGCGATTCAGCCAGGGCCGTGTCTCGGCCCGGCGTGAGCGCCGCCTGGGCGCAATCGTGCTGTCGTCCACCCCGGTACGCCCGCCCGCGGACGAAGGCCGCGGAGCTGTGGCCCGCGCCCTGGCGAGCGAGGGGCTGGCGACCATCGGCTGGTCGAGCGCGGCGGAGGCCTTGCGCCGCCGGCTGGCCCTCCTGCACCGGGAGCTGGGCGGGTCCTGGCCCGACGTGTCCGAGCCGGTGTTGCTGGCCCGGCTGGACGAATGGCTGGCCCCGGAGCTTGCCGCGCTGGCCGGCGGCGCATCCACGGGCGGGATCGACCTCGCCGGGCCGCTGAGCCGGCTGCTTCCCTGGCCCGAGGCGTCCCGGCTCGGTGAATTGGTGCCGGAGACGCTGGCGGTCCCCAGCGGATCCCGGATCCGGATTGACTATCCGGAGGTCGGAGACGCCACCGGGCGGCCGGTGGTGGCCGTCAAACTGCAGGAGTGCTTTGGCTGGGCGGAGACGCCGCGGCTTGCGGACGGGCGTGTGCCGGTGCTGTTCCACCTGCTCTCACCGGCACGCCGGCCCCTGGCCGTGACGGATGACCTCGCCTCGTTCTGGTCCGGGCCCTACGCACAGGTCCGCGCGGAAATGCGCGGCCGCTATCCCCGGCATCCGTGGCCCGAAGACCCGTGGACCGCGCCGGCGACAGCCCGGACCAAGCCACGGAACTGACCCCCGCGGGGCCGGAAACTGGCACCGCCGGCCGAACACTCGCGCCGCCCGGGGCAACAGGGGCATGATGAAGGAGCACGACGCCGGCGGACCGCGGGACGCCGGGCAACCAGGCCGGTCAAGTGGCAAATAAAGCGTGATCTCAGCCAAGCGATGAAGAGTGATGGCCATGCATCTTGCGTTCGTCTCCATTCCCGCCTACGGACACGTCAACCCCACCCTGCCGCTGGTGGCGGAGCTTGTGGGCCGGGGGCACCGGGTCACGTACTTCACATCGGCCGACTTCGGACCGCGGATCCGTGACGCCGGAGCGGCTTTTTCGGCTTCCGGCGGGAACTGGATGGCATCAATGCCTGCCCTGGCCCCCGGGCAGCGGGCGCAGGCGCACCTGATGCTGCCGCTCATGAACCGTGTGTTCGAGGACATCCGCGCCAGCTTCCCGGCGCTCGTGGAACACCTGCGCCAGGACCCTCCCGACGCGATTTGCTTTGACGCGATGACGCTCAGCGGCAGCATGGCCGCTGAAAAGATCGGCGTGCCGGCCATCGCCCTCATGCCCACCTATGCCACCAACGAACACTTCTCGCTCCGATCACTGATGCCTGCCCGGCCGCCGGAAGGCGCCGATGAAATGGCCAAGGTGGCTATGGCCATGGGCCGGCTGCTGGCCGAGTTCGCGGCCGAGCAAGGCGTGCGGACGCCACGGATGTTCGATGGCCCGCCGGCGCCGTTCAACATCGTGTTCCTGCCGCGCGAGTTCCAGCCCCGTGGGGAGACATTCGATGACCGGTTCCGGTTCGTCGGGCCAAGCGTGGGCGGCCGCGAGAGCGAAGGTGAATGGGTGCGTGGGGGAACGCGTCCGCTGGTGTTCATTTCGCTGGGGACCACTCCACTGAACCGCCAGCCGGACTTCTTCCGGACGTGCCTGGACGCCTTCGGCGGAAGCGACTGGGACGTCGCCATGGCGGTCGGGGACCAGACCGGACTGGCTGATCTCGGGACGATTGCGCCAAACGTCCTGGTCCGGGCCTTCTTCCCGCAACTGCAGGTTCTGCGCCAAACCAGTGTCTTCATTACCCACGCCGGCATGAACTCGACCATGGAGGCGCTCTATTTCGCCGTCCCGATGCTGGCCGTGCCGCAGCAACCGGAGCAGGAGGCAACCGCCAGGCGGCTTGAAGAACTGGGCCTTGGCCGGCACCTCGCAGCGGAGGACGTTGGTCCGGACGCGCTCAGGACTGCAGTCGCCGAGCTCCATTCCGATGCACAGGTGCGGCGGAACGTGGCCGCCATGAGCGAGATTGTCCGCGGGGCGGGAGGGGCCGCGGCCGCAGCCACCGCGATTGAATCGCATGTGCATCACGGGGCGGGCCGGTTCGGGACGGTCGGCTAGCGGCAGCCGGTTAGGCCGGTCGGCTGGGGTTGATCAGCGGAGCGCGTCCGCGGGATTATCGCCGTGCGCCCTGAGGAACTCCGCGACCGTGGCCGCCAACGACGCCCCTACCTCGTCCGTACCGCGCTTGGCACCGGCAACAGCAAAGGAATGGTCCCCGCCCTCGCGCCACTCCACGGTCGCGGTCGGCCCGATCCTGGCCGCCACGGACTCCAGCAGTTCCGGGGTAGCGAACGTGTCCCGGGTGCCCTGCAGGAACAGCATCGGCAAAGTCAGCCCGTAGAGGTGCTCATCGCGGAGCTTCTCCGGTTTGCCCGGCGGGTGCAGCGGATAGCCGAGGTAGACGAGCCCGGCGGCCGGCATGCCTTCCGCCACCGCCATGGAGGCCATGCGTCCGCCGAACGATTTCCCGGCGGCCCACAGCGGCCGGCCGGCAGACCGGGATGCGGCGGCGTCCATGGCCACCCGCCAGGCGGCGATTGCCGCCGGCGGCCTGTCAGGAAACTTCCGTCCTGCCTCTCGGTAGGGAAAGTTGAACCGCAAGGTGGCGACACCCAGGCCGTTCAGGGCCCGGGTGAAGCCCCCGAGGAACGGATGGTCCATTCCCGCCCCGGCGCCGTGGGCAACAACCAGAGTGGCGAACGAGCCGTCGGGGTCGGCAAAGACGCCCGAGACTGTAGCGTCGCCGACGTCGAGGGTGATGGGGACTTCGGGTGTCGTCATGTGTCCATCATGCCCGGTCAGTGGCGTCCAGCCCGCTGCGCTCTTCACCTGTCCACGCCGCCGGGGTAGGTTGTCCCCATGGCCAGGGAAGAAGCGCACCTTACTGTCAGCGGTCCGCACGGCGACCGGGAGATGCGGGTGTCGAGCCCGGGCAGGGTTGTCTGGCCCGGTCTGGGACTCACCAAGCTGGACCTGGCCCGGTACATGGTGGACGTCGGGGACGCTTTCCTGGCGGCCAACGGGGACCGGCCGGTGACACTCCAACGGTTCAAGGACACGGTGGATGGCGAACAGTTCTTCTCCAAGAACCCGCCCAAGGGTGCCCCGGATTTCATCCGCTCGGTCGACGTCGCCTATCCCAGCGGACGATCGCACCCGCAACTGGTCATTGACGAAGTCGCCGCCGCCGTGTGGGCGGTGCAGATGAACACGGTGGTGTTCCACCCCTGGGCCTCCCGGGCCGGCAATCCGGACAACCCGGACCAGCTGCGGATCGACCTTGACCCGCAGCCCGGCACCGGCTTCGCGGAGGCTGTTCCGGTCGCGCGGGAATTGCGGCGCGTCCTCGCCGAGACAGGGCTGGAGGCCTTCATCAAGACCTCAGGCAACCGGGGACTCCATGTCTTTGCCCCGATCGAGCCGACCCGGGAGTTCCTGGACGTGCGCCACGCGGTCATCGCCGCAGCGCGCGAACTCGAGCGCCGCCTGCCCGAGCAAGTAACCACCGCCTGGTGGAAGGAGGAACGCGGCGCCCGCATCTTCGTCGACTTCAACCAGGCGAACCGCGACCGCACGATTGCGGGGGCTTACAGCCCGCGCGCACTGGCCAACGCGGCGGTGTCGTGCCCGATCCGCTGGGAGGAACTCGACTCCGCCGACCCTTCTGCCTTCACCATCGTCACGGTGCCGGACCGGCTCAAAGCCACCGGCGATCCGTGGGCCGGCATGCATGCGAACCCAGGGGCCATCGATCTCCTCCTGGGGTGGTGGGACCGGGACCTCGAGGCGGGTCTGGGAGAGCTGCCGTTCCCGCCGGACTTCCCGAAGATGCCCGGGGAACCGCCGCGGGTGCAGCCCAGCCGGGCGCGCAGCCAGGGCTGAAATCGCTAATTCGTCGTTCGTTCCCGGGACGAATCAGCGGCCTCTACCGTTGGTAGTAGTAGGCGGAGCCTGCGACGGTGCACGGCGCCGCACCGCCACGCGATGAGAAGGAATCCGATTGCTGATTGTTTTGACGGGAATTGACGGATCGGGAAAAACAACAGCCGCACGGTCTACAGTGAAGGCCGCGCGCCGGGCCGGCCAGAACGCGCTCCTGCTCAGGAACTACGCAGGCCGGCGCAGGATGTCCCTGCTGAGCACACAGTTCGGCGTGCAGCTTCACCCACGGTTGGCCGATGCCGTGGAGACAGTCATCCGCACGGCGAATGTCGTCGTTTCCCATGCCAGGGCGCACCGGCATCCGGGCTTGGTCATCATGGACCGCCACCTGCACTGCCAGCTTGCACTGCGCCAGGCACGGGGTCTTCCCCGGGGCTGGCTCCTGCCGTTCCTCCTGGCAAAGTTTCCGCAGCCCGACGTCGTGCTCCACCTGGTCATTGACCCTGAACAGGCCCATCGACGGGTAATGGCGCGCGACACGGACACGGAAACGCTCGAGGAACTCGACTCATTGAGGGCCGCCTACCAGGCGATGCCCGAATACGCGCACTTTACCGAGTTGGCTGCGTCGGGTACACCAGAGGAAGTGGTCTCCCAGCTCTCGCTCGTCATCGCCGATGCCGCCAGGAGCCGGGGGGAAGAGCCGGCGTCGCCCCATCCGTGAGCGCGCCCGCGTCGAATTACCGGCATGAGCAAGGCGGAGAAGAAGAACCTGAGGTATTGCGATTACTACTGCTTCATGTCGCTGAAGGATTTCGCGGCGTGGGTTGACGCCGACGACGACCAGGAACCCGCCATGTCCTATTCCGCACCGCCTACCAGGTGAGGTCCTGGGCCTTGATTTCGTAGTGGCCGTCCCGCTGGGTGAATGTCGCCAGGTATCCGCGCTTGACCCCGTTGACCACCATCTGGCAGTCCGTGTGAGTGTTCACCTTGATGTCCGGGAAGTTCTTGCACTCCACTGCGGAAATCGTGACGCCGGCCTTCTTGGGCTTGGCCCGGGCCTTGATCCGCTCGGCCAGGACCTTGCCGCTGGTCTGCGGATCAAAGACCACCACCGACGGCGGGGGAGACGCAGTCACAGTGGTCGTAGGGCCCGGCGTTGCCGGCGGCGCAGCACATCCCGTCATCAGGAGCGCCCCGCCCAAAGTTGCTACGCATGCAGTTCTGAAAATATTCATCGTCGATCATGTCCGTCCGACGCCGGTCCCTGGAGCTGCCCGAGACCCAGGCTGCCCAAACCACACAATGCCTTGCGCGGCTTGGGGAATCCTTGGCCTCCAAGTCTCCAAGGCTCAAAGGCCCCAGAGCCCAGCTCCAGACCTCAGGCTCCCGCGCTAGCGGCGCGGACGGAGGGTGCGAAGAATGCCGCGGATCGAGACGCCGACGGCGAGCACCAGCGGGGCCAGCGCCACAAGCACCACCACGGTGTTGGGCCGGAATGCCATGTGGCCCTCGGGGCTCTTGGCATAGACGCCCACGGGCATCACGAAGCCGCCGCCCCCGCCACCACTTCCGCCGCCGGCCTGGGCATCTTCGGTGCTGCTGCCTCCGCCGAAGCCGAAAGACACCACAGCGACGGGGATGACCTCTTCCCCTGCGATGTTCATGGCGGGGCCGTACGCCCGGGAAACACCCACGTTCTTGAACGTGTCCACGAGGGACGAGAAAGACTCAGACATAGCTCACACCATAGGCAACCGAACCCACAAGCGCCAGAGCCGTCCGCCACGGTGGGAAAAGACGGGCACCACGGCAATGGGGACCTAAGCTCTGGTTGAGGGCCGTGTACTGCCCTTAGATTTGGAACTGCCGGGGCGCAGCCCTCGGCGCTGGAGACGAGTCACGGGAATCGAGGCACTGGACATGGCGACATCCACGAATGCGGCTTCACGGCTGGCCGACGCATTGGCGATCATCCTTGGCACCGATGGGATTCCCCTGCGGCTGCAGGCCTGGGACGGCTCGGAGGCCGGCCCGGAAGACGCCCCCGTTGTGGTGTTTCGGTCCCGGCGGGCACTTCGCCGGATGCTGTGGTCACCCGGCCAGCTTGGACTGAGCCGTGCCTACGTCGCCGGCGAAATCGACGCACCCGGCGACATCTTCGCGGCCTTCGCCGCCCTCAGCTCGGCCGGAAAATTCGCCGAGCCCGGCCCATTCCGGCCGCCCACTCCCCGCGAAGGATTCGCACTGCTCAAGACTGCCGTCCGGCTCGGGGCCCTGGGACCGAACCCTGCGCCGCCGCCGGAGGAAGCCCGCGTGGACCGGTTCGGCCGGCGTCATTCCAAGGGCCGCGACGCCGCGGCCATCTCCCACCACTACGACGTCGGGAACGACTTCTACGCTCTCGTCCTGGGCCCGTCCATGGTCTACTCCTGCGCCGTCTGGGAGTCGGAGGAGACCGAGCTTGACGCTGCCCAGGCCGCCAAGCTCGACCTCGTCTGCCGCAAGCTGGGTCTCAAGCCGGGGATGCGCGTGCTGGATGTGGGATGCGGCTGGGGCAGCTTTGCGCTGCACGCCGCCCAGCATTTCGGGGCCGAGGTCGTCGGCGTGACGCTGTCGGTGGAACAGGCGGCCATGGCCCGCAAACGGGCCGCGGACGCCGGGCTGACGGACCGGGTGGACATCCGGGTGCAGGACTACCGCGATGTGGACGACGGACCGTTCGATGCGATCAGCTCGATTGGCATGTCAGAGCACGTCGGCCGCGAGCAGATCCAGCACTATGCCTCCCAGCTGCACGGGCTGCTCCGCCCGGGAGGCCGGCTGCTCAACCACGCGATCTCCTGGAACGCCGGGCCCACGGCACCGGACCCGGATTCCTTCATTCCCCGCTACGTCTTCCCGGACGGCGAGATGCTCAGCCTCGCCGACATGGTCACCGCACTCGAATCGGCGCGCCTGGAGGTCCTGGACGTTGAGGCGCTGCGGCGCCACTATGCCCTGACGCTCCGGGCCTGGGTGCGGAACCTTGAGGAACACTGGGATGAGGCCGTACGCCTGGCCGGCGTGGGCCGGGCCCGGGTGTGGCGGCTCTACATGGCAGCTAGCGCCCTGGGCTTCGAGGCCGGTATCACGGGAGTGAACCAGATTCTGGTGCAGCGCCCGGGCGGCGAGGAACCGCCGTTGCGGCGCTCGTCGTGGATCTGAGGCTGATCAAGGAACGGCTAAGTCCCGGTACCCTCCTGCCGTGTGCCGAAGGCTGACCCGCGGACCCCGCGAAGCTAGGCTGTCATCATGAGCAATACCGAAGTCGCGCCCCAGGAAATCCTCTGCGGAACCGAGGGGACGCATGCCGGCGTCGAACTGCTGGCCCCGCGGCAGGTCCCGCTGGGCGGTCCGCGGGCGATGGACGTGCGGCGTACGCTTCCGCAGCGCCAGCGGAGCCTCATTGGAGCGTGGTGCTTCCTGGACCACTATGGCCCGGACAGCGTCGGTGATTCCGGCGGCATGAAAGTACCGCGCCACCCCCACACCGGCCTCCAGACCGTCAGCTGGCTGTTCACGGGGGAGATCGAACACCAGGACTCGGCCGGCTTCCACGCTGCCGTGCGCCCGGGCGAAGTGAATCTCATGACGGCCGGCCGTGGCATCAGCCACTCCGAATTTTCCACCCCGGACACAACAATGCTGCATGGTGCGCAACTGTGGGTGGCGCTGCCGGACGCGGCACGCCACATGGCACCGACCTTCGAGCACTATCGCCCCGAACCGGTCCACGGGCCCGGCTGGACCATGCGCGTCTTCCTCGGCACGCTCTGCGGGTCCGCCTCGCCCGTCGCCACCCATACGCCCTTGCTGGGCGCGGAGATCCTGCTCGAGGCGGAGGCGGAATTGACCCTCGACACAAAGACGTCGTTCGAACATGGCCTGCTCGTCGACTCGGGCACCCTCTTCCTGGACGGACACCCAGTGCCGAAGGACCACCTCGCCTACGTTCCCGCAGGTACCGGAACCTTGACCCTGACAGCAGGCCCGGATGGGGCCCGCGTCCTCCTGATCGGCGGTGAGCCGCTGGGCGAAAAGATCGTGATGTGGTGGAACTTCGTGGGACGCAGCCACGAAGAGATTGTCGCGTACAGGGCCCAGTGGCAGGCCGAGATCGGTGCGGAGGACGGTTCCGGTCCGACGTCGACGCCGGCGGCCGGAGGAGGCGCCGACCTGCGGTTTGGCCCGTTTCCGCCCGGGGGTCCTGCCGCCCTCCCGGCCCCGGCCCTGCCGAACGCCCGCATCAAGCCCCGCGGCTGAGCAGTGCATGAGCCGTGCCTGAGCAGTGCTCAGCGGCGTGCAACATCTACCCAAGCCCAATGCCCCAAGCCAGGCCAACGCGCCAACCCGTCCCAGCCCAGGAGACCACGCCGACCATGACCACCATCAGGAACAACCCGGAGCGCGGCCGTTTTGAACTGCTCGACGCGGACACCGTCATCGGCAAGGCCGCCTACGTGGACGATGCCGGGCCGGCCCAGCGGATTTTCTATCACACGGAGATCAACGAGGAATATGGCGGCCGGGGGCTGGCCGGTGTGCTGGCCGCCCAGGCACTGGATGAGACCGTCGCCGCGGGCCTTTCGATCGTGCCGGTGTGCCCGTACATCAAGAAGTACCTGACCAAGCACCCCGGCTACGCGGCCAGCGTCGTGGCGCCCACCCGGGCCCATCTGGAAATCGTGAGGGATTCGCTGGCCCAACGCGTCCGGCGGTAACTGTTCGTCACGCTTAGGGGCCAACGCCGCTCAGGTGTGGGCGATGAACCGCTCTACACGCCGGTCCGGAATGAGCCAGATCGCGGCAACAAGGGTATAGACGGCGATCCCGAAGAGCGGGTTGATCAGGCTGAGGCCCATCCCCGCTATGTACAGCGCCGGGGAGCCCTTGCCCTTCCAGTCCTGCCCCATGGCCTCATCCAGCGCACCACCGCGGCCCTGCTGGCGGATCAGGGCCGATTTGAGGATGTAGTAGGCAATGGCGGCGAGCAGGAGGTTCAGCCCGTAGACAAGGACGGGGACCTCCGCCAGGCCCGCGTCATTGATCCACCGGGTGGTGAAGGGGACCAGGGACAGCCAGAACAGCAGATGGAGGTTTGCCCAGAGCACTGTGCCGTTGATCCTCCCGGCCAAATGGAGCATGTGATGGTGGTTGTTCCAGTAGATCCCGACATAAATGAAGCTCAGCAAGTAGCTGAGCAGCGTTGGAAGCTCGTGAAGCAGCGCCGGCCACGTGGGTTCGGCCGGGACATGAAGTTCCAGCACCATGATGGTGATCACGATCGCCAGCACCCCGTCGCTAAAGGCCTCCAGCCGGTTCTTGTTCATGGGCCGCCTTAGATCAGGGCATCGTGGCCGATGCAGCGATGGACTGCCGACGCCGTGGCGCGCGGTTCGTAGGAAACGCTACCGGTCCGCCCAACGTCTGGCGGGAACCCACGCCGGACGGCCCGCCACGGCGGGGGCGCCCGCCACTGCGACGTCGTCAGAGCAGGCTCAGCCTTCGGCTTCGGCTTCGAGCTCCGCCTCGGCCATTTCGAGGGCGAAGCCCAGTGCGCTGGCAAGACTGCTGGCCGCCGCCACGATCCGGGGAGTCCCCACAATCGGAGCAACGGCGATGAGGACGCCGCGGACATCCTCCAACGTGATGCCGACGTCCACGGCGGTACCGGCGTTGAACAGGTAGGAGGCGACTGGGGCGTCGACGGCAGCGAGGGCCGCGATCCGGACCAGCATCAGTTCGCGAGGCTCAAGGGTGGAGCGCTCGAGCGACACGGCGGTGATATCGGCGAGGGCGGCGAGGACGGGTGCTTCTTCTTCGGCCATGGTCATGTCTCCATCTGGTTTCGGTGTTGTTGCCGAGCGGGGCGGCGCGAGCGGGGAGCCCCACCCGTCTGCAACTTAACCCGGTACGGCCCAGGAAGACATCACCCGAACGGGATGAACCGATCGTTAGGTTTCGGAACCCGGAACAGACCGGCCTTGAGTGTGCGGCGACGGGGTTCGGCAAGACATCACCAACGCGTTGACGAGGCGCTACTTCGAGGCCACAATCGCATTAACTCGACCCAAGCTCAGCAGAACTGACCCAGGCAATCAGTGCCCGTGGCGGGTCCTGACGTCAAAGGGAGGTCGGCGATTATGGCCGAGAAGAAAGTCAAGCATCCAAGCGTCGAGCAACGAGTATCGAAGGGCAAGGACTATCGCAAGGAAGCACCGGTTTCCAGCCACACAGGGTGGGAGCCGGCTTCCGACCGACCCGATCCGGTCGCACTCCTCGAGGAACAAAACCTCACCCGGGAACAGGACCTCGTACCGGTGCGCCACGGCCGAATGTTGGCATCACCATTCACGTTCTACCGGGGTGCTGCCAAGATCATGGCCGCCGACCTGAAGGACACTCCGCGGGCCGGCCTGCGCGTCCAGCTGTGCGGAGACGCCCACCTGTCCAACTTCGGAGTCTTCGCCTCGCCCGAGCGAAACTTGCTGTTTGACCTGAACGACTTCGACGAGACACTTCCGGGGCCGTTTGAGTACGACGTGAAGCGGATGGCTGCGAGTTTCACGATCGCGGCGCGGAACAATGCGTTCACTACGGAAGAAACGCGCGATTCGACCCTCACGGCTGTTCGGGCCTACCGCGAAGCGATGGCCCAGTTCGCGCAAATGCGCACCCTGGACATCTGGTACGCGCGCCTGTCCGAGGAACAGCTGATGGAAGCGATCGACCTCGCCGTGGCAAGCCAGAAGGGGAAGGCCCTCAAGAAGGCTGCCCAGGGCATGGAAAAAGAGGCGCGGCAAAACGTAGCCAAGGCCCACACAAAGGACAGCCTGCAGGCATTGTCCAAGCTCGCGGAGAGCGTCGACGGGAAGTACCGGATAGTCAGTCAACCGCCAATCGTCATTCCCGTCCGGGAACTGGCGGATACGTACGGCATGTCCGGCGATGACGTTGCGAAAGCGGTTCGTGAACAGCTCCGGTCCTACCGGGCCACGCTGCCCGATGACCGGCGGCACCTGCTCGAACAATTCGAAGTCATCGATGTCGCCCGCAAGGTGGTGGGCGTCGGCAGCGTCGGCACGCGGGCGTTCATCGCCTTGCTGCAGGGACGCGACCAGGAGGATCCCTTGTTCCTCCAGGTCAAGGAGGCCACGAAATCGGTGCTGGAGGACCACTTGCCGAAGAGCAAGTTCAAGCAGCCGGGGGAGCGGGTGGTGCAGGGGCAGCGGATGATGCAGGCCGCAAGCGACATCTTCCTGGGGTGGACCAAAGGTGTACAGGACAACCGGTTCCTGTACTGGCGTCAACTGCGTGACATGAAGGGCTCGGCCGTGGTGGAAGGGATGAAGCCACTGGGCATGACCTTCTACGCCGATGCCTGCGGCTGGACGCTGGCGCGGGCGCACGCCCGGTCCGGTGACCCGATAGCGATCGCCGCCTACCTTGGCAAGAGCGACAAGTTCGAACGCTCCATCACTGATTTTTCCGAGCGTTATGCGGACCAGAACGAAAAGGATTATCAGGCCTTCGCCGACGCGGTCCGCTCGGGCCGCCTGGAAGCAGTAGAAGGCCTCTGAGGGAGTGCCGGCAGCGGAAGGCGGCACCGTGGGTGATCGGCTCGAAGGACAGCAGGTTTCGCTTTGGGTCGCCACAGCAGCCGGTGCCGCCAGATATCCGTCCCTGGGCTCGGATCTCGAGGTCGATGTGGCCGTGGTTGGGGGAGGGATTGCAGGCCTGACGGCGGCGCTGGCCCTCAAACGTGCCGGACACACCGTCGCGGTTCTGGAGGCGGCACGGATTGGCACCGGGGTCACGGGGCACACCACCGGCAAGGTCACGTCCCTGCACCGGCTGGTCTACACGGAACTTGCCGACCGGCACGGGCCGGATGTCGCAGGCACATACGGGCAGGCCAACCAGGCCGCAATCGAGCACATAGCGCGTGTGGTGGCGGAGGAAGGCATTGACTGCGGCTTTCGACGGGTGTCCAACTACACCTACGCAGAATCCGACGACGCCCTTGCCCAGGTCCGCGACGAGGCGGCCCTGGCCGCACGGCTTGGATTGCCGGCAGCCTTTACATCCGACGTTCCGCTGCCGTTCGCTGTCCGGGGCGCAGCCCGGTTCGATAACCAGGGACAGCTGCACGCGGTGAAGTACCTGCAGGGCCTGGCCCGCGCCGTGGACGGCAGCGGAAGCCATGTGCTGGAGGATTCGCTCGTCACCGCGGTCCGCGATGGTGTGCCCGGCGTCGTCGAAACCGCGCGCGGCACAGTCCGGGCGCGCGATGTGATCGTAGCCACGAACGTTCCCGTCGGCGACGGCGGGAGGTTCGCCGAACGCTGCTACCTGCACCGCTCCTACCTCGTTGCCTGCCTGGCACCCGCCGCGCCCCTGGACGGGACGTTCATCAGCGTCGACGAGCCGATGCGCTCCATCCTGGCGATCGACGTCGAGGGTTCCCGTTACGTTCTCACCGGCGGCGAGGGCCACAGGGCCGCCGAAACCGGCGATGCGGCCGAGCGGTACCGGCGGCTCGAGGAATTCTCGCGGGAACGCCTCGGTACCGGGCGGACCAGCTTCCGCTGGTCCACGCAGGACACCATGCCGGTTGACGGGTTGCCGTACGCCGGGACATTGACCCCGACGGCGGCGCACCTCCATGTGATTACCGGCCTGCGCAAGTGGGGGCTGACCAACGGCACCGCCGCGGCGCTGGTCCTGGCCGACACCCTGTCCGGAAAGCACAACCCCTGGGCGGCGGTGTTCGACACCAACCGGGCGGCGCCGGCCGGCGGGGCCGGCCAGAAGAAGGTCCAGGCGCCCCAACCCCAACCCCAACCCCAGCAACCGGACCAGCAGGACCAGCAGGAACGGCGCGTCGCTGCCCTGCGGCCCGGCGAAGGCACCGTGGTGGAGATCGACGGCGAAAAGACGGCGGTCTATGCCGACCCGGGCGGTGACCTGGTTGCCGTCTCGGCGGTCTGCACGCATCTGGGTTGCACGGTCGAGTTCAATGCCGAGGACTCGACCTGGGACTGTCCCTGCCACGGCTCGAGGTTTTCCGCGAACGGTGCGGTGATCCAGGGCCCGGCGGCCGTGAACCTCGCGCCGAGGCCCCTACTGCGTCATCTGCCCGCCGGGGTTCCGGCGCATGAGGCGGGTGAGCCGGACTCGCCGCCGGGGATTGCCCGGCGGAGCCGTTCCAGCTCGAGAACATCGCGCCCGAACGAGTAGATCAGCAGCCCGAGCGCCGCGCCGAGCACCACGGCCCCAAGCCACGCCGGGACGCCGGGCAACAGGGCAAACAACAGGGCAGCGGGCTGGGTGGCTCCTATGACCTTGCGGACAGTGCTAGGCGGCAGCGGCTTCCTCAGCCAGGGGCGGAAGCAGGCCGCCGCGAGAAAGGCGTAGTACATCAGGCCGATGGCCAGGGGCCACGGGCCGAACGTTCCCGCCGCGGCGCAGGACAGCACCAGAACCAGGGCGGCGTCCGTGTCTGAATCCAGCCGTGAACCCTCGGCCGTGGCTGACCCGGTGAAGCGGGCCACCCGTCCATCCACGGCATCGAGCAGTAACGCCGTGGTGCCCAGGACCACCACCGCGGCAGCTCTTGCTGCCGCTCCCGAGTCGGCTCCGGCGATCAAGCCAACCACAGTCATCGCGGCACAGCAGGCCACGATGGCGGCCCGGCCCAGGGTGACACGGTCCGCGGGGGTCGAAAACCGGGGATTCCGGCGCAACACCGAGCCGGTTGCCCGAAGGATCACAGCGGCACCCGCCGCCAGGGCCCCGAACCAGAGAGCCGGATCGGTGAGGACCTCCATGCCGAGCCAGGCCCAGGCCACCAGATATGCTGCGACGGCGGCACCGGCATCCGTCACAGCCCGGCGGGCGCGTGCTGATCCGGGCCCGGTTGGTCCGGCGGCTGTCGATCCCAGACCTGCCGGCGCCGTGCCCTTTTGTTTCGCGCGCCGTTGATTCGCCCGCTGTTGTCTGGTGCCCTGTTGTTTGGAGCCTTGTGCAATCGTCTTCAGCCTGAATCACCCCGCCCACATGCTAGCAATTCGAGGCCCGGTTCCCGGGCAGCGCCGGTCGTCATGTGTCGGGTCGTGATGTGTCAGGACGGGGCGGGACTCCGGGAAGACCGCCGTCCCGCCCGGGCGAAGCCGATGGCCGCCAGTACGGCTCCGGCTCCTTCGGCCACTGCGCTCAGGGACTTCTCGAAGTACCAGATGGGCTCGTACATGGCCGGAAATGGTCCGAACGCGGGAATGTTCACGTACCGGTACGTGACTACGGCGACGAAGGCGCTCAGCGCAACGACGAAAGCTGCTGCGTAGGCGGCCCTGCTGCCGCGCAGCAGCACCCACAGCCCGGCCAGCACAGCCGCGGCCGACTCCAGCAGGAAAAGGTTCCCTTGACCGATCCCCGCGGAGTTTCCCGCCTGGTAGCCCGGGGCCAGATGGATATGGACGCCGGCGTCAATGAACAGGGCCACCGCCGTGAGGATACGCAGGGCCATGCCGGTTCCGTGGACTCCCACGGACCGTCCGGAGTGGCTTTGGACGCTCATTTGACCACCAGCGTCCCATGCATGTTGGTGTGGTAAGTGCAGTGATACGGATAGGAACCGGGCTGTGTGGGCGCCGTGAAAGTGCCGGTGCCGCCGCCCTTGACCACGGCATCGAACGCTTGGCCTTCGTCAGCCGTGACCGTATGCGCAGCAGAATCCAAGTTGGTCACCGTGACCACCGCGCCGGGCGCCACGGTGAGCGGGTCGCCGTAGGCAAAGTCCTTGATCGTGATGGTGGCGGCGGCTGTCCCCGCCGTCTGGGTGGCTCCGGAAGGGGGCGCCGACGTCGACGCCGGCACTCCGGTTCCACTGGCGCACCCGCCCGTCCCGAACAAGATCAGCAGCAGCCAAATCGTTGACAGCTTCCGGCGAGCATTCATGGCGCACACCCCAAGCGGCTTGTGGGACAAAGAGCGAATGAACTTAATAGATTCATTGTGCGCCTGCCCGGCATAAATGGAACCAGTTTTTGCTACCCGGTCCCGCGATGTGATGCCCCGGCGTCAGGCGGGGGAGATAGCGTAGGCCAAGGATCCATTCCACGGCCGCGGGAGGAAGATTGCGTGAAGCGTGACAAGTCCGGGTTCGCATCGCTCACAGTGCTCATCGCCTTCGGGGCGAACGTTCTTGTCGCGGCGGCTAAATCCGTGGCGGCGCTCATCTCCGGTTCGGCGTCCATGACGGCCGAGGCAGCCCACTCCTGGGCCGACACCGGCAACCAGGTGTTCCTGCTCATCGCCGAACGCAAAGCCGCCAGGAAACGGGACAAGGCCCACCCCATGGGCTACGGACGTGAGGCGTACGTGTGGTCCATGATCGCGGCCTTCGGCCTGTTTACCGCCGGGGCGGTGGTATCGGTGATGCACGGCATCCAGCAGCTGCTCACGCCGGAGCCGGCCGGCGACTTCGCGATCGCCTATGTGGTCCTGGCGGTCGCTTTTGTCCTTGAGGGTGTGTCCTTCACCCAGGCGTTCCGGCAGAGCCGGAAGGCGGCACGCGAACTGGACCGGAAAACGCTGGAACAGGTCCTCAAGGGTTCCGATCCCACGTTGCGTGCCGTCTTTGCCGAGGACGGGGCCGCACTGATCGGCCTGCTCATCGCGTTCGCCGGCATCTTCCTGCACCAGGTCACCGGATCCTCCGTGCCGGACGCCGTGGGGTCAATTCTCGTCGGCATCCTGCTGGCCGTTGTCGCCGTCGTGCTGATCGATCGGAACCGCCGCTTCCTGGTGGGACAGGCCGTCACCAGCGACATCGAGGGCTCCATGGCCCGCCGCATCCTCGAGCACCCTGAGATCGAGCGCATCACGTACCTGCACCTGGAGTTCGTCGGCCCGCGCAAGCTTTACGTCGTGGCGGCGGTGGACATGGTGGGGGACCGCCAGGAGCATGACGTCGCCGTGGCCTTGCGCCGCGTTGAACGCGAACTCGAGGACCACGCAACGGTCGAGGAGGCCGTCCTGACCCTCGCCACAGCGGACGAGCCCTCACTCGACTTCCCCGCCGCCTGAGGGCAGCCCGGCCCTAGGCGCGGCCTGAGAGCAGTCCGGCCTTAGGCGCCGTCCGCCACTGCGTCCACGCCGGCCGGTGGCAACAGCTGCGGCCCTGAGGCCAGCAGCGCCTCGAGGACCGGAGAGGGGCTGGGACCCGCCAGGAGGAAGCCCTGACCCATGTCGCAGCCAAGCGATCGCAGGAGATCCAGCTGCCCCGTGTCCTCGATGCCTTCGGCGATGACCCCCAGGTTCAGTTTCCGCGCCACTTCCAGGATGCCCTCGAGCATCGCCGCGGCCGGGGCGTCCCCAGGCACTCCGGACAGGAAAGAGCGGTCAATCTTGAGGATGTCCGCAGGCAGAGCGGCGAGTGTGCTGAGCGAGGAGAATCCGGTCCCGAAGTCGTCGATCGCGATTCGGACGCCGAAACTTTTGAGCCGGTTGAGGGCGCCCACGCCACCATCGGAGCTCGTGGCGAGGGCCGATTCTGTGACCTCCAGGATCACCTTGTCAGCCTGTGAAGCGGGGTGGGCCAGGATGCGCTCCAGGGCGGCCAGGTTGCGGTCGCTGGAGAGCTGAACCGTGCTGAGGTTCACCGAGACCCAGAGGTCGTCGGCGGTGCCCGGGGAACGGCGCCAACCGGCGACGTGGCGGCTGGCTGTGTCGAGAACCCAGCAGCCGATGGGGCCGATGTCGCCGGTTTCCTCGGCCAGGGGGATGAATTCTGCCGGTCCCAGCCGGCCCAGCGTGGGATGTTCCCAGCGCACCAGGGCCTCCACCCCGGCGATCTCACCTGTGCCCAGTTCAACCACCGGTTGATAGTCCAGACGCAGCTGGCCTGCCTGCACGGCCGTGGCGAGGTCGGCCCGGAGCGCGGCACGGTAGGTCATTTTGTCGTAGCCCCGGGCATCGAAGAGCTGGTAGCGGCCCTTGCCACTGTGTTTCGCCATGTACATGGCGAAGTCAGCCTGCCGCATCAGCTCGGCCGGATCTGCAGTTCCGGCGCTGCGCTGGGCGGCACCCATGCTGACGGTTACCTTGAGCCGGACGTCGTCGATGCAGAATGGCTCGCGCAGGGCGTCCTGGATGCGGCCGGCGACGTCGTCGGTTGCCGTGCCGCCGTCATTCATCACCACTATCGCGAATTCATCCCCGCCCAACCGGGCGACGAGGTCATGCTCGCGCACGCAGCCGCGCAGGCGCTGGGCCAGCTGCATGAGCAGCGCGTCGCCGCCATTATGGCCCAGCGAGTCGTTGACGTCCTTGAAGTCGTCGACGTCGATGATCACGAGGCCCTCGCGCCGGTCAACTGACCCGGCGTCGGCGGCGAGAAAGACCGAGGCGAGGCGTTCGGTGAGGACCACGCGGTTGGCCAGTCCCGTGAGGGGATCATGCGTGGCGCGGAAAGTCAGCTCAAGATGGTTGTCATGCACGGTGGCGGCCATCGAATTGAATGCCTCGGCCAACTGGCCCAACTCGTCATTGCGGACAACGGTGATCCTGTGGCTGTAGTCGCCGGCCTGCAGCTTCAGGACCCCCCGGTAGAGACCCTCCACGGGGCGCATCAGGTACTTGGTCATCCGCCGGCGGAAAAAGAAAACGCCGCCCACCGCTACTGCAAAGAGGACTGTGCGGCCGGTCGAAACCATCTGCTGGAGTTCCGCGCCGTACGCGACGCCGTCGTCGAGCGCGTCGAGCGAAGCCCTCCGGATGTTCGCCAGCAACGCGCGCGACCTCGCGCCGGAGGCGGCGAACGACGGGGCCTCTGCCACGCGGCTGCCGTGCAGGCCGGCCACCTGGCTGTCCCAGAGTCCGTGCGCGGACAGGCCGTCCTGCCACGCGGTCCGGGCCTCCCCGAGCGAGGCGCGCATGCCGTACGCGTCCGGCAGGATCCCGGCGGCGGCGTCGAACTGGGCGGAGACGTCCTTTTGCTGCTGCAAAAAGGCCGATGTGTCGACGGGCACTTCGGCAAGCAGTTGCAGTCCGGCTTGTTCGTGGTCGTCCAGGCGGGCCCGTATTTCGGCGACGGCCTCCGACTCGAGGCGGTGCTGTGCGGCGGCGTGCTGGATTTGATCCGTGACCACGCGGACGCCAATCACCGTTGCGACAACGCCGAGCACCAGCGCCACGAACACCAGTGCGAACGCCCTGGACCATTCGCGTTGCAGGCTGCCGGTAGGTACGGGCGTCTGCGGCCCGGTCATCTCCCCGGCCGGTGCGGCCTCCCGGCCGGTGGAACGTCCCGGTGCTTGGGCGGCAGCCGGCGGCGGCGCGGCAGCAGGGTCCACCAACTTATTGTTGGGGTTACGCATGGTGTGCCTCCGGCCTCGTGCCGGCACTCGCCGCATCGTCAACAGGAGCGTAGCCGAAGAGGCCCGTGCGGGTCATGTCCTGCCGCTGCCCGAAACTATTGTGAAGCATGTGACAGCAGTGTACTCGGCGCGTGACTGACGCGGTCGAGGACGGGTGCCAAACTTCCTGTGCCGGGCTGAACTCCTCCGGCCGCCTGCGTGCGGGAGAGGGCGGGTCTTAGCTGAGGCAGTCCGCGCAGTACGCGTGGCCGCCCTTTTCCTTGGCCAGCTGGGACCGGTGCCGCACCAGGAAGCAGGAATAACAGGTGAACTCGTCCTCTTTCTGCGGGATGACCGTGACAGTCAGTTCCTCGCCGGACAAGTCTGCCCCCGGAAGCTCTACGCCCTCGGAAGTGTCTGCCTCGTCGAGCTCGCGGACCACGCTGCGGGCGTCAGGCGCGTTAGCCGAACGGAGGGCCTCCAGGGAAGCGTTGCGTGATTCCGCGACGTCGGAGCGTACTTCGTCATAATCGGTTGCCACCTGGTGGTACTCATTTCCGTTGCGGGGTGTGTGATTCAGTTTGTGATCCGGAGTCTTTCCGGTTCTCCGGGATTGAACGGTACAGCATGACACCGGGTAAAAGCTGGGGACTGGGGCAGTCGCGGCAGTGACGCTCGTGACACCTCCTGGCGGCGGTCAGCGGCGCGGCCCCCTGCACTTCGTTCGCCACTGGTCACCGGGGCGTCACGCGGCGTTAACTTCGGTGTCCTACCCTGATTCTTTAGGCATCATCCACCAGGCGCACCACCATCCGTAGGGAGGGATTCACCATGGCCGATATCGCCGGAGTGCTGGGACGGCTGACGCCGGAGGAACTCAATGAGCTGCGGTCCCTCGGCCCCAGCGGGCACCTGAACCGGAGCCTCACTGACGCCCTGGACCGCGCAGCCGGAGGGCCCGGGGCAGGGCGCGGCTACTACGTCCCCAACGGGAGCGTCAGTGCCACCGGCGGACCCCACGTGGTCCTGCGCAGCGACGTGTCAGGATGGCTGTTCGGCCCCGCCCAACAGGCCTAGCCGGGCGAGGTGTCCCCTTCCCACCGACATGGACACGTCAGGTTCCTTCCGGGCCGGCCCAGTAAGGGCCATACTTGCTCAAAAGGAGGGGTCTGGATTGCGGATTCTGATGGTGGAAGATGAGCACGCCCTGGCGGAAACAGTCCGGCGCGGACTGAAGAATGAGGGGTTCGTCGTCGACGTTGCCCACGACGGCGTCCGGGGGCTCTCGGCCGCGCTCGAGAACGCGTACGATGCCATCCTCCTGGACCTCATGCTGCCGCGGATGAACGGCTACGACGTCTTGAAGGAACTGCGGAACCGGAAAGTCTGGACTCCGGTGCTGATGCTCACGGCCAAGGACGGCGAATACGACCAGACGGATGCCTTCGACCTGGGCGCGGATGACTACCTGACCAAACCGTTCAGCTTCCTGGTGCTGGTCGCCCGGATCCGGGCGCTGATCCGGCGTGGAGCGCCGGCCCGGCCCGTCATCATGACACTGGGCACCCTGTCCCTGGACCCCGTCAGCCACAGTGTCCGCCGCGGAGATACCCTCATCAGCCTCACGGCCAGGGAGTACGGGCTCCTGCATTACCTGATGCGCCGGCACGACCAGATCGTCTCAAAGGCGGAGATCCTGCAAAACGTCTGGGATCCGGCCTTCGAAGGCGCGAACAACGTCGTGGAGGTTTACATCGGCTACCTTCGGCGCAAGATCGATGGGCCATTTGGGCTCCACAGCCTGACCACCGTGCGTGGCATGGGCTATCAGCTCAGCGCCGACCCGATCCCTGAGCCCCGTGCCGTCGAGCTTCGCGAGGGCTGACGTCCTCCGGTGCCGCCGCCTCCGGGCAGGGGAAGGCGATCTCAAACCGGCAGTGGCCCGCCGGCGCGTTCGTCGGCCGGATGGTCCCGTGATGGGCGGCTACGATGCCGGCTGCGATGGCCAGGCCCAGTCCGCTGCCGCCGCCTTCCCGGGAGCGGCTGCCGTCGAGCCGGACAAATCGTTCGAAAATCCGCTCCCTGTCCGCCTCCGGGATGGGGTCGCCGTCGTTGTCGACCGTGATGATGACCTGGTCCCCGGCGGCGCGCAGGTCCACGGCGATCCGGGACAGGGCATGGCGGTCGGCATTGTCCAGGACGTTCCGCAGGACCTGCGCCAGCCGGCGGGCGTCGCCGCGGATCCGTGCGGGAACGAGCGTCGCCTGAATCTGGTTCTTGCTGGTTGACCGCAGCCGGCGGATCTCCTGGTCCAGCACGTCGTCAAGATCGACGTCTTTCTGCTCCACCCTCAGGCCGCCGTCGTTCGCCTTGGCCAGGGTCAGGAGGTCCTCGACCAGGAAGCTCATGCGGGCTGTCTCGTCGGTGAGGACGTCCTTCATCTGCAGCCACATCGCCCCGGTGGGATCCGCGGCCGCGATTTCGATTCCGGCCCTCAGTGTGGCCAGCGGGCTGCGCAGTTCGTGGCTGGCGTCCGAGACGAACCTGCGCTGTTCGCTGTCCGAGGCCTGCAGCCGGTCCAGCATCGTGTTCATGGTCTGTGCCAGGGCCTGGATTTCATCGTTCGTGGCCGGCACATCGACCCGCCCGTCCAGCTGCTCGGCGTCGATCCGGGCCACCTGGCCCCGGATCCGCTCCACCTGGCGGAGGGATCTTCCCACCAGGAGCCACACGGACACGGCCACCGTGGCCAGCAGCAGAGGCGTGGCACCCAGCATGAACCATGCCACCGTGGCGATGGTGTCGGCCTGAATCTGCGAGGCCTGGGCCACCACCACCGTAAAGCTCAAAGTGCCTGTCCGCGCTCCCACCGTGACGATGTGATAGTCGTCGGTGTCCGCGATGCTCGGAAGGCCCGAGACATCCTGGGTCATGGTCTGGCCCGGGGCGGGCCGTTGGGCAGAGAGCGGGGCGTTGGCGATCTCGGGATCCGAGCCGGCCAGCACGTACCCTGCGGCGTCCAGCACCTGGACGAACTGGCCCGCATGGGCGGTATCAATAATGTAGGCCCGGGCATCCGCGATATCCATGTCCTCCATTTCGGCGACCACATCCAGAGACTTCTGCCGGGCTGCGGCGTCGCTTGACCTGGCCAGGGACGCCTGGAGCAGCACCAGCAGGACCATGCCGCCGAGAAGCAACGCCACGGCCACGACGCCGACGGCGACCGCCGTCGAACGCTTGCGCACGCCCCAGTCAACGGCGCCCCTGCCGGGGCGGCCATGTGTGGCCCGCTTGCCCAGTCCCATGCTCCAAGAATGCGGCAACGCAGGGATCCGGACAACCAGTGTGGCGCATTTCCGCCGCCTCACCCCCCGCCCCATACCCCGGGTAGATGCCGGTGCCATCCGGACGTGTGGCCGGGGGTGCCGGGAGAGGTCACTCTCAGACTCTTCTCAGGGGGATGCGGGACAGTAGAAACAGGATCAGAAAGACGGCCGAACCGGGGCCGTCACACCACAGATTCCGGTCGCACGCTCTCCTCAACCAGCGTGCGGCCGGGCGCGACCCTTCTCCAAGTCTCCCGTTCCTGGCAGAGCAACCGGCAGCCACCACCCCCTCTTCGCGGCCAGCCCATGCCGCCGGTCCTCCGGCGAGGCCTCAGGGCCTGGGTGTCACCCGCAGCCAGAGGAACTGCTGGGCGTTCAGTCCGATTCCCGCGTCAAGGCGCATGCCGGCTCCGGTCAGGAGGTCCACGGCGTCGCCTTCGAAGCCGGACAGCGTCACCGCGTGCACCTCCTGCGGGCCGTCGCTGAAGTTGGCCAGCACGAGGACCAGGGTTCCGTCTCCCGGACGCTGATACCCCAGGACACCCGGATTGTTCGTGGCGAACCCGACCAGCCGGGTGCCGGCCAGTTCCGGCGTCGAGGACCGTACGGAAATCATCCGGCGCAGCCCGGCGTAAACCGCCCCGGCGGGCGTTTCCTGGTCCGCGCGCCGTTCATAGTCTGCGGCCGGATAGTGCGGCCGGTGCACCCAGCGGCTGTCAGTTCCGTGCCCTTCCTCGCGGGCGTACTGGTAGTCGTTGGACTGGCCCACCTCGTCACCGAGGTACAGCAGCGGGATGCCCCCGGTGCTGAAGGCCACCGAATGGGCCAGCAGGATCCGGTTCACCGCCGCGGCTGGGTCGCCCTCCACCCCGCACAGGGACGCCGTCGTGCCGGAAATCCGGCAGTCCCCGGTACGGGGATTGTCCTGGAAGGGCACCCCGCGGGCGAAGCTGCCCGGAAACCGGTTGACGTAGAAGGAATTGAGGAACCGCCGGTGTTCGAAGGCATTGATGCCGAGCTCGGCCGCGTCCTCGTCGGCGAACGTCCAGCCGATGTCGTCATGGCTGCGGACATAGTTCACCCAGGACGTGCCGTCCGGAATGTTGTGGCGCCGCTCCAGGGCCTGGTTGAGCAGCGAGACGTCGCGGGTGGCCAAGGCCTCCCAGATCAACGCCATCTGCAGGGGATTGTAGGACAGCTGGCACTCGGCGGGGTCGATGTAGCGGGCCACCTCATCGGGGTGGACGATCGCCTCGGATTTGAACAACACCGACGGCGCGGCCAGCCGGCACACGGCATTGAACGCCTGCAGCAGCGTGTGGGCTTCGGGCAGGTTCTCGCACGGCGTGCCCAGCTGCTTCCAAACGAAGGCGACGGCGTCCATCCGGAGGATCTCCACGCCCTGGTTGGCCAGGAAGAGCATCTCCCCGGCCATGGCCCGGAAGACGTCCGGGTTGGAGTAGTTCAGGTCCCATTGGAACGTGTGGAAGGTGGTCCAGACCCACCGGCCATCCGGCGTTTGGATGAAGGATCCGGGGTGGTCGTCCGGGAAAATTTCTCGCACAGTCTGCTCGAACGCGTCCGGCATGGACCGGTCCGGGAAGATCCAGTAGTAATCGCTGTACGCCGGGTCGCCCGCCGCCGCCTTCCGGGCCCAGTCGTGCTCGTCTGAAGTGTGGTTGAAGATGAAATCGACCACGAGGCTGATGCCGTTGGCCCGCAGCTCAGCGGCAAGGTCGCGCAACTGCTGGATGCTGCCCAGCTGAGGGTTGACGTCCCGGTAGCTGGAGACGGCATAGCCGCCGTCGGAGTGCGGTTCGGGGGCCAGGAACAGGGGCATCAGGTGCAGATAGGTGAGGCCCAGCTCCTTGAAATAGGGGATCCGGGAGCGGATACCGTCCAGGTCCGCGGCATAGCGGTCGACGTAGCAGACGCCGCCGAGCATGGTGTTGGCCTGGAACCAGCCGCTGCTGTGCTCGCGTTCCGCGTCGAGGCTCTTGAGCCCCGCCGGCCTCTGAACCCACGAGCGGGCGGACTCCAGCACGAGGTTTGTCAGTTGATCCACCCAGTCCTGTCGTGTGCCGTAAAGGTCTTGGAAGAGCCGGAGCAGAACCGGGAAGTGGTGGTCGAAGCGTTCTTCGAAGACCGCCCGGTCCGGTCCGGCCCACCCGAATTCCGGGCCCGATGCCAGGGCCCGGAGGACATGCCGGCGGACCTGCTCAACTACCTCGTCCACAACTACCTCGTCCACGGCCCCGTCAGCTACGCCGTCATCTATGCGGGCGGGTTCAACCATGGGGCGTCTCCTTCGACGAACTTCGGCCCCCGACGGCGCCACGACAGTTCACATCCTTGCAGACCCAAGGACCGGTGCCCAGCGCAGAGGCGTGTTTCGGCGGGGCAAGATCTCCGGCGGAGGTGTTGTTGCGGGAGGGTCTATAGGCTGGCGTCATGACCGGTTCCACTGATCTCCTGCCCACGGTGCTGTGCGTCGGGCTCCTGATGGTGGTGACCGTGGCACTGCTCGCGGTTTTCCGGATCCCGCACAGAACCGCGCCGGCCCTGGCCATCCTGCGCGGAGCTGCACAGCTGGCCGTCATCAGCCTGATATTGGGCAGTGTCATCACCAGCCCGGTCTGGGTCGGCGCCGCCCTGCTCGTGATGTTCACGGTGGCAGCCGTGACGGCGACGCGGCGCCTGGGGTGGACGTGGGGCCGCCTGGCCGTGGTGGGCGGCTCCATGGCGGTGGGCATCCTGGTGACCCTGGCGATCGTCTTCGGCACCGGCGCGATCGCCTTCGCGCCCCGCTACGCGCTGGCCATCGGAGGGATCGTGATCGGAAACGCGATGACGATCGCGACGCTGGCCGGCCGGCACTTCGCCGAGTCGGTGAATGGACATTGGGACGAAGTTGAAGCGTGGCTTGCCCTGGGTGCGACGCGGCGGCAATCGACGGTGTGGCTGGCCCGGCGCGCCGTCTATGCAGCCCTCATCCCTTCCACCGACCAGACCAAGACGACGGGCCTTGTCACCCTCCCGGGGGCGTTCGTGGGTGCGATCTTCGGCGGGCTCTCGCCGCTGGAAGCGGGCCGCTTCCAGATCGTAGTGCTGGCCTCGATCATGGCGGCGGGGACCATGACCGCCGTCGCCCTGATCTGGGTCATCTCGCCGGTGAGGGTCCGTCCCGCGCGCCCACGCTAGGCCGGGCGCCAAGATGCCCTGCCCTAGGCCGGCACCCGGATGATGAGGGGGTCCATCGCCTGGCCGTCGGCGTACTGGCCGTCGAACAGGTCCGAACCCGCCGCGGACACGGCCACCTCGACACGCTCCCAGACCAGGAATCCCTCCATGTTGCGGGGCGCGGCAGTGCGCAGGGTGCCGACGTCCGAACGGTCCATCCCGCCGCCGTCGCCAGTGCTGATGGACAGGACCCCATGCCCGGCCGTGAACTCGACCCAGGGATCCAGCAGCCGGACGAACATCATTCCATGGTGGCCGGCAACCCGGACGTCGCCGCGGAACCGCAGCACGCCGGTGCCGGTGGCGGCATCGTATTCGGAGCCGGCGTTGGCGAAGCAGAACTCCCCGGAGGCGGTCACCGTGGCGCCGCCGGCGGCGGAAACGGCTCCGTCCGGGAGTCCCGAAATGTAATCCATGAAGCTGCGCTTGATGCCCCAGGTCAGACCCGCAGGGGGCAGCGGAGCGGGGGAAGCGGACGCTGGTATCACGTAGGTTCTCCTGGGCCGTCGGACGGATCTACATCGAGCCTAGCCGCGGATCCGCGCCCGGCTGAACTGTTGCACGGCAGCAGCTTCATCCGGCGTATTTCTCTGACGGCGTAGGCACTCCGGGACTAGCGGCGGGGCGGCGGTGGTTGACTTGGATGAGTACCGCTTAGCAGGAGGTGCATTGTGGCAGCATCCATCAGCAGGGTCCCCGGATCCGAGGTCTCTGAAGACCCGCTGGATTCCTATTCCGCGACTGTCATCCGTGTGGCCGAAGCTGTCACACAGCACGTCGCAGCGCTGGAAATGACAGGCAGCGGGCGCAACGGCAGGCTGGTCAGGGTGGGGGCTGGTTCGGCCGTCCTGTTCACCACAGACGGATACCTGCTCACCAACGCCCACGTGGTGGGCGGCGCCCAGTCCGGCCGCGCGGTCTTCGCCGACGGCACCACCACGGCCGTGGATGTGGTGGGCGCGGACCCGCTCTCCGACCTCGCCGTGGTCCATGGCAGGGCACCCACGGCGGCACCGGCGGAAATGGGCGACGCCGAATCCCTCCGGGTCGGCCAACTGGTGATAGCGGTCGGCAACCCGTTGGGGCTCGCCGGTTCTGTCACGGCCGGAGTGGTCAGCGGGCTGGGCCGGTCCATCCCCGTCTGGTCCGGACGGAACCGGCGCGTGATCGAGGACGTCATCCAAACCGACGCAGCCCTCAACCCCGGCAGTTCCGGAGGCGCGCTGGCCGACGCGCACGGGCGGATCGTAGGCATCAACACGGCGGTGGCCGGAGTCGGGCTCGGCCTGGCCGTCCCCGTCAACGCCACCTCCCGGCGGATCATCGGCTCGCTGCTTAAGGACGGCCGGGTTCGCCGCGCCTATCTCGGCCTGGTGAACACTCCCATCCAGCTGCAGCCAAGTGCCGTTGTCCGGACGGGCCGCAGGGAGGGCCTGCTGGTAGTTGAAGTCCTCCCCGGTTCGCCCGCCGAGCGCGCCGGGCTCCGGGCCGGCGACATCCTGCTGAGGGTCGGCCAGATGTACGTGTCCAACGCCGAGAGCCTGCAGAAACTGCTGTTCGCCGAAGCGATCGGTGAACCACTGGAGCTTGTAGTGCTTCGCGACGGAGCGGACCTGCGGCTGGTGGCTGTTCCGGCGGAGATGACCGACAACCAATAAGGAAAAATCCTGCCGCAGGCTCCATCCGGCGGCAGGGAAAATCCAGCGCGGAGTGGCGGTTCCCGGCGCCGGAAATGTCGCGGCGGGCACGAACTCGGGGCCGCCTCAGACTACTTGGATTCCCCATGCGTGGTGTGCGGTGAATTACTCGTTTGGCGCCACAAGTACCTGCCCGCCGCTCCACGTCCTTACTCAACGATACTGACGCCTGTACGCGTCTTTCTTTGGGCGAAAGATCGCGTAGCGGCATGCCTTGTTGCGCCCTGTCCGGCGTGTAACGGTGACATTGGAAAGCCGGAGGGAACAGAGTCTCAGTACGGCCTGGTTTCAATGTTGATCCGGCTCTTCGCAGACGATTCAGTTCGTTTTACCTGGGGAAATCGGAGAACATCGTGGATAGCCAAACGGGAACTACACCCTCCATTTCGGTCCGCTTGTTCGGATCATTCGAAGTGCGCCGGGACGGCGTGTCACTCACCGCCGCCGACATGGGGGGATGCAAGCCCCGGCACATACTGGAAATTCTTCTGCTGAACCTGGGCACGCCCGTCTCCAAGACCCGGCTGATCGATATGCTCTGGGGTGCCGGGGCCAGCGATGGCTCAGTGGCGACGCTCGAGAGCTACATCAGCGGCATCCGGCGTGCCATCCAGCCAGGGCAGACCAAGACCGGTCCGCTCCGGACGGCCAACAGTGGTTACGTCCTGGACCCGACACTGGTGGATCTGGACCTGTTCCGGTTCCGGGGGCTGGTCCGCGCAGCCGGCGAGCTGCCTGCGGTTGAGGCCTATCCGCTGATGCTCGAGGCCCTCGAGGTCTCGGCCGAGCCGCTGCTCGGCTTCGAGCTTGCCTCCGACTGGGCGGAAGAGGCGCGCGCACGCCACGCAGCCGAGCGGGTGGCACTGCAGATCCTCGCGGCCGAAACGGCGGCACTGCTGGACAACCCGGACGACGCCGTCAACCTGGTCCAAGCTGCCATCCGGGCCGAGCCACTGAACGAACGGGCGTGGACCGTACTGGTGACAGCCTATGAACAGGCCGGCCTGCCGGCCGAAGGACTGGCGGCCTATGACCGTTGCCGCCGGCTCTTTGACCGCGACCTTGGCTGCGCCCCGGGTCCGGCCCTGCAAGAGGCTCATCTGAGGCTCCTGCGGCAGCGTGCGGAGAGCAACTCCGAACTCTCCGAGGTGCTGGCGGCGCTGCTGTATCTGGGTGAGCGGTTGAACGCGCCCAAGGGCCGGCAGTTGCCTGCCGCAGAGTCCCGGCGCATGCATGAGAATGCCGGCCGGGTCCTGGATTCCTTCCTGCAGCGCGTCAGGGCAGCGGTCTGACGAGGGGGCCCGGCTGAGCGGTCTGATCGAGGGGGTCTGACGCGGCAAGGCCGGGCGCCGCCGGGCGAAGAGTTAGCTTCGTCACGTGGCCGGTTTTCTCGGGAAATTCGGCACTGCCGGGCCCCATACTTGGAAAGACCCTGGCGGGCTGTCCCACCGCCGGGCGTGAGGAGGGCCCATGGAAACCTTGAAGAAAGTCGTCACCAATGAGTACTTCCCGGCGGCCGCAGTGCTGTCCGGCGTCGTCCTGTTCTGGGTCCTTGGCCTGTTCGGCGGACTGTCCCTCCTGAGCACCCGCCAGTCCCCGGTGACCACCCTGACCTGGCTGATGTTCGTGTACGCCGCGGCCGTCCTGTCGCCCCTGGCCGGCCTGGTCGCCGCGATCGACCTCGTCCGCCGCTGGCTGCGGAACCGGCAGGCGCGCACCGCGGAATCCGCCTAGCACGTACCGTCGCTGAGCGGCGGCCTGTACCGCCCGTCCGCTACTCGAAACGGGAGGGGTCGCCCATACCCACCCGTACGACTTCCGCGACGCCGCTTGAGTAGTCGATCACCGTTGTTGGCTCGGCACCGCAGTCGCCGGAATCGATCACGGCGTCCACTACGTGGTCCAGGCGCTCTTTGATCTCCCAGCCCTGCGTGAGAGGGTCCTCCTCATCCGGCAGCAGCAACGTGCTGGACAGCAGCGGTTCGCCGAGCTCCGCCAGGAGCGCCTGGACCACGTGGTTGTCCGGGATGCGCACGCCGACTGTTTTCTTCTTCGGGTGCAACAGCCGCTTGGGGACTTCCCTGGTGGCGGGGAGGATAAACGTGTAGCTGCCGGGCGTGACTGCCTTGATGCTGCGGAAAACGTCGTTGTCGATCTGGACGAACTGTCCCAGCTGCGCGAAATCCTTGCAGACAAGCGTGAAGTGATGCTTGTTGTCCAGCTGCCGGATGGTGCGGATCCTGTCCAGTGCCTCCCGGCTTCCCAGCTGCGCGCCCAGCGCATAGCAGGAATCCGTGGGGTAGGCGATCAGGCCGCCTGAGCGCACGATCTCCACTGCCTGGAGGATGGAACGCGGCTGGGGGTTCTCGGGGTGCACATCGAAGTATCTCGCCATGGCATGAAGCTTACGCCGGAGGCGCACTGACCGTTGAAGCACTGGCGTTGAAACACCGCACGCTGGCTCCCCGCCCGCCTCGCGCGCCTGCCAGCGTGCGTTCAGGCGGCCAGGGCGGCGAACATGAGGGCCAGTGCGGCGGCCCCGACAACCTCGACGGCGGTGTCGGCCAAGTCCCGGAAACCGGCGGAGTGTCCGTTCCGCAACCAGCCGCCGGGCGACCGGATGGCCGGGCGCACCGGCGGTTCCTCCGAACCGGGCCAGAATTGCAGGAGCAGCCGGGCCGTCCACAGGACCGTGGCCAAGCCAAAGACGATGGCCAGCCCGGAAACCGCGGACGGCATCAGTGCTGGCTCCGCGCTCCAGGCCGGGTCCGGCGCCGCCAACGCAGCTGCTGCCGAACCACCGTGATGCGGCAGCGAAATCAGCTGGCGCCGGGGCGGCGGTACCGCCGCGGACGCTGGCAGCCCCCAGAGACCCGTGGCAGCGAGCATGAAGGCCATCGCGGCCATGGCCGCGGCGTCGTAGAGGGGCTTCGCCGGACCCGACGGCGGCGACCCGTCCCGGCCGGGGGTCCGGCGTCGGACGGCTTGTACGACGAACCACCAGGCTCCGAGTGAGAACAGCAGCACCTGCGGCAAAACAGGCCACTGGCCGCCCGGGACCAGCATGATGGCCATGGCCGCCGTCATGAGGGCGTGCAGCCCCGAGTCGACCCGCCCGGTGGGCTGTGCTGCGGCCATGCCCCGCCAGGCCGAGTACAGCGTCGCCGCGACCAGCAACCCCGCCAGTGTCCAGCGCAGGGCCTCGCCCGCAATCATGGCCGTCTGATCAATTCTTCGTGCTTACAGCTGCTCGTCATGATGGATCCGTTCGACGAGTTGCCGCAGCGGTTCGCCGCTGCCGCTCCACTGCTGGGCGATGAACTCCGCAGCGATGGAGACGGCCGTTTCCTCCGGCGTGCGGGCGCCCAGATCCAGGCCTACGGGGCTGTGGAGCCTGGACATTTCGTCCTCGCTGAGTCCCGCCTGGCGCAGCCGTGCGATCCTGTCCTCGTGTGTGCGCCGGGATCCCATGGCGCCGATAAAGGCCACGGGACTGCCGCGCAGGGCCACCTCGAGGACGGGGATATCGAATTTCGGGTCGTGGGTGAGGACGCAGAGCACGGACCTGGCGTCCAGCAGGCCCTGGGCGAATTGGTCGCCCAGGTACCGGTGGGGCCACGCGTTGACCACTTCGGCGGCGTCGGGGAACCGCGCGGGCGTGGCGAAAACGGGCCGAGCATCGCAGACGGTGACCCTGTACCCCAGGAACGTACCCAGCCGGGCCAGCGCCGCGGCGAAGTCGATGGCGCCGAAGACGATCATGCGGGGCGGCGGAGCGTAGCTGGTGAAGAAGACGCGCATGCCGGTATCCAGCCGCTCACCGTCAATCCCGTAGGTCAGGATGCCCGTGCGGCCGGCCGCCAGCAGGCCCTGGGTGTCATCGCCGACGGCGCGGTTGGTCCGTTCCGAACCCAGGTCACCTTCGTATCCTTCGGGCCGTACGATCAGGTGCCGCCCCACGCGGGTCGCATCCGGGTGTTCGATGACAGTGGCCACCCCCACCCGGCGCCCGGCGTCGATGTCTTGCGCGACGGCGTCGAGTTCGGCAAAGCGGTGCCGGGAAACCGGTTCGACGAAGATGTCGATGATTCCGCCGCATGTCAGGCCAACCGCGTAGGCGTCGTCGTCGCTGATCCCGTAGCGGACCAGGGCAGGCTCGCCGTCGTCCTTGACCTGGGTGGCCAGCTCGTAGACGGCACCCTCGACGCAGCCGCCGGAGACGGAGCCGACGGCGTCGCCGGCGGCCGTCACCAGCATGGCTGCTCCGGGGAGCCTCGGCGCGGACTTGAATGTGCTCACGACGGTGGCCAGGCCCGCCGTGGCGCCATTGCGCCAGTCCGCCAACAAAGCCGCCAGGACATCGCGCATCGGTGCTCCTTAGAGCCTGCCGCACAGCCGGAGCGTCCGGAATGCCGAGCGCCGGCCGGCCCAGTAGGCGACGCACGCCACGGCGGCGAGGACGCCGAGGACTTTCACCGGGTTGGAGAGCTGGTCTGCCGCGATGCCCTTGGCCAGGGTCAGGGCATCCAGGCTGCCGGCGGGTTCGGCTTCCCTCCGGACCGCCGTTGGGGCCGCCGGGGGGGCAGCGCCCGGACGGGCTGTGCCCGCCGGTTCAATACCGGAAACCACAGCCGCCGCGGGGACCGGTTCCGGGACGGCCGCGGGAAGCTCAGCCTCAGCCTCCGCCGCCGCTGGCTCCGTGACCAGTTCCGTGACCAGTTCCGTGACGGGCTCCGGGGTTGGGGGTGCCGCCTCTGCGAGCATGGCCTGGAGGTTGTCCGCGAAGAGGGACATCATCTGCTCCGTGACGCTTCCGATCACCCCCTTTCCCATGGCCGCTGCCTTTCCTGACAGCGCCAGGTCGGCGCTGACCGTCCCCTGCGTGGCTGCACCGTCTTCGGCCAGCACCAGGGTGACGGTGGCCTCGGCGGTGCCTTGTCCGCGGGTTTCCTGGGCCTTGCCGCCAAGGACGGCACGGTGTTCGTCGGCGTTTCGTTCAATGACTGTCAGCAGGCCCTTGTACTGCATGGTGACCGGGCCCAGCTTCACGCTCATGCCCACCTGGTAGGCGTCCTCCGAGAGCATGTTGAGGATCTTGGCGCCGGGCAGGCAACCAGCCACCTTTTCAAAGTCCATCAGCGTCTCCCACACCCGGCCTATCGGTGCGACCAGCGAAAACGTCGTGTCAATTTGCATGGGTTGGTTCCTTGCCTCTCGCTCGTCGTTGTCCAGTGGCTGCCGTTGGGCCGTCGCCGCGGATGGCGGCCGCCATCTCCGCCAGGGCCGTATAGCTGTGGCCGCTGACGAAGGCGTCGCAATAGGGCAGTGCTGCTGCCATGCCGCCCACGAGGGGCTGGTACCGCGGAGCGGCCTTGCGCGGATTCACCCAGACGATCCTGTGCGCGAGCCGGCGCAGGCGGACCATCTGCGCTGCGACCTGGTCAGGATCCTCGTAGGCCCAGCCGTCCGAAAACACCACCACCACCGCGCCCCGCGCCAGACCGCGGCGGCCGTGCTCGTCGACGAAGCGCCCGAGGCATTCGGCAATCCGGGTTCCGCTGGCCCAGTCCGGCGCGGAGGCAGCGGCCCCGGCCAGCGCCTGGTCCGGATCGCGCAGGGCGAGTTGCCGCGTAAGCCTGGTCAGCCGCGTGGCGAAGACGAAGGCCTCGGCCCCGGCGCCGGTCACCGCGCCCTGCAGCAGGGACACAAAGACGCGCGAGTAGGGTTCCATCGATCCGGACACGTCGCACAGCAGCACCAGTTTGCGGCGCTGTTTGCGACGGCGGGCATACAGCAGCAGCGGCGCGTCTGTTCCGGAACGCCGGGCGGCCCGCACCGTCGCCCGGACGTCCAGGCTCGCCGTGCTGTGTGCGGACGTTCGGGTGCGGCGGCTCAGGCGGAGCGGGGTGGCCAGCTGCAGCGCCGCTGCCAGCCGACGCACATCCGCGACTTCGTCGGCGGACAGCTCGGCAAAGGAGGTCTCATGCAGGTGTTCGTCCGGGGAAACCATGGCCAGGACGGCCTCCCCGCCAGTTCGGGTGGCCTCCGACGCGCTGTCCCGGACCGGGGAGGCCACCCGCGGCTCCTGCTGCTGGCCGGGGACCGTGTCCACCGGCCGCATGTCCGGCGCTGCGGGCCTGCTCGACGCGCCCGGAATGGGCGGCCTCGGCCCTGCCGGGCGGCCCGTGCTGAGCGGCCGCGCGGTGGCGGCCTTCCCGCGGAAAACGGCTGCGAAGACGGCATCAAAGACGGGCAGCTGTTCCCGGGCGGACACGAGCACAACGCGGCACGTCCAGTAGAGCTGCTCACGGTCGGTCGGCGGGATCAGGTGGAGGGCCTCGGCCAGCCGGGCCGCCCGGTCCGGCGACGTCGAAAGACCGGCCCTCCGGATTGCCGTGACCAACGCGGCGGACAAGGCGGCTGCCTCGACCCGCGGCGGCCGGTCGGCCCCGGCCCTGTAGTTCTCACCCATCAGTGCCCTCCACCACCCAGGCCGCCCCCCGGGTGCCGACGAGCTCCAGGTCATCGCGGTTCTTGATGACCGAGCCCCACGTCCGTTCGGCCGTGCCGGCGTCGATCCGTTCCACCCCCAGCACGGCCAGGGCAGAGACCCAGTCGATGGCCTCGGAAATCCCGGGCGGCTTGGCCAGGTCCAGGGTCCGCAGCCGGGTGATGACGGCCGCGGCCTGCAGGGCCAACGGGCCGCTGCTGGCAGGCACCCGGCGGCGCACGATCTCCGCGATCCGGGCCGGCCCCGGGTAGTCGATCCAGTGGTAGAGGCAGCGGCGGGTCAACGCGTCGTGAAGGTCCCGCGTCCGGTTGGAGGTCAGGATCACAATCGGGGGATGGGTGGCGCGTATAGTGCCGAGCTCGGGGATGGTGACCGCGGATTCGGCAAGGAGCTCAAACGTGAAGGCCTCGAATTCGGCGTCGGCGCGGTCGATCTCGTCCAGCAGCAGCACGGCAGGCCGCGGGCCGGGATGCTCAAGCGCCTGCAGGAGCGGCCGCCGCAGAAGGTACTGGGGGGCGAAGAGGTCGGTCTCCGTGACCTCCGCGTCGCGGACTTCAGCCAGCCGGATGCCAAGCAGTTGGCGCTGGTGGTTCCACTCATAGAGCGCCTCGCCGGCGTCGATTCCCTCGTAGCACTGCAGCCGGTACAGCTGGGTGTCCAGGAGCCCGGCCAGGGCCTTCGCGGCCTCTGTTTTCCCGACTCCGGCCTCACCTTCGAGCAGGATGGGCTGCGGCAGGCGGACCGCCAGGAACAGCGCCGTCGCCAACCCGACGTCGGCCAGGTAGTTCGTGCGGTCCAGCGCGGCCATGAGTGACCCGACATCCGGGACCCGGCGCAGCACGTCCTGTTCCGCTCCGGCCCGCGCCGCGGTACTCATACGGCCCCCTGCAGCCCGTCGAGGAGGCGCCTGTAATCGTCCTCCGTGTCCACGTCCCGGGGGACGGGGCCGGACGTGCGGACCTCGACGACGTCGTCCGCCCGCTGTTCGAGGAGCTTCCACACGGCTTTATCCCCGCGCAGGCCGGCCAGGTCCGGAAGCAGGCGCCGGGCAAACGCCAGCGGATGGCCCACGCCGTCGTCGTAACGGCACACCGCGATGCCGGACGGCATGCCGGGGACAGGCACGCCACCGGCAGACGGCGTGCCTGAACCTGGCTGCCGGAGGGCGCCGAGCACGGCCCGGACACTCGCTGCCCGGACGCCGGGCTGATCGCCGAGCAGCAGGACAACGGCATCGGTATCCGGATGCACGGCAGCGAGCGCTATGGCGATGGAGGACGCGCACCCGTCGCCATAGTCCGGGTTGAGCACCACATCGCAGCCGCCGGTGTCGACCATGCGCGAAACTTCGGCCGCCGATCCGCCCAGGGCCAGCACTGTCTGGCTGAAGGCGCAGTCCCGCGCGGTCGCCAGAACGGCGTCGAGCAGGACTCCCGTACCGTAGGGCAGGAGCTGCTTGGGCCGGCCCAGGCGCCGGGAGGCTCCCGCGGCCAGGATGATCCCTGCGGTCCGGGGTGAGGGGCCCGCCACCGGTTCAGCTCGCGACGGCATAGCGCTCCGGATCCTTGCGGAAAGCCGACCGGCAGCCGGGGGAGCAGAAGTAGAACGTGGCGCCGTCGTGGACCAGATGCAGGGACGACTCCAGGGCCGGGACGGACATACCGCACACCGGGTCGACCGCGCTCGCCGGCCCCGGTTCCGAGGCCGTGGACGCGGTATCTGCCGCGGCTGCGGCAATAGTCGCGTGCGGCGCAGGGGGCGGACCAGCGCGCCGCGCCTTGGACCGTTCCCCCACCAGTTGGGCCAGGATTGACAGCGCGATCTCCCCAGGCGTCCGGGCGCCGAGCTGCAGCCCGGCCGGCGTGAAGACCCGCCGCCGCGCCGCGTCGTCGACGTCGAGGGACTCCAGGACGGCCGCACCCCTGGTTCCACTGGCCACGAGGGCAACGTAGGGGACACCTGCGCGCAGGCCCGCTTCCAGGGCACCTTCCTCCGCCTTTCCGTGCGAGGCGACAATCAATGCAGCGTCATCGCCGCGGGGGTCGGCGCCCTCGCCGTCCGTGAGTTCGACTTCCAGGCCGACGCCCGAGCCGAGCGTCGCCAGGGCCTGGGCCACCGGCGTCGTGCCCACCACCAGGACCCGGGGCGCCGGGATCTGCGGCTGTAGGAAAATCTCGATCGCCCCGCCGCTGAGGCACGGGTTGGTGACCTCGACAGCGCCTTCCTCGACCGTGCGGGACGGTTCGCCGGGCAGCACCCGCAGCAGGAGCGGTTCCTGGGAAGCCAGCACCTGCAGGCTGTACTCCCGCACCGAGGCCTCCACGCAGTTCCCGCCCACGAAGCCCTGGATCTCCCCGGAGGGCAGCACCAGGGCAGTGTCTCCGGCATGGGCACTCGTGGGACGCTGGGCGCGGACCACCGTGGCGTGGACGAACGGCTCGCGGCGGCTGGTGAGTTCATCCGCCCGGGCGGCCAGGGATACTGCTGGTGTGGTCATCAGATCGGCGGCCTGGCGTTGCCCTGCATGGCGGCCCAGACGCGGGCGGGCGTGCACGGCATGTCCATATGCGTGACGCCGAACGGCGCCAGGGCGTCGACGACGGCGTTGACGATCGCCGGCGGTGAGCCGACTGTCGCGGACTCGCCGATGCCTTTCGCCCCGATCGGGTGGTGCGGGGACGGGGTGACGGTGAATCCGGTCTCCCAGTCCGGCACCTCCATGGCCGTGGGGATCAGGTAGTCCATGAAGGACCCGCCCAGGTTGTTTCCGGCCTCGTCGAACTCGATGATCTCCATCAGGGCCATGCCGACGCCGTCCGTCAGGCCGCCGTGCACCTGGCCTTCGATGATCATCGGGTTGATCCGGGTGCCGCAGTCATCCACAGCGATGAAGCGCCGCACCTTGACCTGCCCCGTGCCGGAGTCGACGTCCACGACGCAGATGTAGGCCCCGAACGGGAAGGTGAGGTTGGGCGGGTCGTACGTGACTTCGGCGTCCAGGTTGCCGTCCACGCCCTCGGGCAGGGCAACGGTGCCGTGGGCGCCCATGGCGATCTCGGCGATGGTCTTGCCGACGCTGGGGTCGCCCTTGACGAACCAGCGGCCCTTTTCCCACTCGAGGTCCTCGGGGCGGGTCTCGAGCATGGCCCCGGCGATCAGTTTCGCCTTGTCGCGCACCTTGCGTGCCACAAGGGCCACGGCACCGCCGCTGACCGGCGTCGACCGGCTGCCATACGTGCCCAGGCCGAACGGGGTCTGGTCGGTGTCCCCGTGCACCACCTCGATGTCCTCCGGCGGGATGCCGAGTTCCTCTGCCACGATCTGGGCGAAGGTGGTCTCGTGGCCCTGGCCCTGGCTCTGCACCGAGATGCGGACCACGGCCTTGCCGGTGGGGTGGATGCGCAGCTCGGCGCCGTCGGCCATGCCCAGGCCCACAATGTCGAAGTGCTTCCGCGGGCCGGCTCCCACGACCTCCGTAAAGAAGGCCACGCCGATGCCCATGAGTTCCCCGCGTTCGCGCTTTTCGGCCTGCTCGCGGCGGAGGTCCTCGTACCCGGCCAGTTGCATCGAGAGGCGCATGGCGGCCTCGTAGTCGCCCGAGTCGTAGACCCAGCCAGTCTTGTTGGCATAGGGGAACTGCTCCGGCTTGATGAAGTTCTTCAGCCGCAGCTCCGCCGGGTCCATGTCCAGCTTGCGGGCCAGGACGTCCACCATCCGCTCCACGAGGTAGACGGCCTCGGTGACGCGGAAGGAGCACGCGTAGGCCACGCCGCCGGGCGCCTTGTTGGTGTAGACGCCGGTGACGGAGCAGTGGGCGGCCTTGAGGTCGTAGCTGCCGGTGAAGATGGAGAAGAATCCGGCCGGGTTCTTGGTGGGCTGGGCGGTGGCGTTGAACGCGCCGTGGTCGGCCAGCACGTGGGTGCGCAGGGCAAGGATCTTGCCGTCCTTGGTCGCCGCGATTTCGCCCTGCATGATGTAGTCCCGGGCGAACGAGGTCGACATGAGGTTCTCGGAGCGGTCCTCCACCCATTTGACCGGGCGGCCGGAGACGATCGAGCCGACGACGGCGAGGATGTAGCCGGGATAGATTCCGACCTTGTTGCCGAAGCCGCCGCCGATATCAGGGGAGACGATCCGGATCTTGTGCTCGGGGATGCCGGCCACGATCGCGAACAGGGTCCGGTGCGCGTGCGGGGCCTGGGTGGTCTCGTAGAGGGTCAGCTTGCCGCTGACGGCGTCGAAATCCGCGACGGCGCCGCACGTTTCCATGGGGGCGGGGTGGACCCGCGGGTACACCACCTCCTGGCTGACCACAACGTCCGCGGAGGCGAACACCGCATCGGTCTCGGCCTTGTCGCCGATCTCCCAGTCGAAGATCCGGTTGTCCGTCCGGCCCTCGATCTCGTCCCGGATCACCGGGGCGTCGGCATCGAGCGCCTTGCGTGCGTCCACCAGCGGGGGAAGCACATCGTATTCGACGTCGATCAGCTCCAGGGCGTCCCGGGCCGCGTAACGGTCCTCGGCCACCACGAACGCGACTTCCTGCCCCTGGAACCGGACTTTGTCCGTGACCAGCACGGCCTGGACGTCGGCGGAGAGCGTCGGCGCCCACGCGAGCTTCAAGCCCAGGAGGTCCTTGCCGGTGATGACTGCTACCACTTTCGGATGCGCCAGGGCGTTGGTGGTATCGATGGACACGAGCCGGGCATGCGCCACGGGAGCGCGCAGGATGGCGCCGTGCAGCATCCCGGGCAGCACGATGTCATCCAGGTAGTTGCCCTGGCCGCGCACAAAGCGCGGGTCTTCCTTCCGCTGGATACGGCCATAGCCGATCGGGCGGTCCTCGTCGCCGGCGGCCGGGTTTGACGGCCGGTCATGGATGACAGTCATGCCTTCACCTCCGCGTTTGTTTCCGCTGTCTCTGTGGCGACATCCGGGACGGCCGTGTCGGTGCCGTCAAGGCCGCCGGCAGAATGGGCGGAGGCCGCTGCCTCGTCCAGGCCGCCAGCAGGATGGGCGGCGGCCCACTGCACCGACCGGACGATCGTGGCGTAGCCGGTGCACCGGCAGATCTGCCCGGATATCGCCTGCCGGATCTCGGCGTCGTCCGGGTGTGGATTCTTGTCCAGGAGGGCGCGGGCCGTGAGCATCATCCCCGGGGTGCAGAAACCGCACTGCAGCCCGTGCTCCTCCATAAAGCCCTGCTGGACGGGGTCGAGGGTGCCGCCGGTGGCCAGGCCCTCGACCGTGCGGATGTCATGCCCCGCGGCCATGGCGGCCAGGACGGTGCAGGACTTTACGGGCTGGCCGTCCATCAGGACCACACACGTCCCGCAGTTGCTGGTGTCGCATCCCCAGTGCGTACCGGTGAGGCCCAGGACCTCACGTATGTAGTGGACTAGGAGCACCCGGGGCTCGATCTCGCTCGTGACGTCGGTGCCGTTAACGGTCATGCTGATCTGCATCGGCTTCAGCCTTCCTGCATCTGGGCGGCGCGGGCACAGGCCCGCCGCAGCACCCTTCGGGTGAGCTCATCGGCGAGATGCCGTTTGTAATCGACCGGGCCGCGCTGGTCCGCTACCGGGTCGCAGGCCGCCGCCGCCAGCCTGCCGGCCTCGGCGAACAGTTCCTCGGCGGGACGCTTGCCGCGGAGCAGTGCGGCGGCTTCGGCCAGTGGGTGGTCTAGGCCCAGCGCGGTCAGCGCGACGGCGGCGTCGTCAACAGTTCCGTCCGCGGCGAGGGAGACGGCGGCGCCGGCGGCCCCGACGGCCCAGTCCCCGACCCGGCGCTCGACCTTTTCATAGGCGCTGCCCGTGCGGGGGCGGATGCCGAACCTGAGTTCGCACAGGAGCTCATCCTGCCCCACAGCAGTCTCGTACGGTCCGCGGTGGAACTCGGCCATGGACAGGATCCGCTCTCCGCGTGGCCCGCGGATCACGGCCTCGGCGCCCAGGACATCACACACGGTGGAGAGGTCTTCGGCGGGGTCAGCCTGGCAGAGCGAGCCGCCAATGGTGCCGCGGTTGCGCACCACGGGGTCGGCGATCACCAGCTCGGCGTCCCGCACAATGGGGAACAGGCCGGCGACCTCGTCTGATTCCAGCAAGGTGGTGTGGCGGGTCATGGCACCGATGCGCAGCTTGTTGCCGTCCCGGAGGATGAAGTCCAGCTCGTAGAGGTCATTGATGTCGATCAGCCACTCGGGCCGGGACAGGCGCAGCTTCATCATCGGCAAGAGGCTGTGGCCGCCGGCCACCACCCGGGATTCCGGGCCGTACCGGGCCAGGAGCTCCAAGGCGTTGTCCACAGTAGTGGCGCGTACGTAGTCAAATGGAGCCGGAATCTGCATAGTCCCTACCTCACTCCGATTGGCCGGCGGCGTGATGGTGCGGCTGCATGGCGCCGGATTGAGGTCAGTCTTGCCCCGGCCCGACGACACTGTCAATATCGTGATAAGCGAAAGGTTATGAAGCCGTGGCGATGACATTGGGACAGTTGCGGACGTTCGCCCTGGTGGCCAAGCTGGGCTCTCTGCACGCGGCCGCAGCCCACCTCGGAGTCAGCGAACCGGCCGTTTCGACGGCCCTGGCCGCGCTCAGGCAGGATCTGGGAGACCCGCTCTTTGTGCGGGCCCACGGCGGGATAGCGCTGACCCCAGGTGGACGGGCTCTCGCCGAACATGCCCAGGACATCGTGGGGCTGGCGGACCAGGCCCGCTGGGAGGTGGCACACGCCCAGACCGAGACCGGGCGCCTGAAGATCGTGGCGACGGCGCCGTTTGCCGAGCACGCCGCCGGGCGCCTGCTGGACCTCTTCACCCGGCGAGTTCCCGGCGCCTCCGTCGATGTGGTGGTGGAAGAGGCGGAGGATGTTGCATCGCTGCTGCTGGAGCGCGTCTATGACATCGCTTTGGGCGCCCGGCCCGCCGCCAACAGCGCCCTTCCCAACGGTTCGCTTCCCAACGTTACCGGCGACGTCGGCCTCGACTCCGTTCCGTTCCTGCGGTACCAGCGGATCGTCGTGGCGTCGGCCAGTCATCCCCTCGCATCGCTTCACGGACCCGTGGCGCTCGCCGAACTGCTACGCAGGCCGTGGTTCGCTGGTGCCGCAGGCATCCAGGCGGCGAGCGAGGAGGGCCGATGGCTGGCTTCCCAGGCAGTAGCTCCGGAGATCATTCGGCTCAGCAGCGAAACCGAGGCGCTCGCCGCCGTCCGGGCGGGCGAGGGAACCATGCTGGCGCTGGGCCATATAGTCCGGGCCGAAATCCGCAGCGGCGCCCTGGTCCGTGTCCCGGTGGCCGGAACGCCGATCTCCGGCCTCTGGTGGGCCAGTACCCTGGACCGCCGCCGTGCCACCACCATGGCACGGACCCTGCAAAGGTTTGCCGGCACCGCGGACGCCACCGCGGCCATGGTTGCTCCCGGCGGTTCACGGGGATTGGAACGGCGCGGGTCCAAGTTCCACGTGGCGCTCTGGAGCTGAGGCGCCTGGGGCGGTTTATCGTTGCGCGACGCCGGAGCGGATGCTACCCCTTGAAGGTCAGACGATCCGCACCCCGAGAGTTCGAACCCCGTGAGAAGGAGTAGCCATGACGTTGTCCCGAGACGAAGACAGTTCGCTGCGGCATTGGAGCAGCCGGCTCATCCAGGCCCTGCAGATCCTCGACCTCGACGTCGACCACGAGAAGGTCGTCCAGGTCGCGGACGAGTCCGTCAAGGCTGTGGGGCCCCACGCGGATGCCATCAGCGCATTCATTGTGGGCTACGCGGCGGGAACTGCCTCCACCAAGGGCCGCCACGGCTCCAAGGAAGCCGCCCACGCCGCGTCCAACAAAGTCATTGAACTCTGCGAACACGGCGAGTCCGGCGGCCCGGACGAGGAAGGCTGGGCCAAGAGGGCACAGTGAGAAAGGTCACACACCACCGGACATGCTCATTGGCCTCGGGACATGCTGACTGGCCTCGGGACATGCTCATTGGTGGGGCTCAGGGATGGGCCTGGTGGTGTTATGTCCAGTGGCCGTGGCCGGGGCGGGGCATGTTCCCCTGGCCCCGGCTGCGCCCGGCCCCGGCCTGCGCGGACATTCGGCTAGGGCGAGGCCGCCCCGGCCGAGGCTGTCGCCGCGCCCTCTGGTGTCTGGTCCAGGCTCGGTTCGAACCGGACGATCACCGCCTTCGACACCGGCGTGTTGCTGCCCTCGGCCGTGTGGTTCAGCGGCACCAGCACGTTGGCCTCGGGGTAGTAGGCGGCGGCGCAGCCGCGCGCCGTCGGGTACGACACCACACGGAACTTGCGCACCACGCGTTCCTCGCCGTCGTCGTACACGCCGCGGATGTCCACGAACTGCCCGTCGGCGAGGCCGAGTTCGGCGATGTCGTCAGGGTTCACGAACACCACATGGCGGCCTTTCTTGATACCCCGGTAGCGGTCGTTGTGCGAGTAGATGGTGGTGTTGAACTGGTCGTGGGAGCGCATGCTCTGCAGGATCAGGGTGCCCTGCGGCCGGTCGATAAGTTCGAGGTCGTTGACCGTCAGCACGGCCTTGCCCGTGGGCGTCGGGAAGGTGCGGGAATCGCGGGGACCGTGCGCGAGGACAAACCCGCCTTCCTGCCGGATCCGCTGGTTGTAGTCCTTGCAGCCGCCCACGACCCGCGAAATGTGGTCGCGGATCAGGTCGTAGTTCTTCTCATAGCCGTCCCAGTCGGCCCTGATTTTGTCGCCCACCAGGAGTTTGCCCAGCCGGCTGACGATGGCCGGCTCTGAGAGCAGATGGTGGGACACCGGTTCAACGCTGCCCCAGGAGGGGTGCACGGCGCAGACTGTATCTTCCACGGAGACGAACTGGGGTCCGGATTCCTGGATGTCGATCTCGGTCCGGCCCATCGTGGGGAGGATCAGCGCCTCACGGCCCGTTACGGTGTGCGAGCGGTTCAGTTTCGTGGAGATCTGGACCGACATCTCTGTGTTGTCCATGGCCGCCATGGCGGCATTCGTGTCCGAGATGGCTCCCACCAGGTTGCCGCCCAGGGCAAGGAAAACCTTGATCTCGCCGGTGCGCATCTTGTTGATGGTTTCGACGGCGTCCGTGCCGTGTTCCCGCGGCGGCTCGAAGTCGAACTCCTTGCCGAGGGCCTCCATGAAGGATTGCGGCATCTGCTCCCAGATGCCCATGGTGCGGTCGCCCTGCACGTTACTGTGCCCGCGGATGGGGGAGGCGCCGGCGCCCCGCTTGCCGATATTGCCGCGCAGCAGGAGGAGGTTGATGATCTCCTTGATCGTGGCAACACCCTTCTTCTGCTGGGTGATGCCCATGGCCCAGGTGATGATGACTTTCTCGGCCTTGAGGTACCGGGCAGCGAGTTCGTCGATGTCCTCGCTGCGCAGACCTGTGGCCTCGAGCACGGTTCCCTCATCCAGTCGGGCCAGGTGCTCTTTGAGCTCCTCGAGTCCCTCGCAGTGTTCGGCCAGGAACGCGTGGTCCAGGACCGTTCCGGGGTTCTTGGCCTCGGCGTCGAGGACGCGCTTGGACACTGCCTGCAGCAACGCCATGTCGCCTCCGATCCTGATCTGGAGGAACTGGTCCGCGATCTGGGTGCCATGGCCGATCACGCCCTTGACCTCCTGCGGGTTCTTATAGCGCCGCAGGCCGGCCTCGGGAAGGGGGTTGACGGCCACGATCTCGCCGCCGCGGTTTTTGCACGCCTCGAGTTCGGTCATCATCCGGGGGTGGTTGGTGCCCGGGTTCTGGCCCATGACGATGATCAGGTCGGCTTCGGCGTAGTCGTCAAAGCTGACTGTGGCCTTGCCGATGCCGATGGTCTGGCCCATGGCCCAGCCTGAGGATTCGTGGCACATATTGGAGCAGTCCGGCAGGTTGTTCGTGCCGTAGCCGCGGACCAGCAGTTGGTAGAGGAAAGCCGCCTCGTTCGACGTCCGTCCGCTCGTGTAGAACGCCGCCTGGTCGGGGGAGTCCAGCCCCTTGAGTTTGTCGGCCACGAGCCGGAGCGCTTCGTCCCAGCTGACCGCCCTGTAGTGGTCCTCGCCGGCGGGCTTGTAAACCGGTTCCGTCAGCCGGCCCTGCATGCCAAGCCAGTACTCGGACCGGCTCCGCAGCTCGCTGACGGAATTCTCGGCCCAGAAACTCTCGGGGACCACCACCGGCGTGGCCTCCCAGGTCACGGCCTTGGCCCCGTTCTCGCAGAATTCGAAGGCCTTGCGGTGGTGCGGATCCGGCCACGCGCAGCTCGGGCAGTCGAAGCCGTCCTTCTGATTCATGGCCATGACGGTTTTGCGGGTCCGGTTCAGCCCCATCTGCTCGATGGCCGGCTTCATGGAGTGGTACACGCCCGGGACACCGGCGGCCCAGCTCTTCGGCCCGTCCCCGACAACCAGTTCTTTCTCGGACGGTTCCTCGATCTGAGGGGTCTTGCGAGTCACGTGAACTTCCCTTCTGCAACTACCGTCGGGTTTGGACGGCGCGCTGATCTGCCACTCTGCAGCTTACTGTCAGGCCTATCAGCTTGATCGGAGCGCCGCAAGCAACCGGCCCGGAGCCGCGCCTTTGCACGGCCCGCCACCGTCGGATACGCCCTTATACAGGACCCGCCTTGGGGCAAGCTGAGAACCTGCTGAAGAACAGCCGCAGGTAGCAGCGGCCAAATATTCGGGTCCTCGAGGGGTAGCCGTTACCCGTCTGTAATCCGCCCACAGACCCACCGCGCAGTAGTTCCCGCGTAGCTGCGCTGCCGCCGTCGCTGTCCGGGCGAGTACCCCAATACGCCAACACGCGTACTTAAGACCCCTGATCCCGGTGGCTGGCAGTCCCGAAAATCGCCGGACTGCGGTCCGGATCGCAAGTTACTCATCCGTTCCAGTTTTCCCCAAGGAATCACCCAGCACTCTTGCACCATCACTCACTCTAAGAGGCAGGTGTGCAATGAATTTGTTCGCATGCAGGAAGGTCGGCGGTCAAAGACGCTTTAGCCGACCAACCCGCGCAGTCGCAGCAGGGACAGCAATGACCTTGCTCAGTTTCATCGGACTCACCACAACGGCGCTTGGCGCCAGTGCCGCGCCGGCACCCGTCGGCGCAGGCTTCACGGTCACCCCATCCGACCTGGCCTTCATCCTCAAGCAGATCAAGATAGCCGAGGCGCACGTCGCCAATACGACGTCGGCCACCGGCCCGTGTGGGGCCCTGGTCGGACCCGGCCCCAACCAGATTCCCGACGCCCTCACCTCGTACGGCCTCCGCACAGTTGACGGCTCCTGCAACAACCTGATCAAGGGCCGCGAAACATTCGGGGCCGCCGATCAGGTTTTCCCGCGTCACACGACGCCGCAGTTCAACGCCGCGGATGCTGCTCCGGCAGCATTTGGTGGAGGCTCCACCTCCTACGCACAAAAGTCGGGCAACGTGTTCGACGCCCAGCCACGTGAAATCAGCAACCTGATCGTGGATCAGACGGCCACTAATCCCGCCGCCATCGCCGCTGCAGGGTTCCCGGTCCGGACCCAGGGCAATCCGGGGCTCGTCCCCTGCACCACCGATCCTGACCCCTTGGCGACTCCGCCGGTCGAGGCTGTGCCGGCCGGCTGCGTCCCCACCGGAAAGACGCTGTTCATCCCCAACGTCACCACCGACGTCGGCCTCTCCCCACCGTACAACTCGCTGTTCACCCTGTTCGGGCAGTTCTTCGACCACGGCGTTGACCAGACGGTCAAGGGCGGCGGAACAGTGTTCGTTCCGCTCAAGGCCGACGACCCGCTGATCACTGTGGGCCCCGACGGCAAGCCCAACACGGGCGACGAAGTGGCACCCAACAGCCCCAACGCCTTCATGGTGCTCACCCGCGGCCAGAACCAGCCGGGCCCGGACAACATCCTCGGGACTGCCGATGACGTTCAGGAAGCTACCAACACGGACTCGCCCTACGTTGACCAGTCCCAGACCTACACGTCCCACCCCTCCCACCAGGTGTTCCTGCGGGAGTACATCAACAACACCGACGGCAAGCCGGTTTCAACCGGCAAGCTCCTCGGCGGCGTCGCCGGCCCCACCGCCGGAGGCATGGCCACGTGGGCTGACGTGAAGTCCCAGGCCGCGATCTTCCTGGGCCTCAAGCTCCAGGACAAGGACGTCACCAACATCCCGATGATCGCCGCGGACCCTTACGGCAAGTTCATCCCCGGACCCGCCCGCGGCCTGCCGCAGTACGTCACCCTGACCGGCCTGGTCGAGGGCGACACGGCAAACCCCGTTCCGGTGCCGGCGAATGTCCGCTACTTCGACACCCCGTTCCTGACCGACATCGCGCACAACGCCGATCCCTCGCCGCAGGACACGGACCACAACCCTGCCACGCCGCCCGTCGCGCCCGTCCCGGACGCCGACACCACGGCCTCGGCAGACTTTGCGAACCAGCCGGCCGGGACCTACGACGACGAGATGCTGAACGCGCACTTCTGTGCCGGTGATGGTCGCGTCAACGAGAACATCGGCCTGACCACCATTCACCAGATTTTCCACTCCGAGCACGACCGCCTCGTGGCGGATATCGAGAACACCCTCACCAATGACACGTCGACCAAGGGCGTCGCCGCGCTGGCCGAGTGGAAGCTGGCCGCGGGTGCCAACGGCTGGAACGGTGAGCGTTTGTTCCAGGCGGCCCGGTTCGTCACGGAAATGGAATACCAGCACCTCGTGTTCGAGGAGTTCGCCCGCAAGATCCAGCCGGCGGTCCAGCCCTTCCACGTCTACCACTCGGATATCAACGCCGCGGTGCGGGCCGAATTCGCCCACGCGGTCTACCGGTTCGGCCACTCCATGCTGACCGAGACGATTTCCCGGACCAACGCGGACGGCAGTGACAACTCGATCTCCCTGCTGAACGGCTTCCTGAACCCGCCCGAGTACACCAACGGCGGATCGGCGGGGCCCCTGACCTCGGAAGAGGCCGCCGGCAGCCTGGTCATGGGCATGAGCGACCAGGTCGGCAACGAACTGGACGAATTCGTGACGGGAACCCTGCGCAACAACCTGCTGGGTCTTCCCCTGGACCTGCCAACGATCAACATGACCCGTGCACGCTCCGAAGGCGTACCGCCGCTCAATGAGCTGCGGCGCCAGATCAACGGCGCCACGGGTGACGCGCAGCTGGCACCGTACACGAGCTGGGCAGACTTCGGGCAGAACCTGAAGCACCCGGAATCGCTGATCAACTTTGTAGCTGCCTACGGCACCTACCCGACCATCATCAGCGAAACCACGCTGGCGGGCAAGCGGGCAGCGGCCAAGGCAATCGTTGATCCGGGCACCCTTGCGACCCCTCCCACGGCTGACATGACGGACTTCATGAACAGTGCCGGACCGTGGGCGACACAGGAGACCGGCCTGAACAAGGTCGACCTCTGGGTCGGCGGCTTGGCGGAGAAGACCAACCTCTTCGGCGGCCTCCTGGGCAGCACGTTCAACTACGTGTTCGAGAACCAGCTGACCGACCTGCAGAACGGCGACCGCCTGTACTACCTGGCGCGTACTCCGGGCATGAACCTGCGCTCACAGCTGGAGAGCAACTCCTTTGCCGAGATGATCATGCGCAACACCAACGCGCACTCGCTCAAGGCGGACGCCTTCGGCACTGCCGACTGCAAGTTCGAGCTCGGCAACCTGGCCGGCACCCCGGCAGGCTACGCCGCATCCGGGGCCACGGTCGTGGACGACCCCAAGTCCGAATGCCGCGAGGATCTGCTGCTCCTGCGCAAGCCTGACGGCACCATCCAGTACAAGGAGAAGAACGTAGTCGATCCCAGCGGCATCAACGGCCAGTCCGTGTACAACGGCACGGCCAATGCTGACCGCGTCACCGGCGGCAACGACAACGACACGTTCCTCGGCAACGAGGGCAACGACGTCATTGAAGGCAACGGCGGCGACGACATCGCCCTCGGCGGTGACGGCAACGACAGGATCACCGATTCATCCGGAGCCGACGTCCTCAAGGGCGGCCCGGGCAACGATTACCTCAACTCCGGTATCGGCGATGACATCCTGATGGGCGGTGACGGCCAGGACTTCACTAATGGTGGCGCAAACGACAACGAAACCTTCGCGGGTCCCGGCAACGACTTCGTGCAGGCAGGTGACGGTGCCGATGCGGTCTTCGGCGACGGCGGTGACGACTGGATCCAGGGTGGTTCCGGCCAGGACCTGCTGATCGGCGACCACGGCGCCCCGTTCTTCGACGACCCGGCCCAGACGAAGCCCGGCAACGATATCTTCGTCGGTCAGGTGGGCGAGAACGACTACGACGCCGAAGGTGGCGACGACATCATGACCAGCAATGCCGCCATCGACCGGTTCGCCGGTGCGGCCGGGTTCGACTGGGCCACGCACCAGTACGACACCGTGGCAGCCGATGATGACATGAAGATCAACAACAACCTCATTGGCCTTCCGCTGCCTGTCGTTGTCAACCGCGACCGCTGGCAGGAAGTAGAAGCCAACTCCGGTTCCAAGTTCGACGACGTCATCCGTGGCGACGACGCAGTGCCCAGCACCGTAGGTGGTGCAGGCTTCAGTGGCTGCGACGTCCTCGACCAGACGGGCATCAACCGGATCGCCGGCCTGCAGGCCATCCTGCCGGCACCGACCACCCCGCTCGCACCTGTCGAAGCACTCTCACCGATGGGCGTCTGCCCCCTGACCGGTCCGGTCTGGGGCGACGGCAACATCCTCATCGGCGGCCTCGGCAGCGACAAGATCGAGGGCCGCGGCGGCAACGACGTCATCGACGGCGACCGGTACCTGAAGATCCGCATCAGTGTGCGGGACGACGCAGGTGTGGAGATCGGCACCACCGACCTCATGGAGCACCAGTACCAGACCGGCAACCCGCTGACCCTGGCGGCTGCAGTAGCGGCCGGCGTCGTCAACCCCGGGAACCTGGTGGCTGTCCGCGAAATCGTGACCCCCACCGCCCTCGAAACTGCGGGCAACCGGGACGTCGCGATCTTCTCCGGCCCGCGGGCCAACTACACCGTCACCACCACCGGTGGCGACGGCACGATCGGCTCGGCAGGCTCCACCACCACGGTGGTGGACAACGTAGGCATCGACGGGACGGACACGATCCGCAACATCGAGTTCCTGCAGTTCTCCGACACCGTTCTGCCTAACGCCCCGGTCATCGGCACGGCAACCGCCGGCGCCGGGCAGGCCACGGTGCGCTGGACGGCTCCGACGGTCGGCGTCGCCGACACCTTCTCCGTGAAGGTGCTCGACGTGACCACCAACCCGGCCGGCGTCCAGGTCGGCGCCCTGCGCTCCGCCCCGGCAGGCGCCACCAGCCTGGTAGTGACCGGCCTGGCGAACGGATCCCAGTACAGGTTCCAGGTGCTGGCCAGCAACGCCCTCGGTGACAGCCCGTTCTCGGCACTCTCCAACACGGTGAGCCCGACGACGGCGACCGCACCGGGAGCACCGACCATCGGGACGGCCACGGCCGGGAACGCTTCGGCAACCCTGACCTGGACGGCACCGGCCAACAACGGCGGATCCCCCATCACGGGCTACACAGTGAGGGCCTTCGCCGGAACTGTCCTGGCCCGCACCCAGGCGGTCACCGGCAATGTCGGAACCGTCGTCGTCACGGGCCTCACCAACGGGACGGCGTACACGTTCGACGTGGCCGCCATCAACGCAGTGGGCACGAGCGGGTTCTCGGGCCGCACGGCAGCGGTGACACCACGGACCGAGTTCGTGGCTCCCACCGTGACTGCGCGTGCTCCCGCAGTGGGCGCCGTGTCTGTCAGCCAGGGCACGAACGTGACGGCAACGCTGAGCGAAGCGGTCACGGGGGTGACGGGTACCAACTTCCAGCTCCGGCTGGGCACCGCGTTGGTTCCCGCCGTCGTCAGCTACAACCCGCTGACGCGGGTGGCGACACTCAACCCCACGCCGACACTGACGGCGGACCGCGTGTACACGGCGACCCTCTCGGGGGTCCGTGACCTCGCGGGCAACACGATGGTGACGAGCACGTGGTCGTTCACCACAGGCCCCAACCCGACCATCACCGCCACGACTCCCGTCGCGGGAGCCACCGGGGTGCTGCGCAACAGCAACGTGACGGCCACGTTCAGCGAGGCCATCACCGGCTTCGCGGTTGCCGGCAAGGTCCGGATTGAGCGGGTCTCTACCGGAGCCCAGGTCCCCTCGGCGGTCACGTTCAACACCACCACCAGGGTGCTGACGATCAACCCCGGAGCCAGCCTCCTCGCGAACACCCAGTACCGGGTCACCGTCACCGGTGGCACCACTGGAGTCCGCGACCTGGCGGGTAACCCGCTGACATCCGTTGTCTGGACGTTCACCACGGGCGCGGGACTGTAACAAGCAGCAAGAGATCGCCGGCTGGCGGGCCCGCAACGGCCCGTCAGCCGGCTTCCTCAATTCCTCGAAAATCACTTTTCGACACTGCATTCAGCACTATTGCCCACTTGGAGGGGCCATGACTACACGACGTGAAATCTTCAAACTGGGCGCCGTCGGCGCCCTCGGACTGGCCGGATTCAAAGGCGGCGACGACGGCGTTCCCACCACTGGGCCGAGCACACCGCTCATTACCGCCAGCCAGCTTGCACCTGCGAACATGCCTGTTCCCTATGCGGGCGTCTTTCGCCGGCCGCCGGAGCTCGTCCCCTTTCAGACAGGCTTCGACGGCGGCGATCCGGCCCGCCCGTTCGCCCGGTACGCCCTCACCCAGAAACTCGGACAGGCCCAGTTCGTTCCCGGCCTGAATACCACCGTTGCGGGCTACAACGGCATCTTCCCCGGCCCGACCATCCGGGCCAACCAGGGCACCCGGATTGAGGTGCGGATCCGCAACGACCTGCCCGCCGCCGGGCTCGTGCAGCCTGCCCGCTTTGACACAGTCACCCATCTGCACGGCTCCGCGTCTCTGCCACAATACGACGGCTACGCCAACGACATCACCATCCCCGGGAACTTCAAGAACTACCACTACCCCAACTTTCAGGCGGCCCGGACGCTCTGGTACCACGACCACAAGCACCACATCACCGCACAAAACGTCTATTCAGGGCTCGCGGCCTTCTACCCGCTGTCTGACAAGCACGAGCGTGCGCAGTTGCCGCAAGGCGAGTTCGATGTGCCCTTGATGATCTCGGACGCCATGTTCAAGGCCGACGGCTCGCTCGCCTATAACGACAACGACGTGAAAGGCCTGTGGGGTGACATCATCATGGTCAACGGCGTGCCGTGGCCCACCATGAAGGTCAAGCCCCGGATCTACCGCTTCCGGGTGCTCGATGCGTCCATCTCACGCTCCTACCGGCCCACGCTCTCAACGGGGGACCCCGTCTATATAGTTGGAACCGACGCCGGCATGACGCCCAAAGTGCAGGCCGTGAAATCCTGGCGGCAGGGCACGGCGGAACGCTACGAGGTGCTGATCGACTTCCGCAAATACCGGACCGGGCAGCTGATCGAGCTGCGCAACCTCAGCAACAAGAACAACATCGATTTCGCCAACACCAACAAGATCATGCGCTTCCAGGTGGTGGCCGACTCCGGATCCGGGGCAGGCTCCATTTCGAGCATTCCGGTCACGCTGGAGGACGGCGGCTCCGTCAACGCGCCCAGCGGCGGCATCCCCACCATGAGCCTGACACCTGCGATGGCCAAGGCGAAACGAGAGCTGAGATTCTTCCGCGATCACGGACAATGGACCGTCAACGGTGTCACCTGGGCAGATGTGGAGAAGTCCGGGTTCACCAAGCTGTTCGGCAACCCCCAGCCATTCGACGTCGAGCAGTGGACCATCGTCAACGCCTCCGGCGGCTGGTTCCATCCTGTGCACATCCACCTCATTGACGCCAAGATCATCGCCCGGAACACCAACGGCGGCAAGCCGTTCGCTTGGGAACAGGGCCCCAAGGACGTCTTCTACGCCGGCGAGAACGAGTCCATTACGGCGCTCATGCAATTCGACACGGGTTTCGGCGGAGGCGGCCGCTACATGATCCACTGCCACAACCTGGTCCACGAGGACCACGACATGATGGTGCAGTTCTCCGTGGGCGATCTGCGGACCAACGACCCCATCACCACGGATCCGCCGGTCCTGGACCCCGAAGCGCCCGACGCGTTCCCGCCGGTCTACCGGCCTGGATTCCCGGCGGGGACCTGACGTGCGCCGCCTGGGACAACTGGGCGCGGCGGCCCTGCTGGTGCTGGCGCTGAGCGCCTGCACCGGCGGAACGCCGTCACCGGCACCTGCCTCGCCGACAGCCGGGGCTGCGGCGAGCGCCGCGCCCGTCTCGCTGGAAACCGGGACAGACGTCGGCAACGGCCGTCCGACCGTGAGCAATGACGGGCTGATGGTGCGGCGCCGCGCGGTCATCGCCGTCCACCCCACCGAGGGAGCACAGCCGGGCGCACCCCGCGCACGGCTCGAGCAGACGGCGGCCACCAGCGGCATCGTCCTGTCCGACATCCCACCGGACGTCCTCGAGCCGGCGATCCTCGAGCATGTGGCACCGGAGCTGATCGTGATGCTTCCGGCCGGAAGTACCGCTGAGGACGCGGAGAAGCTGGCTGAACTCGCCTTCGGCGCTGAGGGCACGTACCCCGGTGTGGAGCACGTCCACGTTTCCTCGGTCCTGGTCCACGATCTCCAGTTCACCGTCGCCGCCGCCGATCCGGCAGCCGTGGCCGGTTCCATCGCCGAGGAAGGCATCCTCTCGGATGCGCTCGGCAACTACGGCACGGTCCTGGAGAAGGGAGCCCTGACGGTCAGCTACACGGGGCCACTGCTCAGCGACGCGCTGGTGGAATCCGGGCCACGCGTGTGTCCGGGTACATCCGGAGGTGACTTTTGGCCCTTGGCGCCCGGCAGGCCCGGGCGGAAGCTGGGCGTGCAGCGCGAGCCACAGGTCTGCGCATTCACAGGGGCCGCAATACACCGATCCGCTCAGCTCACGGGCCGGCGCATTTCACCGCTCGGGCATTTCACCGGTCCGCGTTGCAGAGGTCCACACGTAATAAAGGCCCACGGGAGCGCCATGAAGCACCACCACATCGGGGATCCGCAATGAACCCCGACGCCGTTACCCGGACCTCCGTGCTGAAAGAGATCCACGATCTCGCCCGGCCGCTGAAAACCGATCGGGACCTCAGCGGGATCGTGCGGAGCGCCGCCGACTGCCGCTTTGTCGCCGTCGGCGAAGCGTCCCACGGGACCCACGAGTTCTACACCTGGCGCGACACCCTCAGCCGGCGGCTCATCCAGGAGGAGGGCTACAACTGGATCGGAGTCGAAGGGGACTGGCCCGACTGCTGGCGCATCAACCAGTGGGTCCGCGGCCTGGCGGGGAAGGACCAGGGAGTCCATGCGCTGCTGGCCGGCTTCGAACGCTGGCCGACCTGGATGTGGGCCAACGAGGAAGTCGCCGCGTTCCTGGACTGGCTGCGCGGCTGGAACGCAGGCCGGCCCCAGGACAAGAGGGTCGGCTTCTACGGACTGGACGTCTACTCGCTCTGGGATTCATTGCGCGAGATCATCGGCTGGCTGGAGGGCAACGTTCCCGACGCGGTGCCGGCGGCCAAGCGCGCCTGGCAGTGCTTCCTGCCCCATCACGAGGACCCGCACGAATACGCGTGGAACACGCGGCTGGTGCCGCAGTCCTGCGAGCCCGACGTCGTGGCCCTCCTGACCGAGGTCAGGGCCCGGGTCTCCAGCCCGGGACCGCATGACGAAGACGCCTTCGACGCCGTCCAGAACGCTGAAGTCGCGGCGAACGCTGAGCATTACTACCGCGTCATGGTCCGCGGCGACCGGCAGTCCTGGAACGTCCGCGACCATCACATGGCGGACACCATCGACAGGGTCAGCCGGCACCTGGGGCCGGCGTCCAAAGGGCTGGTCTGGGAGCACAACACGCATATCGGGGACGCCCGCGGCACGGACATGGCGCAGGACGGCCTGGTGAATGTCGGTCAGCTGCTGCGCGACCGCCATGCGGGCGAGGGGGTGCTGCTTGTCGGGTTCGCAGCCCACCGCGGTTCCGTGACCGCCGCCGACGGGTGGGGCCGCCCCGAACGTATCGTCACGGTGCCCGACGCGCGCCCCGGCAGCCACGAAGACTTCCTGCACCAGGCCCTCGGGGCGCCGGCCGTCCTGGAGTTCGGCGACGACAGGACCGGCCCCTGGTTGTCCACGCGGCTCGGGCACCGGGCGATCGGCGTCGTATACCACCCCGAAAGGGAGGCCGGAAACTACGTTCCGACCCGGATGGGGGAGCGATACGACGCCCTCATCTGGCTAGAAAACACGGCTGCCCTGCGGCCGGTGCACCATGAGGGGCCACCCCGGGAACCTGAATTCGAGACAGAGCCCACGGGATTCTAGCCCGGCTCGGATTCAACGAAGGCGGAACCATAATGGGCAAGCCAATCGTCGTCGGGATCAACGGGTCCGCGGGCAGCGAGGCCGCCCTGACCTGGGCCCTTACGCGGGCGGCCCGGGACAAGGCTCCCGTCCTGATCGTCCATGCAGTGGACGACCGCTGGATGTCCCCAGAGTTCCAATATCACGAGATCATCCGCGAATCAGGGATGGACCTGCTGCAGAAAGCGCAGGCGAGCGCCCGCAGGCAGGCCCCGGACGTCGACGTGGACATCGACCTACGTCATGGCAGCGGAGGCTCGGTGCTGCGGGACGCTTCCACCCAGGCAGCCCTCGTGGTGGTCGGCGCGCATGGCAAACGCTGGCCGAACGCCGGGCCCCTGACCGACCGCGCCCTGCAGGTTGTCGCCGCCTCGGAGTGCCCCGTAGCTGTCATCCCGGCGAACCTCGCATCGGCGGATCGGGGCGTCGTAGTCGGCGTGGACGGCTCCGAAGAATCGCTGCAGGCTGTCGCGTTCGCGGCCGCGGAGGCAGACCTGGGCGGGGACGAGCTCACCGTGGTCCTCGTATTCAAGAGCACGGCGCGGTGGGTGGAGATACAGTCGCCGTCCAGCGGCCTCGCCGAGAGAATGGTCGAGGAGAACCGGATCGTGCTCGCCGAGTCGGCGGCCGGACTCGGCGGGCAGTACCCGGACCTGACAGTTCATCAGCGTCTGGAAACCAACATCGAACCCGCCAAGGCCCTGGTCAATATCGCCGACGGTGCCAGGCTGCTGGTGATCGGAAGCCGTGGACGCAGCGGATTCTCCCGGACTGTGCTCGGCTCCACGGCGCACGCCGTACTGCTGGGCGTGCCGTGTCCCACGCTCGTCACCCATGTGCACAGGGTCAAGCACGGAGACTGATGCGGCTCGGAAGCGTGGTTCCCGCCGGTGCCGGAACTGGGTCTGAGCCGGCCACGGGCCGCCGGAAAACCCCTGACGGGAGGGGCTTTCCGCCGCCGCCATCGGATGGGAGGATGATGCAGTGGACCCCTTCTTCAATTTCGTCACTCACTTTTGGTGGCTCGTCTTTCCGATGAGCGGACTGATCGGCGGGTGGGCGCGGACCTGGTCCAAAGCCGCTGAACGCCGGCACCGCCGTCGGGTGGAGCTCTACACGCTCAAGAACCAGGCCGCGCAGGCCGAGCAGGCCAGCCAGACCGAGGTGCTGGGCCTCATGAAGGCCCACGACACCGTCAACAAACGCTGGCTGGACTACGAACTCGATATCGGAAAGCTGATCGACTATCCGGTCATGAGCGACGTCCGGGAGCCCCTCACAGTGGCGTTCCTGCGAGCCAAGCGTGAAGCCGACGGCTTGCGGCCGGCCGCCCCCGGGGATGTCAGGACGGCCGCACGGCTCGCGGAATACCGGGCGGCCGTGACCGGCTTTGAACTCGCCTTCGACGTCGCCGAACGCGAAGCGAAGCGGATCAGGGACAGCAAGTTCACCGGGCCGGAACGGCAGCGCCTGGAGACGGCCCGGAAGCTCCTGAGGATCGCATCGGACGCCGCGGCAACCCCCGCCGAGCGCCAGACGGCCTACCGGCGCGCCCGCCGGGAACTGGACGGGCTCATCGTGCTGCCGGAGGCCACCCTCGCGGCGCTCGAGGACAAGATCGCTTCCATGCTCGACGCCGGCCCGGCGCCGGAGGCCCGCCGGACCGGTTAGGTCGGACAGCATAAGCCGGACAGTTTAGGGAGGCGCCGCGGGCTGCGCGGGGCGCCCCGGTTCGCTGTGACAAGCATCGCACCGCCACCATGAATGCCACGTACAGCACAGGGGCGGAATTTAGGGTCTTCTGGCATGTTTTGCCCTGCCGTTTTTCCCACGTACCATCGATAAGGTTTCAAAGCTGCTTTAGTGGCCCGGCGAGTTCATCCAGACATGAACCCTGTGGCCATGCGGCACCGGGGATATGAAACTGCTGACCATGGACACTGCAGATTGGGCAACAGGTGGAAATCACCGTAATGGTGGCGCTAGTGATATTGCTGGCGCTCTTCTTCGACTTCACCAACGGATTTCACGACACCGCGAACGCCATGGCCACACCCATCGCTACAGGTGCCATCAAACCGAAAACAGCGGTAGCCCTTGCGGCGGTGCTGAACCTGGTGGGTGCGTTCCTGTCCACGGAAGTGGCCAAGACCGTCTCGGGCGGCATCATCAAGGAGGGCGCGGACGGTGTCCAGATCACTCCGGACATCATCTTCGCCGGGCTGATGGGCGCCATCCTCTGGAACATGATCACCTGGCTGAAGGGCCTGCCGTCGAGCTCCTCGCACGCGCTCTTCGGCGGCCTGATTGGCGCTGCCATTGCCGGCATCGGCATCCACTCGATCAACTTTGAGTCGATCCTGCAGAAGGTCATTCTCCCCGCGATTTTTGCGCCGATCATCGCCGGCTCTGTGGCGTACTTGTGCACGAAGTTGGCCTACGCGCTGACCTCCCGGCATGACCCTGAAACAGGGGACAAACTCACCCAGAAGCGCGGCGGATTCCGGACCGGCCAGGTCTTCACCTCCAGCCTTGTGGCCCTCGCGCACGGAACCAACGACGCCCAGAAGACCATGGGCATCATCACCCTGGTCCTGATCTCAGCCGGCACCCAGCCCGCCGGCTCCGGGCCGCAGCTATGGGTGATCGCCACCTGTGCCTTCGCCATCGCGATCGGCACCTACTCCGGCGGCTGGCGGATCATCCGCACCATGGGCGCGGGACTCACGGAGGTGAAGCCCGCCCAGGGCTTCGCCGCCGAGACCAGCACGGCCACCGCCATCCTGGCCTCGTCGCACCTCGGCTTCGCCCTCTCCACCACCCAGGTGGCCTCCGGCTCAGTGATCGGCTCCGGCATGGGACGCCGCGGCACAACAGTACGGTGGGGAACTGCCGGCAGGATCGCCATCGGTTGGCTGTTCACGCTCCCGGCGGCCGGGATCGTCGGCGCCCTGACGGCCATGCTCGTGCAGACCGGCGTAATCGGCGTGGTCATCGCGGCCGTCGCCGGGACCACCGCAGTGGCGTACATGTTCGTCCATTCACGGAAATCGCATGTGGGCCACCACAACGCCGTCGAGATCGAAGAAGTCAGCCAGGCCGTGCAGTTCCGCAAGAAGAAGTCCGCCGTCAAGGCGATGAAGAACGGGCGTGCCCAGCGATGAAATGGTTGGAACTGTTGAGCGTGGCAGGTACGACGCTCCTGTCAGCAGTGACAGTGGTAGTTCTGTACTCCCTCGGTGTCCGGCTCACGGCCATCGCCGGTGACATCCGGAACTCCCCGGCGTCGTGGACCCGGCCGCTGGCATACGCATGCTTCGCCGTGTGCGGCGCCGCCGTGCTCTTCGGGCTGTACCTGATCATTCCCTACTTCCACAAGTAGGCCGCTGTCGCCGGCAATCCGGCGGAGCGTTCCGGGGGATGGGAAGCCGGCACCCAATTGGCTAGGCTGGGGCCATGGCGAGCTTCCAGTACTTCGTGGCATCCTCAATCGACGGGTTCATCGCCACAGCCGGGGACAACCTGGACTGGCTGCTCCAGTTCGACGGATTTGACGGTGGACAGGACAGCTACGACGCGTTCATGGCCGACGTCGGCTCCATCGCCATGGGCGGCGGGACCTACGCCTGGCTGCGGGAACACGAACCAGCCACGTGGCCCTATCCGGACACGCCCTGCTGGGTTTTCACCCACCACGAACACTCCGCCCCAAAGGGCGCCAACGTATCGTTCGCCCGCGGAGACGTCCGCGAGTTCGCGGACGACCTCAAGGACCAGGCCGGCGGCCGAAACGTCTGGGTAGTCGGCGGGGGCGACCTCGCCGCGCAGTTCGCCGACGCCGGGCTGCTGGATGAACTGATTGTCTCGGTCATTCCGGTGGTGCTGGGCAGCGGCAAGCCGTTGCTGCCCATGACAGGTCCGACGCCGCCGCTGGAGTTGACCTCATCGCGCACCCTGGGGCGGGGCATCGTGGAGTTGCGCTACCGGTTCCCGGGCCGGACCTAGCCGGGCTCGCCTAGCGCTCTGTGTCGCGGATCAGGTTCGTGATCCGGGCGGTGGAGAGCCGGCGGCCGCTCTCATCGGTCATGACGATCTCATGCGTGGTTAGGGTCCGGCCCAGGTGGATTGCCGTGCAGGTGCCTGTGACGGTGCCCTCGGAGATCGCCCGGTGGTGCGTCGCCCCGACCTCGATGCCCAGTGCCTGCCGGTTTGGGCCGGCGTGCATGCCCGCCGCGAAGGAGCCCAGCGTCTCGGCCAGGACCACGTGTGCCCCGCCATGCAGGATCCCGGCCACCTGGGTGTTCCCCTCCACCGGCATAGTGGCCACGGTGCGCTCCGGACTCAGTTCAAGGAAGCGGATCCCCATCTTCACCACGAGGGCGCCGACGCCGTACCGGCCCAGCCAATCGTGCATTTCCTCGGGAACACCGGCCGTCGCGAGCTCGGCCGCGAAGGGGCCGGGCGTGAAATTGTCCATCATGGCAACTAGGCTGGCACCTGTGAGCGAAACTACCAAACCGGCCCCTGCCCCATCTGCAACAGATCTCCTCCCGGCAACTGAACCGGAATCAGTGCTTGCGGCCAAGCCCGCCCGAACATCCACCCGGGCCGCGGCGTCGGTTTCCGCCACCGAGGCTCCCGTGATTCCCATCACGGACCAGCCGCGACTTCTCGTGCTGGACGGACACTCCATGGCGTTCCGGGCGTTCTTCGCCCTGCCCGCGGACAAGTTCTCCACCGCCACGGGGCAGCACACCAACGCCGTCCACGGCTTCACATCCATGCTGATCAACCTGATCAAGGAACAAAAGCCCACCCACGTGGCCGTGGCCTTCGACGTCTCCGACGACACCACCCACCGCAAGGCCGAGTACAGCGAGTACAAGGGCGGACGCAACGAGACCCCCCGTGAAATGAGCGGCCAGATCGACCTCATCGACAAGGTCATGGGCGCATGGGGCATCAAGACCATCAAGATGCCCGGCTGGGAAGCGGACGACATCCTGGCCACGCTCGCGGCCATGGGTGAAAAGGCGGGTTACGAGGTGCTGCTGGTATCGGGGGACCGCGATGCCTTCCAGCTCATCACGGACAACGTGTTCGTGCTCTACCCCAGGAAGGGCGTGAGCGACATTCCCCGGATGGACGCGGACGCCATCCAGGAGAAGTATTTCGTCAGCCCCGCCCAGTACTCGGATCTCGCCGCCCTGGTGGGAGAGACAGCGGACAACCTCCCGGGCGTTCCCGGCGTCGGCCCCAAGACGGCAGCCAAGTGGATCAACCTCTACGGCGGACTCGAGGGGGTCCTGGAGAACCTTGACGCGATCGGCGGAAAAGTAGGGGATTCCCTCCGCGAAAATGTTGAGGACGTCAAGCGCAACCGGCGGCTCAACAGGCTCCACACCGATCTGGACCTGCCCGTCACCCTGGACGAGCTCGCGGACCCGCGGCCGGACCAGGATGCCCTCGAGGAGCTGTTCGATGCCCTCGAATTCAAGACCATCCGCACCCGGCTCTTTGCCCTCTACGGCAGCGAAGTCACCGAATCGGAGCGGGAGAGCCTCGACACCCCGGACTTCGTCATCCCTGCGGACGCCGCCGAGCTGACCGCCTTCTTCGCGGCCGGCGCCGGGAAGCGCTCCGCTGTGGCGGTCGATCTGGTGCCCGGCCGGATCGGCGAGGACGCCGCCGCGGTGGCGATCGTCCGTGACGACGCCGCCGTCTACCTCGACCTGGCCAGCCAGGACGCCGCCGCCGAGAACGTCCTGGCAGCCTGGCTGCGTGACGCCCACGCGCCGAAGGTGCTGCACGGGTTCAAGGCCGCGCTGAAGGCACTCACCGCCCGGGGATTGGAACTGGAGGGCGTGGTGGATGACACCTCCATCTCCGGCTACCTCATCCAGCCCGACCGCCGCAGCTACGAGCTCGCCGAGCTGGCGCAGCATCACCTCAACATCTCCGTTTCCACCGAGGCCGCCAAGGCGGGCCAGCTTGAGCTGGCGTTCGACGGCGATGACGCCGAAGCGGCCGGCGCACTGGTCCACGTGGCCGCAGTGGTCGGGGCCCTGAGCCGCTTCTTCGAAGCGGAACTGAAGGAACGCAAGGCCGAGGACCTGCTGAGCACCCTGGAGCTGCCAGTCAGCCGTGTCCTCGCCGACATGGAACTCGCCGGAATCGCGATCGACATGTCCCGCATGGACGAACAGCTGTCGGACCTCGCCAAGGTGATCGACAACGCCCAGGAGCTCGCCTTCGCCGCGATCGGCCACGAGGTCAACCTCGGTTCGCCGAAGCAGCTCCAGACCGTGCTGTTCGAGGAACTGGAGCTGCCGAAGACCAAGAAGATCAAGTCCGGCTACACCACCGACGCCGCGTCGCTCAAGAACCTGCTGGAGAAGACCGGACACGAATTCCTGGTCCAGCTGATGGCGCACCGCGAGTCCTCGAAGCTGCGCCAGATGCTCGAGTCGCTCAAGAAGTCCGTGACGGACGACGGGCGGATCCACACCACGTACGCGCAGAACGTCGCAGCCACGGGCCGGATCTCCTCGAACAATCCCAACCTGCAGAACATCCCGATCCGCAGCGAGGAAGGCCGGCGCGTCCGCGGGATTTTTGTGGTCAGTGAGGGCTACGAGTGCCTGCTGTCCGCCGACTACTCGCAGATCGAAATGCGCATCATGGCCCACCTCTCGGGGGACGAGGGCCTGATCCAGGCGTACCGGGACGGCGAAGACCTGCACCGGTTCGTGGGCTCGAACATCTTCCACGTGCCCACCGACCAGGTGACCAGTGCCATGCGTTCCAAGGTCAAGGCGATGTCCTATGGCCTCGCGTACGGCCTGACCTCGTTCGGCCTGTCCAAGCAGCTGGAGATCTCCGTTGACGAGGCGCGGACGCTCATGAAGGACTACTTCGACCGCTTCGGCGCCGTCCGCGACTACCTGCGCGGCGTGGTGGACCAGGCCCGGGTCGACGGCTACACCGCGACCATCGAGGGCCGCCGTCGTTATCTCCCGGACCTCACAAGCACCGACCGCCAGCTGCGCGAGAACGCGGAGCGCATCGCGCTGAACTCGCCGATCCAGGGCTCGGCGGCTGACATTATCAAGCGGGCCATGCTGGGCGTGCACGCCGAGCTGGCGGCCCAGGGCCTCAAGTCGCGCATGCTCCTGCAGGTCCATGACGAACTGGTCCTCGAGGTAGCCAACGGCGAGCGTGAGGTCGTGGAGAAGCTCGTGACCGAGCAAATGGGCTCGGCTGCGGACCTCAGCGTTCCGCTGGACGTCCAGATCGGCGTCGGCACCAGCTGGTACGAGGCGGGGCACTAACTTTTATCGGTTCCGGCGCCGCCGGAACGTCAGAATTCTCAGGGGGAGAAGCACGTGGCAGAAAAGTACGAACTCAGGCGGTTCCGCGCGGTCGAGAAGGACTCGGCGGACTATTCGCAGGGCACAGCGTGGCTGCGGGGAGTCGGGATCGGCTTCTATGAGGAGCCGCGCAAAGACGACTTCGTGGACAAGATCATGGCCATGTACCTCGTGGACAACCGGGAGATGACCGGCGTCTACCAGGCCGACGGTGTGGCGTCCCATTCGCTGGCGGCCGACGTCCCGGTGGCTACCTTCGCCACGCTGCGCAAGGACCTGAACATCGGCTACGGGCGGCAGCTCGAAGCACAGCTCGTCACGGCCGTCACCGTGCGCGGCACCCACCGTCGGCAGGGACTGCTGCGGCGGATGATGACCGAGGACCTCACGGCGGCCAAGGCCGACGGCGTCGCGCTGGCGGCCCTCACCGCCTCCGAGGCGTCCATCTACGGCCGGTTCGGCTACGGGGTGGCCACCTTCGAGCGCAGCGTCAAGGTCGACACCGGGCCGCGCTTCCGCCTGCGCCATGCGGCGGTCGGCTCGGTGGAGATCGCCGACCGCAAGGTCCTGCTGGACCTGGCACCCCAGGTCTTTGCGCGGGTCCAGGCTTCCATGCCCGGCTCGATTTCGCGGCAGGAAGCGTACCGGCTGCGGTCCTCGGGCACCCTGGGCCGCGACGGCAGCGAAGACGAGGCCATCCGCTGTGCCCTGCACTACGACGCGGCCGGCACCGTGGACGGGTACGTCTCGTACAAGTTCGCCGGCTGGGACGCCAAGCCGTACACCATGGAGATCCTGGACCTCGTGGCCGCAACCGACGCCGCCTACCTGGAGCTGTGGCAGTTCCTCGGCAGCATCGACCTCGTAGACCGGATCAGCTGGCAGGAGGCGCCGATGGACGACCCCCTGGCCTGGGCGCTGGAGGATCCCCGCTGCGTCGAGGCCTCAGACCACCGGGACATGCTGTGGCTGCGGATCCTGGAACCGGCCCGGGTGCTGGGTGCCCGGCGCTATTCGGCCGACGGCACCCTGGTCTTCGCCGTACGGGACAGTCTTGGCTTCGCGGCCGGCACCTTCGCCCTGACGGTGAGCGGGGGAGAGGCCACGGTGACGCCGGCTCCGGACGCCGAGCCGGACCTGTCGCTGGATGTCGCGGACCTGGGCTCCATCTATCTGGGCGCCGTCTGCCCGGTGACCTTGACGGCCGCCGGGCGGATCACTGAACACACCGCCGGGGCGGCGTTGACGGTGCGGCTCATGTTCGCCGTCGAACGCTCACCGCACTGCCTCACGCACTTCTAGAGGTCCGGTCCCGGTCGCGGCGCGCAAGGCGCCACGCGCTTTGACCGGCGTTCACGTAAACGACTAGACTAAACGGGCGTGTACTACGTGCGCGCATCTACAATCCACAAAATCAGGATGACCCGGCGGATCACTTGTTGTGAAGCCGTGTTCTTGGCCTGCATTCCATAATGCGGGCGAAGCGGTTTGCCTGACCGACTAACTATCCACAACGGAGCCCCTACTACATGACCATCACCTCCACCGAGAAGCCCGGTACCCCCGTAGTCGCCATTAACGACATCGGTACCGCTGAGGACTTCCTCGCAGCTGTCGACGCCACCATCAAGTACTTCAACGACGGAGATCTCGTCGAAGGTACCGTCGTCAAGGTCGACCGCGACGAAGTTCTGCTCGACATCGGTTACAAGACCGAAGGTGTCATTCCCTCCCGCGAGCTTTCCATCAAGCACGACGTTGACCCCGGAGACGTCGTCTCCGTTGGCGATCAGGTCGAAGCCCTGGTGCTCACCAAGGAAGACAAAGAAGGCCGCCTGATCCTCTCCAAGAAGCGTGCTCAGTACGAGCGTGCCTGGGGCGACATCGAGAAGGTCAAGGAAGAAGACGGTGTTGTCACCGGTACCGTCATCGAGGTTGTCAAGGGTGGTCTTATCCTCGACATCGGTCTGCGCGGCTTCCTGCCCGCATCCCTCGTCGAGATGCGCCGTGTGCGCGACCTTGCTCCGTACATCGGTCAGCAGATCGAAGCCAAGATCATCGAGCTGGACAAGAACCGCAACAACGTTGTTCTTTCCCGCCGTGCATGGCTCGAGCAGACCCAGTCCGAGGTCCGCTCCACGTTCCTCAACAAGCTGGAAAAGGGCCAGGTTCGTCCCGGCGTCGTTTCCTCCATCGTCAACTTCGGTGCCTTCGTGGACCTGGGCGGCGTAGACGGCCTGGTTCACGTTTCCGAGCTGTCCTGGAAGCACATCGACCACCCGTCCGAGGTTGTCGAAGTTGGCCAGGAAGTCACCGTCGAGGTTCTCGAGGTCGACCTGGACCGCGAGCGCGTCTCCCTGTCGCTCAAGGCTACGCAGGAAGATCCGTGGCAGACCTTCGCCCGCACCCACGCCCTCGGCCAGGTTGTTCCGGGTAAGGTCACCAAGCTGGTTCCGTTCGGCGCGTTCGTTCGCGTTGAAGACGGCATCGAAGGCCTGGTCCACATCTCCGAGCTCGCCGTGCGCCACGTTGAGCTGGCCGAGCAGGTTGTCTCCGTTGGTGACGAGCTGTTCGTCAAGGTCATCGACATCGACCTCGAGCGCCGCCGCATCTCGCTCTCCCTCAAGCAGGCCAACGAGGGCGTCGACGCCGACAGCACCGAATTCGATCCGGCACTCTACGGCATGGCCGCTGAGTACGACGAAGAGGGCAACTACAAGTACCCGGAGGGCTTCGACCCGGAGTCCAACGAGTGGCTTGAAGGCTACGAGAACCAGCGCGCCGCCTGGGAGCAGCAGTACGCTGATGCCCAGACCCGCTGGGAAGCACACAAGAAGCAGGTTGCCCAGCACGCTGCGGACGACGCTGCAGCTGCAACGTCCGGCGAGAGCGACTCCGGCACCACCAGCTACTCCTCCGAGCCGGCTGCAACCGAGACCGGTGCAGGCACGCTTGCTTCGGACGAGGCTCTTGCCGCCCTGCGCGAGAAGCTGACCGGCAACTAATTGCCCTTGCGCATCGGGGAGTCCTTTCCCTGAGACCAGGCAGTTTGTAGCTTGAAGCCGCACCGTCACGGTGCACAGCAGTACAGTTCAGCAAAGGTGGCCGTCCCCTCGGGGCGGCCACCTTTGCTTTTACGCGGACATGCCCCTCGGCTGCCTTGAACTGGTCCCCGAATGTTGGACTGGTTGGTAAGAGCCTAGGCTGCGAGGGCCTGGGCTCGGTATTGCACCGGGCTCAGGCCCTTGAGCTTTGTTGAGATCCGTTCGGTGTTGTACCAGCGGATGTACTTGTGCAGCGCCGCTGTGAGTGCCTCGGTGCTGAGGAACCGGGCATGGTGGAAGAGCTCTTCCTTGAGGTGACCGAAAAAGTTCTCCATCACCGCGTTGTCGTAGCAGTTGCCCTTGCGGGACATCGACTGGACCGCGCCGGCGCCCTCCAGAAGGACGCGCCAGGAGACGTGCCGGTACTGGAAACCCTGGTCCGAATGCACCAGCGGTTGCTGGCCGTCCTCGAGCGTTCTCAGCGCCTCACGCAGCGAGGTGTTGGTCAGCTCCAGGTTCGGGGACAGGCTGATGGTGTGGGAGATGAACTGCCGGTCGAAGAGATCCATGACCGGGGAGAGGTAGAGCTTCCGGTCGCCGACGCTGAACTCGGTCACATCCGTCACCCACTTCTGGTTCGGTGCATCGGCGTCGAACTCGCGGTTCAGCACGTTCGGGGCAATCCTGCCCTGCTCGCCCTGGAAGGAGTTGTAGCGCTTCCTACGCCGGACCTTGCAGACCAGCCGCAGCGCACGCATGAGTTTCAGCACGGTCTTCTTCGCGACCGTCCACCCTTGTCTGGCCAGTTCGGTGTGGATGCGGCGATGCCCGTAGCGTCCATGGTTCCGCTCGAAGATCTCCGTGACGGCGGCCTTGAGGGCCGCTTGCGGATCGGGCGCCCGGAGGCGGGCCTGGTGATAGAAGAACGTGGACCGGGCCAGACCGGCGACCTGCAGCAGAACCGGGAGCGGGAAGTCAGCCTTGAGGGCGGTGAGGGCCTGGACCTTCACCGTCGTTCTTGTGCCCTCAAGGCCCGCAATTTTCCCAGGTACGCCACTTCAGCCCGCAGCCGTTCGTTCTCCCGGCGCAGCCGTTCCAGCTCGGGCAGCTCCGCCGGCGGCGGGGCATCGGGTGCCTTAGGTCTGCCTTTAGGCTTCGGGCGCAAGGAATCCGCGCCCTCGCGACGATAGGCAGCCGCCCAGTTTTTCAGTAAGCCGGACGAGGACAAACCAGCTTCCGCCGCGAGATCCTGGGCCGTCTCGCCCGCGATGAACCGTTCTACCAAGGCGAGCTTGAGTTCGAACGAGTACACCTGTTTCGTTGGCTTGGCCACCAGCGCTCCTCGACCATGGATTCTCCACCGCAGATAAAGGACCTTGACCGGCGACTGAGACACACCCAGCAGCCGCGCAACCGCCTTATCCGCGATGCCCTTCTCAAACCACGCTACAGCGGCCTCGCGCTGCCCTTCGGATAACGGACTACGTCCATACATAAAACTGCTCCCCGGGAGTCGGAACTGAATTTCTCAGTCCAACTTCCGGGGAGCAGTTCACCTTCACCGCTGGACATGCCCATTTTTCCAACCCGCCCCCGGGGGACATGCCCACTTTTGGGGCTTGCACGCGGGCACATGGGTATCGTGCCCAGTCCTCGCTGTGAGCGCGGGACATGTCCAGTGGTGGGAACCCGGGCCATGCCCTTACCTCCGGACATGTCCATTGTTCGGCGCGCCCTGCCGGACATGTCCAGTCCGCGGCCTGCAAACCCCATCCTCGGGCAGCAGGAGCCGTCTCACTGCTCACTGCTGGCTTTAGCCCACGGCACGTCACGTTAGGGATTCCTTGACGACGGCCCGGCCCTGAGTGCAGACTCGGCAGGTTGAGATATTCGCGGCCGACGATGAGGGGACTTCCATGGCTGACACTTCAGGGGCTGTTGAATCGCAGGACATACTTAGGGCCGAGGGTTCATGGCCGCGCGGCATCGGTGCCATCACACTATTTGTCGAGGACCTGGCCACCACCAAGGGCTTCTATGCGGCAGTCTTCGGCCTGCCGCTCATTTTCGAGGACGAGGTCTCTGCCGTCTTCAAGTTCGAGAACACCTTGATCAACCTGCTCAACGTTTCCGAAGCTCCCGAACTCATCCAGCCGGCCTCAGTGGCCAGCGCGGCTTCCGGTGCGCGAATGCAGTTCACCATCGAAGTGGACGACGTCGATGCGATGTGCGCCGAGTTGTCCCGCCGCGGAGTTGAACTGCTCAATGGCCCAATGGACCGGCCGTGGGGTATCCGCACCGCGTGCTTCCGCGACCCCGCTGGGCACATCTGGGAAATAGCCCAGTCCCAATAGGCGCCAGACGGAACACTAGGTCTGCCGAACGGAGGACATGTCCATTCCCCAGTTCGCCGGTCGGGCATGAGGTGCTTGGGCCGATTTGTCGCGGTCCGGGGAGGGCATGTCCACTGTTGCGGAGGCGAGGCGAGCCCCGGACGGACGTATTGCCGTCAGGGCAGCGGGATCTTGCCCTTGACCGGCTCCGACGCCGCCTCCGTCTGCGAGGCTGCACTGGGCACAAGTTCGGCTCCCGCGGACTTCAGCAACGCGAGGGCGCCCACATTGCCGGCCGTGGTGTCGGCCACCAGGACAGCCGCCCCGGCTGACGCGGCCCGAGCTATCACAAGCCGCAGCGCCTCACGGCCAACGCCGCGACCGCGGAAGTTTCGGGCGAGCCAGATTCCGGTCTCCAGCGCCCCACCACCAACCCCTGCCCCTTCACCGACCCCGCCGCCAGCACCACCTTGCCCCGGCCCCGTCTCCGTCCGTTTCAAGCGCACTGAGCCTGCAAGCTGCCCGTCGCAGCTGATGGCCCAGCTTTTCTGCGCCGCGGGACCGTCAAGCCCGGCCGCAGAGGCGCGGTGGAATTCGCGGAACCAGGTGATCCGTTCGGCATTCCAGCCGGCGGTGGTGCCCAGCGGCGGGGTGACCTCGTCGGCGTCGGCGTCCCGGAGGGCTAGTTCCAGGAGCTCCGCAAGAACGGTTTCGCCGACGTCGAGCAGCGCGACCGCGGGCACGGTCCTAGCCAAAGGGGACATCGATCCACTCCGATTCTCCGGGCAACAGCGAGGCGCTGCCGGCTGACATGGCGGCCACGCGGGCCGCAGCCCGGGCCAGCTCATCCGGGTCGTCCGGCAGCGCAAGCCTCAGGACAGTAGTCTGCGCCTCGTAACCGGTTTCGGCCATGACATACCCGGCGGCGCGAAGATCGTTCTCGAGACGCCCGGCCACGGCGTGCCCCACCCGCACGGAACAGATACGCAAGCGCCGCCGCCGCACCAGCGGCGCGAGCGCCAGAGTGCTGGACACAGATTCGGAATAGGCACGCACCAGGCCGCCGGCGCCCAGGAGAATGCCGCCGAAATAGCGCACCACGACCGCGGTGACGTCGCTGAGGTCGGCCACGCCGGGAAGGGTTTCCCGTTTCAGCAGCGCCTCAAGCATGGGGATGCCCGCGGTGCCGGAGGGTTCGCCGTCGTCGTTGGACCGCTGTACGTCCCGGTCGGGGCCGAGGACGAAGGCCGAGCAGTGGTGGCGTGCGTCATGGAATTCCCGGCGCAGGCGGCCCAGGACGGCCCGGGCGGCATCCTCGTCGGCCGTTCGGGCCAGGACGGTGATGAAGCGGGACCGCTTGACCTCGATTTCGTGGCGGAACTCGGGCCCCACGGCAAGGGTGGTGTAGATGGCCGTCCTGCTCTCGGGGTCATCCGCCGCATCTGCCACCGGTTCAGTTTAGTCTGGTGAGGTGTTGAAGATCGGGTTGACCGGCGGAATCGCCTCGGGGAAGTCAATGGTTGCCGCGCGCCTGCGCAAGCTCGGCGCGGTGCTTGTCGACGCCGACGCGCTGGCGCGGGAGGTTGTGGAGCCCGGTACGCCCGGGCTGGGGCGCGTGGCCGAGGCCTTCGGTGCCGCGATCCTAACGCCGGACGGCCGGCTGGACCGGCCCCGGCTGGGTGCCCTTGTGTTCGGTGACCCGGAGCGCCTGGCCGTGCTCAACGGGATCATCCATCCCCTGGTGCGGGAGCGCGCCGCGGCGGTTGTCGCCGCCGCCCCGGCCGGCGCCGTCGTGGTCCAGGACATCCCTCTGCTGGTCGAGACCGGGCAGGGGAAGAACTTCCACCTGGTGCTGGTGGTGGATGCCCCGGATGACGTCCGGGTCCAGCGCATGGCCGAACACCGCAACATGACCGTCGGGGAAGCCCAGGCCCGGATGGCCGCCCAGGCGAGCCGGGAGGACCGTCTGGCCGCCGCGGACGTCGTGCTGGACAATTCGGGCACCCCGGAAGAACTCCGGCGCGCGGTCGACGCGCTGTGGGAGGACCGGCTCATGCCCTTCGCGCTGAACCTCAAGGAACAAAGAATCGCACCCCGGACGGGCGGGCCGGTCCTCGCACCCGCCGATCCGGCCTGGTCGGCCCAGGCCGGCCGCCTGATTGCCCGGCTGCAAAGCGCCGTTCCGCAGGACGTCCTGGCCGTAGACCACATCGGGTCCACCGCCGTCCCGGGGCTCGACGCCAAAGACGTGGTCGACCTCCAGCTCAGTGTCCGGAACCTCGACGACGCGGACCGGATCGCGCCGCTGCTGGCCCAGGCAGGATTCCCGCGCTGGCCCGGCATCATTTCGGACAACCCCAAGCCCTCCCATCCGGACCCGGCCGCCTGGGGCAAGCGGCTGCACGGCAACGCCGATCCCGGCCGGGCAGCGAATCTTCATGTCCGCGCGGCCGGCTCGCCCGGCTGGCGGTACGCCCTGTGCTTCCGGGACTGGCTCCGCGCCGATGCGGGGGCCCGGGCGGACTACGTCGCCGAGAAGCGGCGGGTAGCCGGGCTGCACGAGGCGGACAAGTCCACTGCCGCCTACGCGGCGGACAAGGAAGGCTGGTTCACCGAATACGCTGCGCCGCGGATGGAAGCGTGGGTCCTGCGCACGGGCTGGCAGCCGCCGCCGTACGGCGTCCAGGGCACGGACGACGGCGGCACGGACGACGGCGGCACCAGCACTGGCGCGGCCACCACTGCACCCGCGGCGGAGCCTGCGCCAGGGCCTGCCCTGGTACCGCCCAAAGCTGAATGAGGATTTCCTGTCGGTGACCGGCGGTAGATTAGATACATGAGCATTGCCCAGGAAATCAACCGTGTCGTGGCACCCTTCGAGGTCATCAGCGAGTTCCAGCCCGCAGGCGACCAGCCGGCCGCCATCGCCGAACTGACGGAACGCGTCAGGAACGGCGAGAAGGACGTGGTGCTGCTTGGCGCCACCGGCACCGGCAAGAGCGCCACCACGGCGTGGCTGATCGAGCAGGTTCAGCGCCCCACCCTGGTGCTGGTGCAGAACAAGACCCTGGCAGCGCAGCTGGCCAATGAATTCCGCGAATTGCTGCCCAACAACGCGGTGGAGTATTTCGTCTCCTATTACGACTACTACCAGCCCGAGGCTTACGTCGCCCAGACGGACACCTTCATCGAGAAGGACTCCTCCGTCAACGAGGAAGTGGAACGGCTCCGGCACTCCGCCACCAATGCGCTCCTGACCCGCCGCGACGTCATTGTGGTGGCCACCGTGTCCTGCATCTACGGCCTCGGCACGCCGGAAGAATACATTGCCGGCATGGTGACCCTCCGCAAAGGAGCGGAGATGAACCGCGACGACCTGCTCCGGAAGTTCGTCGCCATGCAGTACACCCGCAACGACATGGACTTCCACCGCGGCACGTTCCGGGTCCGCGGCGACACCGTGGAAATCATCCCGATGTACGAGGAACTGGCGATCCGGATCGAGTTCTTCGGCGATGAGATCGAGAACATCCATACCCTGCACCCCCTGACCGGCGAGGTCATCCGGGATGAAACCGAGATGTACGTCTTCCCGGCCTCGCACTACGTGGCCGGGCCCGAGCGGATGAGCCGGGCGATCAAGAGGATCGAGGACGAACTCGCCGAAAGGCTCCAGGTCCTCGAAAGCCAGAACAAGCTGGTCGAGGCCCAGCGGCTGCGGATGCGCACCACCTACGACCTTGAAATGATGCAGCAGATGGGCTTCTGCAACGGCATCGAGAACTATTCGCTGCACATCGACGGACGCGACCGCGGAACGGCACCGCACTGCCTCATCGACTACTTCCCGGACGACTTCCTCCTGGTGATCGACGAATCGCACGTCACCGTCCCGCAGATCGGCGCCATGTATGAGGGCGACATGTCCCGCAAGCGGTCGCTGGTGGACCACGGCTTCAGGCTGCCTTCCGCGATGGACAACCGCCCGCTGAAATGGGATGAGTTCCTCCAGCGCGTGGGCCAGACGGTCTACCTGTCCGCGACCCCGGGCAAGTACGAGCTCGGCAAGTCCGACGGCTTCGTCCAGCAGATCATCCGTCCCACCGGCCTGATCGACCCCGAGGTGGTCGTCAAGCCCACGAAGGGCCAGATCGATGACCTGCTGGGCGAAATCCGGATCCGCACCGCGAAGAACGAGCGTGTCCTGGTCACCACCCTGACCAAGCGGATGGCCGAGGACCTCACCGACTACCTGCTGGGCCACGGCGTGAAGGTGGAATACCTGCACTCCGACGTCGACACGCTGCGCCGCGTGGAACTCCTGCGCGAACTGCGGATGGGCGTCTTCGACGTCCTCGTCGGCATCAACCTGCTCCGTGAAGGCCTCGACCTCCCGGAAGTGTCGCTGGTCAGCATCCTGGACGCGGACAAGGAAGGCTTCCTGCGCTCCTCGACCTCCCTGATCCAGACCATCGGGCGTGCTGCCCGAAACGTGTCCGGCCAGGTGCACATGTACGCGGACCGGATCACCGACTCGATGGCCCACGCCATCGACGAGACGAACCGGCGCCGCGCCATCCAGGTTGCCTACAACACGGAGAAGGGGATCGACCCCCAGCCGCTGCGGAAGAAGATCGCGGACATCACCGACCAGCTGGCCAAGGAAGACGCGGACACCCGCGAGCTGCTGGCCGCGGCCGGCAAGAACCGTGGCAAGGGCAAGGGCGCCTCCCTCATCCGCGCGGACGGGCTCGCGGCCGCACCGGCGGAGGACCTCGTTGGGCTGATCGAACAGCTGACCGAACAGATGCACGCCGCAGCCGGTGAGCTGCAGTTCGAGCTCGCGGCCCGGCTCCGCGACGAGGTGGGGGACTTGAAGAAGGAACTGCGCCAAATGCAGTCCGCGGGACACGCCTAGGGTAAACTCAGACGGACGTAGGGGAGTATCCCAAGCGCTACGATCGTCAACACGCGCGGCATAGATGCCGTGCCGGGCGTAGCGGGCAGCCAGGCAGCGATTCGCGCTGGCGGTCGGAGAGACTTACACCGCTGAGCTGTACCCTACGAAAGGTAATTCCCCGTGCCCGACCTTCCCCTGTGGTTCGAGATCGGCTCGTTTGTCGTCCTGGGCGTCATTCTGGCCATCGACCTGCTGATGGTCCTCAAGCGACCGCACGAGCCCTCGATGAAAGAAGCCGGGTTGTGGGTCGCGTTCTACGTGGCCCTGGCCCTGGTGTTCGCCGGTGCCATGTTCGCCTTCACGGGCCCGGAATTCGGCGGCCAGTTCATCGCCGGCTGGGTGACCGAATACAGCCTGAGCATCGACAACCTCTTCGTCTTCATCATCATCATGGCGCGCTTCTCGGTACCTCGTAAGTACCAACAGGAAGTGCTCATGGTGGGCATCATCATCGCCCTGATCCTGCGCGGCATCTTCATCATGCTCGGCGCGATCGTCATCGAGCAGTTCAGCTGGGTCTTCTACATCTTCGGCGCCTTCCTGCTCTGGACCGCCTGGAAGCAGGCCCAGGACGAGGGCGAGGACGAGGAAGACAAGGAAAACCCGCTGATCGCCCGGATCCGCAGGGTCCTGCCGATGTCCGAGAAGTTCGACGGCGGCAAGCTCCGCACCGTGGTGGACGGCAAGAAGGTCTTCACCCCCATGCTGATCGTCTTCGTCACCATCGGCATGACGGACCTGCTGTTCGCCGTCGACTCCATCCCGGCCATCTTCGGCCTCACCCAGAGCGCCTTCATCGTCTTCACGGCGAACATCTTCGCCCTCATGGGGCTGCGCCAGCTGTACTTCCTGCTCGGCGGCCTCATGAACCGGCTCATCTACCTCAAGCACGCCCTGTCCGTCATCCTGGCGTTCATCGGCGTGAAGCTGGTCCTGCACGCCATGCACGTCAACGAACTGCCCTTCATCAACGGCGGCCAGCACATCGAGTGGGCCCCGGAGATCCCGACCTACGTCTCGCTCGCGGTAATCATCGGCACCATCATCATCGCCGTCATCGCCAGCCTGATCAGCTCCAAGGCGTCCAAATCCAAGCTGGACGCCCGGCTGGAAGAAGACGCCCGCAAGAGCCTGAGCGACGTCGACTAGCACCAGGGCCGCCGGGTAGCCGGCCGGCATAAAAACGAACGGCGCTGAACCTCCACAGGTTCAGCGCCGTTCTGCTGTGCCCGGCCGCCAGCAGCCGGGCCAAGACCAGGTCAGCGGCGGGCGGACCGCGCCATCACCAGCAGGCGCGCGAAGATCGCCTCGCCGTCGTCCGAGATGCCGTCATGGTGGTACTCGTCCGTTTCCCACACGTTCAAGCCCCGCACGGCGGCCGCCGTCTCCAGGGAAAGTTCACGGTCCACGTAGATATCGTCGCTGTAGACGGCCGCAGCGACGGGCACGGTGTTCAGGGACAGCCGGTCCGGATCATAAAGCGGTGCCCAGTCGTCCTTTTCGGCGAGGAGCCGTGCCACCTCCTGCAACGGGCGCAGGGCCGGGTCCTGCTCGAAGTACCAGGGGTAGACCATTTCTCCGGTCAGCAGCGGTTCGCCGGCGTCGGGGGAGAACTCGGGGAACTCGGCAAGCACACGCCAGGCGGCCCAGTTGGTGGCCCCGGCTTGGCCGTAGATGGACTCGTGCATCAGCGCGTACAGGGGGTTGGCGGCCCGGGAAACGAGGCCCCGGACCTGGTCCAGGAAGGCGTCCGAGAGCCGGTCGCCGTCGGGTGTGGCCACGAAGGCGTCCTCGAGCAGGTGGTGCAGCGCGTCCACGCGGGTATTGCCGCCCAGGAACGAGCCCACCATCTGGAACCGTTCCACGGTGAGCCGGCCGCCGTCGGGCAGGAACTCCTCCGTCTCCCGCAGATGCCTGGCGATCCGGGTGACGGCGGCACGGTCCTCCGGGTACCAGCCAAAGTATTCGGCGTTCCGGGCCGCGACCCGCTGGAACGTTGCCCGGTAGACGCGGTCCGCGGAGCCGCCCAGCGGAGCAAGGCCGCCCGTCACGAGCACCTCGCGCAGCCCTTCCGGGGCGAAGGAGAGGTAGCTGAGCGCGCAGAAGCCGCCGTAGCTCTGTCCGTAGATGGTCCACGGGGCGGAGCCCAGTGCGGCCCTGATGGCCTCGGCGTCGGCGACGATCGAGTCGGCACGGAAGTGCGTCAGGTACTGGGCCTGGTCCGCGTGGGTGCCGCGCAGGGGCAGCGTGTTGCGGTCCACCGCCGAGGACAGGCCGGTGCCGCGCTGGTCCAGCATGAGGATCCGGAAGTCCTTGGCGGCTGCCTTGCTCCAGCCGCCCAGGGACGGGAACCGGTTTCCGCGCCCGCCGGGTCCGCCCTGCAGGTAGAGCAGCCAGGGGAGCTCGGCCGCCGCCTCCTCGCTGTGCTCTGTTGAGACGTACTCGCGGGCAAACACGGAGATGGTCTCCCCGCGCCGTCCCGCCTCACTGAAGTGGTCCAGGGGGACCTCGAAGTAGTGCTCCGCGGTCCGCATGCCGCGGTAGGTGTGGCGTGCCCGAACGCTGTGCCGGACGCTGGAGCCGGCCTCCAGCAGGGCGGCTCCCATGAGCCCCGTCACCGGAAGATCAACCACGGGCCGCCTCCCCGCGGGAGCCGGCCAGGGATCCGCCGAAAGCCTCCAGGGCCGCCCCGGTCAGGCGGAAGGTGGACCATTCCTCCATTGGCGCTGCGCCAAGCTTCTTGTAGAAGTTGATGGAGGGCTCATTCCAGTCCAGGACGCTCCACTCAACGCGGGCGTAGCCGCGGTCGACGGCGGTCGCCGCCAGATGCTGCAGCAGTGCCTTGCCGTGGCCCTCGCCGCGTGCCTCCGGCCGGACGTAGAGATCCTCGAGGTAAATTCCGTGGACGCCCTCCCACGTGGAGTAGTTCAGGAACCAGAGGGCAAAGCCCCGCACGTCACCGGCCGCGTTCTCCGCCATCGTGGCGAAGACCCTCGGGTTCTCGCCGAAGAGCGCCTCGGAGAGCATCTCTGGGGTGTTCCGGACCGCGTCCGGTTCCTTCTCGTAGAGGGCGAGATCGTGGATCATCTGCAGGATGGCAGGGACGTCTTGGGGCGTGGCGGGCCGGATTACACTCATCATCCGAGTTTACCCGCGGTGTGATCGGTCACGGGGCCGCGCCCGGGCGGCGGGTCTCCGGTACCGGCACCGCCCCGGCGGCGGGCCGCCGCCCGGGCAGGGGCCCTAGAGCCGGTTGACGTCGGTGACGCGGACGACGGCGGTCCCGGATTCATCCGAGGCCGCCAGATCCACCTCGGCGGAGATGCCCCAGTCGTGGTTGCGGGCCGGGTCGTCGAAGATCTGCCGGACCTTCCACACGCCGGGCTCCTCGGTGATGATCAGCAGTCCCGGGCCGCGGGCGTCCGGTCCGGTGCCGATGTCGTTGTGCTCGTCGAAGTAGTCGTCCAGGACATCTTCCCAGCGCTCAGCGTCCCATCCGGAACCGGCGTCGAGTTCGCCCAGGGCGGTGGCGGCTTCATCGGCGAACAGTTCCACGCGGCGGAACATTTCGTTGCGCACCATCACCCGGAAGGCCCGGACGTTGGAGGTCAGCGACGGCGGCGGGGGCGGGGGAGCGTCGTGCGGGGTGGGCGCCGCACCGGATGTCAGCTCCTCCCATTCGTCGAGGAGGCTGGAGTCCACCTGGCGGACCAGCTCGCCGAGCCAGGCGATCAGGTCCTCAAGGTCCTCCCGGAGGGCGTCCTGCGGGACGGTCTGGCGGAGCGCCTTGAAACCGTCGGCGAGGTAGCGCAGCACGATCCCCTCCGAGCGGGCCAGTCCGTAGAACTGGACGAATTCGCCGAAGTTCATGGCACGCTCGTACATGTCCCGGACCACGGATTTGGGCGCGAGCTCGAAGTCGCCGATCCACGGCGCGGCCTTGCGGTAGACATCGAAGGCCTCGCCGAGGATCTCCGCGAGCGGCTGCGGGTAGGTGACCTCCTCGAGCATCGCCATCCGCTGGTCGTACTCGATGCCGTCGGCCTTCATCGCCGCGATGGCTTCGCCGCGCGCCTTCTTCTGCTGTGCCGACAGGATCTGGCGCGGCTTCTCCAGGGTCGCCTCGATCACGGACACGACGTCCAGTGCGTACGACGGGGACTCCGGATCCAGCAGCTCCAGCGCGGCGAGGGCGAACGGGGACAGGGGCTGGTTGAGGGCGAAGTTCGGCTGCAGGTGGACCGTGAGCCGGACCGTGCGGCCATCGGCGCCCTGCTCTTCCGGCGGGATCCGCTCCACGACGCCGGCCGCGAGCAGCTCGCGGTAGATCCCCAGGGCCTTCTTCATGAGCTGGAGCTGGGCCGGACGGGTCTCGTGGTTTTCGGTGAGCAGCCGGCGCGCGGCCTGGAACGGGTCGCCCGGGCGTTCCATGAGGTTCATCAGCATCGCGTGCGTCACGGAGAAACTCGACGTCAGGGGATCCGGCACAGACTCGACCAGCCGCTTGTAGGTGGGCTCGCCCCAGGACACGAAGCCTTCCGGCGGCTTCTTCTTGACCACCTGGCGCAGCTTCTTCTGGTCATCGCCGAACTTGGCCGTGGCCTTGGCCATCGCCTTCACGTTCTCGGTGACGTGCTCCGGGGCCTGGACCACCACGGTTCCGGCGGTGTCATAGCCGGCACGTCCGGCACGTCCGGCGATCTGGTGGAACTCGCGGGAGTTCAGCAGGCGGGTGCGGACGCCGTCGTACTTGCTCAGGGCCGTGAGCAACACCGTGCGGATGGGCACGTTGATGCCCACGCCGAGCGTGTCCGTGCCGCAGATGACCTTCAGCAGGCCGGCCTGGGCGAGCTGTTCGACGAGCCGGCGGTATTTAGGCAGCATACCGGCGTGGTGCACCCCGATGCCGTGCCGGACCAGCCGGTTGAGGGTCTTGCCGAAGCCTGCGGCGAAACGGAACCCGGCGATCAGCTCGGCAATCTTGTCCTTTTCCTCGCGGGTGCAGACGTTGATGCTCATCAGGTTCTGCGCCCGGTCGATCGCCTCCACCTGGCTGAAGTGGACCACGTAGACCGGGACCTGCTTCGTGGCGAGCAGCTCTTCAAGGGTCTCGTGGACCGGGGTCTGCTCGTAGTAGTAGTGCAGCGGAATGGGACGCTCCACGGAACTGACGGTCGTGGTCGGACGGCCGGTCAGTTCGCTGATGCCCTCCTCAAAACGGCTCACGTCGCCGAGCGTGGCGGACATCAGCAGGAACTGGGCCTGCGGCAGTTCGAGCAGCGGCACCTGCCACGCCCAGCCGCGTTGCGGGTCGGAGTAGAAGTGGAACTCGTCCATGATGACGGCGCCCAGCTCTGCGGCAGCGCCTTCGCGCAGGGCGGTGTTGGCCAGGATTTCGGCGGTGCAGCAGATAATCGGTGCGTCCTGGTTGACGCCGGAGTCGCCGGTGATCATGCCGACGTTCTCGGCTCCGAAGATCTCGCAGAGGGCGAAGAACTTTTCCGAGACCAGGGCCTTGATCGGGGCCGTGTAGTAGCTGCGCTCTCCGCGCGCCATGGCCTGGAAGTGGGCGGCGATGGCCACTAGGGATTTCCCGGACCCGGTGGGTGTGGCGAGGATGACGTTGGAGCCGGCGGCCAGCTCCATGATGGCCTCATCCTGGGCGGTGTAGAGGGCAAGGCCGCGGGTCTCGGTCCACTCGACAAACCGGGTGTAGAGCTCGTCCGGGTCCAGGGCCGTCCTGCCGGGGACTCGGGCGGCCGGGGCGGGGAGCTGATCAACGAGTTTCATTGCAGTCCAGCTTAGTGCCCGCGCCGTGGCCGCGGCACCGGCGGAGCCTTGCGCCGCAGGCAGCGGTTGCGTGCCTCCTTGGCTGGCCTACGGGCCGGGACTACGCTTCGGATAGGACAGAATTGCCGGAAACTGGAGGTGCCATGAAGTGGGATCCTGAGAAATACGTGCAGTTCGGGGACTACCGGGACAGGCCGTTTTTTGATCTGACGGGACGGATTCATGCCGACGCGCCGCGGCACGTCGTGGACCTCGGCTGTGGTCCGGGCAACCTGACCGCGACGCTCGCGGACCGGTGGCCGGGCGCCCAGGTGATGGGACTGGATTCCTCGGCGGAAATGCTGGCGACGTCAAAGAAGTATGCGGCCGCGGCGGCCAATCTCTCCTACGACCTGGCCGACATCGCGCACTGGACGCCCTCCGGGGACACGGACGTGGTGGTCACGAACGCCGCCCTGCAGTGGGTGCCCGAGCACCGGAAGCTGTTGCCGGAGTGGCTCGATGCCCTCAAGCCGGGCGCCTGGTTCGCGCTGCAGGTGCCGGGGAACTTCAGCGCCCCGTCCCACACCCTGATGCGGGAGCTGGCCGACTCGCCGGCCTGGGCCGGGCGGCTCGCCGGGGTCCTGCGCCACGACGACGTGGTGGGGGAGGCGGCAGAGTACCTGGAGATCATGCTCGACGCCGGGTGCGCCGCCGACGCCTGGGAGACCACCTACATGCAGCTGCTCCCGGGCGCCCACCCCGTGCTGGAGTGGGTCCGCGGCACGGGACTCAGGCCGGTCCTCGCGGCCCTTCCCGAGGAGGCAGCCCGGAAATTTGAGGCCGAATATTCGGCAAGGCTGGACGACGCGTATCCCGCGGGCCGGCACGGGACTGTGTTCCCGTTCCGGCGCACCTTCGCGGTGGCGCAAAAAACCGGGTGAGCGGAGTGTCCGCCGGTTGACACAAAGCACTCTGGAATGGGGCTTACAATGACGTGGCGGCATGGGGGCAGCCGTTAGGCTGTTTCCCATTCCGGGCCCTGGGCTAGTAATGGAGGTTCGGTGCTAATAGGCCTGATGGCGCGGCTGCTGTCCGCGCATAAGGGGCGCGTGCTGGCCATTGTTGTGCTGCAGCTCGTGCAAGCCACCGCCAACCTGCTTCTGCCCACCTTGAACGCCGCGATCATCGACGACGGCATCATCGGCGGGGACAAAGGGGAAATCCTCCATCTCGGCGGCTGGATGGCCGGCATCGCCGCCGTCCAGGTGATCGCTGCCATCGCGGCCGGATATTTGGGCGCCGTTGTCGCCATGGAAATTGGCGGCCAGCTGCGTGGGGAGCTCTTCATCAAGGTGCAGTCCTTCTCCTCCCAGGAAGTCAGCGTTTTCGGGGCCCCCAGCCTGGTCACCCGGACCACCAACGACGTCGCCCAGATCCAAAACCTCGCCGTCCTGGTGTTCATCATGCTCATTGCCGCGCCGGCGATCTTCATCGGCGGAATCGTGCTGGCCGTGCACCAGGACGTGGTGCTGTCCTGGATCGTGGTGGTGGTCATCCCGGTCCTTACAGTGATCATGACGGTGATCGTGCGCCAGCTGATTCCGCTGTACCGCCAGGGCCAGGGGCTCCTGGACCGGATCGGCCGGGTCATGCGTGAGCAGATCATCGGCGCCAACGTCATCCGCAGCTTTGTCCGGCAGGACCATGAAATCCGACGTTTCGATGAAGCCAACAAGGACCTCACCCGCAACAACCTCAAATCCGCCCTGCTGGTCGCGGCAATGATGCCGATGATCATGTTCGTGGTGAACCTGTCGTCCGTGTTCGTGGTGTGGTTCGGCGGCCATCGGATCGACTCCGGCGAAATGCGGCTGGGGGCGCTGACCGCTTTCATCGCCTACATCCTGCAGATCCTGATTGCCATCATGATGGCGATGTACGTCTTCATGACCGCCCCGCGGGCGGCGGCATGCGCCGAACGGATCCGCGAGGTGCTGGACACGGAACCGGCCATCGCCGATCCTGCAACGCCTGCCGGTGCCAGGGGCGGCGCCCGGGCCAGCGCCCGTGCCGGCCAGCCCGGCCATGGTGCACACCCCGGCCAGGCTGCGCATCCCCGCCATGCCGCGCCCGTGGGCCGGAGCGTCGAGTTCCGGAATGTGTCCTTCGCCTATCCGGGCGCCGAGGCGCCGGTGCTGGACGGAGTCTCGTTCACCGCGCGGCCCGGGACCACGACGGCGATCATCGGCGCAACCGGCAGCGGCAAGACGACGCTCCTGAACCTGCTTCCCCGGTTCCTCGACGCGACCGCCGGCGAGATCCTCATCGGCGGGCGCAATGTGCGGGCCATGCCGCTGGAGGACCTGCGGAGCCTGATCGCCGTCGTCCCGCAGCAGTCCTATCTCTTCGCAGGCACGGTCGCGGAAAATCTTCGGCTCGGCTCGCCTGCCGCGGACGAGCCGGAATTGTGGCAGGCGCTCGAAGCGGCCCAGGCCGCCGACTTTGTCCGCGAATTGCCGCTGGGGCTCGAAGCGCCGGTGAGCCAGGGCGGCACCAACTTCTCCGGCGGCGAACGGCAGCGGCTGTGCATCGCCCGGGCACTGCTCAAGAATGCCCCGGCATACCTTTTCGATGACAGTTTCTCGGCCCTGGACTACGGAACCGATGTCCGGCTCCGGGCGGCGATCGAGCCGCTGCTGAGGTCGGCGACTGTGCTGGTCGTGGCCGAACGCGTGTCAACGATCGTGGACGCCGGGCTGATCCTGGTGCTCGAGGATGGCCGCCTGGTCGCGCAGGGCACGCACAGCGAACTCATGGAGACCTCGCCCAGCTACCAGGAAATTGCCGCGTCCCAGCTGGTGTTGGAGGAAGCCCCGTGATGCGCGGGCGCACATCCCGCACCGGGACCGCAGCCAGGGCCGCTGCGGCCGCCCCCGCGGAGCGCATCAAGTGGCAGTCCGCCGCCCGCCTCCTGCGCCTCCTGGTACCGCTGAAGTGGCGGATGGCCGGTGTCATCGCCGCCACCTGTGCGTTCGTGACACTCAACGTGGCGGCCCCCAAGGTCCTCGGTGACGCGACCGACGTCGTCGTGGGGGGATTCCTGGGCGGTTCCCTCGACGAACAGGAGCTGGCCGCCCGGCTGCTGGCGGTATCCGCCATGTACGCCGGCGCCTCGCTCTTCAGCTGGATCCAGGGGTCCCTGACCGCCACGGCCGTGCAGCGCCTCAGCTACGGACTCCGCGGCTCCGTGGAACAGAAGCTCCATGTGCTGCCCTCCAGTCATTTCGAGGAGCAACGCCGCGGCGACGTGCTCAGCCGCGCCACCAACGACGTCGACAACATCTCGCAGGCCCTCAACCAACTCCTCAACCAGCTGATCCTGTCCGTCCTGATGCTGACCGCCGCACTGGCCATGATGCTGTGGCTCTCGCCGCTGCTGGCCCTGATTGCTGTCCTCTCCGTGCCGGTGTCCACCGTGATCACCGTGTTGGTGGCCCGGCACTCCCAGGCACACTTCAAGGAGCAGTGGAGCAGCACGGGCGCACTGACCGCCCAACTCGAAGAAACCTTCACCGGGCATGAAGTGGTCAAGGCCTTCGGCCGGCAGGAGGCCTCAGCGGAGGTCTTCCGGGAGTACAACGAAAAGCTCACGCGCTCGAGCACCCGGGCCCAGTATTTGTCCGGCATTGTGCAGCCGCTGTTGGTGTTTGTCGCCAACCTCAACTACATCGCCGTGGCCGTGGTGGGGGCGTTGCAGGTTACCGCCGGGGCCATGACAATCGGCGGCATCCAGGCCTTCTTCCAGTTTTCCCGCCTCTTCAGCCAGCCCGTGGGCCAGATCGGCGGCATGCTGACCCTCCTGCAATCCTGCCTCGCCTCGGCGGAGCGCGTCTTTGAGCTGCTTGACGCCCCGGAGATCCCGGCGGACGCCGCCGTGCCGGCCGTGTCAGCCAACGGCGCCGGCAAGCTTCGCGGCAGCGCCACCTTGCGAAAAGTCCATGTCCCGCGCAGGTCGCACAACGGACGCAAGTCCGATGCCACGCCCGGGTCCTCTGCGGCGCTGGTTCCGGAGACGCTGGTTCCCGGTGCCGTGGCGGGCCGGGTCACGTTCGAGCACGTCACTTTCAGTTACAGTCCCGGCACCCCCGTGGTGAAGGACCTGTCCTTCACGGTGGAACCGGGACAGACCGTGGCAATCGTGGGACACACCGGGGCCGGCAAGACCACCGTGGTCAACCTCCTGATGCGCTTCTACGAACTGGACTCCGGACGGATCCTGGTGGATTCGACCGACATCGCCACCATCCCGCGGGACGTTCTGCGCAGCGCCTTCGGTACCGTCCTGCAGGACGCCTGGCTGTTCACCGGCAGCATCCGGGAGAACATCGAATACGGCCGCCCCGGCGCCGCCGACGCCGACATCCTGGAGGCGGCCCGGGCCAGCCACGTGGACCAGTTCGTCAGGTCCCTCCCGGCCGGCTACGCCACGATGCTCGGCAACGACGGCGATTCCCTGAGCCGGGGCCAGCGCCAGCTCGTCTCGATCGCCCGGGCGCAGATCGCGGGGCGCAGCATCCTGGTGCTGGACGAGGCCACGAGTTCCGTGGACAGCCGCACCGAGGTGCAGATCCGCCACGCCATGGAACAGCTGAGGCAAGGTCACACGAGCTTCGTGATCGCGCACCGTTTGTCCACGGTCCGTGACGCTGATCTAATTCTCGTCATGGACCACGGACGAATCGTTGAACACGGGACCCATCAGCAGCTGATGGCCAGGCGCGGGCTCTACAAGGATTTGTACGAGGCCCAGTTCGCCGGCCGCGAACACGTGCGCACCGTCCGGAAGGCCGAACAGTGAGTCCCGTGGATACGGCGGGGGAGCGTTTTCCCGGCTCCTGGCGGACCAACCCGGCCAGCTCCGTGCCGCTCTTCGAACAGCTCCGGCTCTACGTCATTGAACGCGCCGACAACGGCACGCTCGCCCCCGGCACCCGGCTTCCGGCCGTGCGGAGCCTCGCCGGCGAGCTCGGCGTGGCACCGCACACCGTGGCGCGGGCATACAAGGAACTCGAGGCCGCCGGCGTGGTGGTGACGCGGGGCCGGAACGGCACGGTCGTCTGCGCCCGCGACGCTGCCTGGAGCTCGCTGTCCGCCGCCGCCACCGAGTTCGCTGCGGCCGCCAAGGCCCAGGGCGCGAGCTTCGCCGAGGCCGTGCAGCTGCTGGCCGCCGCCTACGACCGCCACTAGCACATCCGGAAGGGCCCGCGGCGCGCGGAATAGTTTTTCGAAGAAGTTTTCGATTAGCATTAGATTCGTGCCTAAAGCTGTAGCTGAAGATCCAGCCGTTGAAGTCCAGTCCGCCATCGAACCGCTGGCAGCCCGGGAAGCCGCCCCGTCCCGTCCCGCGCTGAAGCGCCCGGACATGACACGCCTCGTGGTCAAGGGTGCGCGCGAGCACAACCTGCGCAACGTGGACCTGGACCTTCCCCGTGATGCCATGATCGTTTTCACCGGCCTGTCCGGCTCCGGAAAGTCCTCCCTGGCGTTCGACACCATCTTCGCCGAGGGCCAGCGCCGCTACGTCGAATCCCTCTCCGCCTACGCCCGGCAGTTCCTGGGCCAGGTGGACAAGCCCGACGTCGACTTCATCGAGGGCCTCTCGCCCGCTGTGTCCATTGACCAGAAGTCCACCAGCAAGAACCCGCGGTCCACGGTGGGCACCATCACCGAGATTTACGACTACATGCGCCTGCTCTGGGCCCGCGTGGGGCGGCCGTACTGCCCCATCTGCGGTGAGCCCGTGACCAAGCAGACCCCGCAGCAGATCGTGGACCAGCTGCTCGAGCTCACGGACGGGACGCGCTTCCAGGTGCTGGCGCCCGTGGTCCGCGGGCGCAAGGGCGAATTCGTCGACCTCTTCAAGGAACTGACCGCCAAGGGCTACTCGCGGGCGCGGGTGGATGGCGAGCTCGTCCAGCTCAGCGATCCGCCGAAGCTGGGCAAGCAGTTCAAGCACACCATCGAAGTAGTAGTGGACCGCCTGGTGGTCAAGGAAGGCATCAGCCAGCGCCTGACCGACTCCGTTGAAACCGCCCTCGGCCTCGCCGAAGGACGGGTCCTGGCCGAGTTCGTCGACCTCGAAGCCGAAGATCCCGGGCGGATCAGGGCGTTCTCCGAACACCTCGCCTGCCCCAACGAACACCCCCTGGCCATCGACGAGATCGAGCCGCGCTCCTTCTCCTTCAACAACCCGTTCGGCGCCTGCAGCGCGTGCAGCGGCATCGGCACCCGGCTCGAAGTCGATGAGGAACTCATCATCCCGAACCCGGAACTCTCCCTCGCGGAGGGAGCCATCGCGCCGTGGTCCCTCGGGACGGCGACCTCAGAGTACTGGGGCCGGCTGCTCAGCGGACTCGCCGAGGAACTCGGGTTCTCCATGACGACGCCGTGGGAGAAGCTCGACGCCGACGTCCGGCAGACCGTGCTGCAAGGCAAGGACCACAAGGTTGTTGTGCAGTACCGGAACCGCTTTGGCCGGGAACGCAAGTACAGCACCGGCTTCGAGGGCGTGATGCAGTACGTCCACCGCAAGCATGGCGAGACCGATTCGGACTCGGCCCGCGACCGGTATGAGGAATACATGCGGCAGGTCCCGTGCCCGGCCTGCAACGGCGCCCGGCTGAACCCGGCGTCGCTCTCGGTCCTGATCAACGGCAAGTCGATCGCCGAAGTCGCCGCGCTGCCCATGCGCGAATGCGCGCACTTCCTGGACAACCTCGTCCTCACCGGCCGCGAAGCCCAGATCGCCCACCAGGTACTCAAGGAAATCCAGGCCCGGCTGACCTTCCTGCTCGACGTCGGGCTCGAGTACCTGAACCTGGAACGGCCCTCCGGGACGCTGTCCGGCGGCGAGGCGCAGCGCATCCGGCTCGCCACCCAGATCGGTTCCGGCCTGGTGGGCGTGCTCTACGTCCTGGACGAGCCCTCCATCGGCCTGCACCAGCGGGACAACCGCCGACTGATCGAAACGCTCACCCGGCTCCGGGACCTCGGCAACACCCTGATCGTGGTGGAACATGACGAGGACACCATCCACGAGGCCGACTGGGTGGTGGACATCGGACCGGGCGCCGGCGAGCACGGCGGCATGGTGGTCCACTCCGGCTCGTACCAGGCGCTGCTGGAAAACACCGATTCGCTCACCGGCGACTACCTCGCGGGCCGGAAGAGGATCGAGATCCCCAAGAAGCGGCGCAAGTACGACAAGAAGCGCGAGCTCAAGGTGATCGGCGCCAAGGAGAACAACCTCCTGAACATCGACGCCAGCTTCCCGCTGGGCCTCTTCACCGCCGTCACCGGCGTCAGCGGCTCCGGCAAGTCCACCCTGGTCAACGAGATCCTCTACAAGGTCCTCGCCAACAAGCTCAACGGCGCCAAGCAGGTGGCCGGCCGGCACAAGTCTGTCCAGGGCCTCGAGCACCTGGACAAGGTGGTCCACGTCGACCAGAGCCCCATCGGCCGCACCCCGCGCTCCAACCCGGCCACCTACACCGGCGTGTTCGACCACATCCGGAAGCTCTTTGCCGAGACCACCGAGGCCAAGGTCCGCGGCTACCTGCCGGGCCGGTTCTCCTTCAACGTCAAGGGCGGCCGCTGCGAGGCCTGCTCCGGCGACGGCACCCTGAAGATCGAGATGAACTTCCTGCCGGACGTCTATGTCCCCTGCGAGGTCTGCCACGGTGCCCGGTACAACCGCGAGACCCTGGAAGTCCACTACAAGGGCAAGACCATCGCCGACGTGCTGAATATGCCCATCGAGGAAGGCGCGGAGTTCTTCGCGGCGTTTTCCCCGATCGCCCGGCACCTCAACACGCTCGTCGACGTCGGTCTGGGCTACGTCCGCCTCGGCCAGCCCGCCACGACGCTCTCCGGCGGCGAGGCACAGCGCGTGAAGCTCGCGGCCGAGCTCCAGAAGCGCTCCAACGGCCGCAGCGTGTACGTCCTGGACGAGCCCACTACGGGCCTGCACTTCGAGGACATCCGTAAGCTCCTCATGGTGCTGCAGGGCCTCGTGGAGAAGGGCAACACGGTGATCACGATCGAGCACAACCTCGACGTCATCAAGAGCGCGGACTGGATCGTGGACCTGGGCCCCGACGGCGGTTCGGGCGGCGGCCGGGTGATCGCCTCCGGAACGCCGGAACAGGTGGCCAAGTCTAGCGAGAGCCACACCGCCGCGTTCCTCGCCGAGCTCCTCGCCTGATCCCTGCGCCTGAATACTGCGCCTGAACACTGCGATTAGCCTCCCCGCCTGACTCCCGGCCGCCCCGGGACTGGGCGGGGAGGACATGCCGTGCGGCCCAGGTTTCCCTCAGCAGTCGTCGGACGTATCCGGCTGATTTATGCGGCTGATGTATGCGGCTGATGTATTCCCATAGGGGTATGTGAATTTCTGGCTGCCGCACACTCGTGAGAAACTAAGCCGGTGACGCATACAACAGTGCCCGTAATCTTCGACCTTGACGGCACTCTTGTCGATCCCGCCGGCGGGATTACCGACGGAATCGCCGCCGCCCTCATGGAGCTCGGCCTTCCCGTTCCGGCGAAACCCCTGCTGGATGCCATGATCGGCCCCAAGCTGAGCCACTCCCTCACGGAAGTCGCCGGGGTCCCGGCCGACCAGCTGGAAGACGCCATCCGCATCTACCGCGCGCACTACAAGTCCACCGGCATCGCACAAAGCCGGCTCTATCCCGGCATCCGCACCCTCCTCGAGGACTTCGTGGCCGCCGGCCGCCCCATCGCCGTCGCCACCCAGAAGCCGGAAGGGCTTGCCCGCACTGTCCTGGCCCACCACGGCATCGCCGGACTCTTCCACAGCATCCGCGGCTCCGCGGCCGACGAGGCCGCAACGGGCGCCGGAGCGGCCTCCGCAGGTGAAGGCTCAATTCCTGAAGGGAAGGCCGAAATCGTCGCGGCCGCCCTCTCGGACCTGGCCGCGTCGGACCCCGCTGCGGCCCGCCGGGCCGTGATGGTGGGGGACCGGGCACAGGATGTGGCCGGGGCGGCCGCGAACGGACTGGACTGCATCGGCGTAGGCTGGGGTTTTGCGCCCGACGGCGAACTGCACGAAGCCGGGGCCGTCGAGATCGTCCACAACACCACGGCGCTACACGCGACGATCACCAGACTCTCCGAACGCCCGGGGACCCCAGCCCTGAACGAGGTGCACACCGATGGCAATGTTTGACGCAATCCGCTGGACCACGCGCGGGCTGATATCCACCACGTGCCGTCCCACGGTCATTGGCCTGGAGAACGTGCCCACGGACGGGCCGTTCATCGTGGCGCCGAACCACCTCTCCTTCCTGGACAGTGTGATCGTCCAGGCCCTCATGCCGCGGCCCGTCGCGTTCTTCGCGAAGGCCGAGTACTTCACCACCGGCGGCTTCAAGGGCAAAGCCATGAAGTCCTTCTTCGAAGCCGTGGGCTCCATCCCCGTAGAGCGCGGCGAGCAGGCCGCGAGCGTCCAGGCACTCAAGACCCTCCTGGACATCCTCGACTCCGGCAAAGGCGTGGGCATCTACCCCGAAGGCACGCGCTCCCGGGACGGCATCCTCTACCGCGGCCGCACCGGAGTCGGCTGGCTGGCACTCACCACCGGGGCACCCGTGATCCCGGTGGGCCTGATCGGCACAGAGCACCTGCAGCCCGCCGACAGCAAGTCCGTTAAGCCGCAGCACTTCACCATGAAAGTGGGCGAGCCGCTGTACTTCGAGAAGACCGGCCCGGACCACTCCCTGCCGGCGCGCCGCCAGGTCACGGACCGCATCATGGACGCCATCGCGGAACTGAGCGGCCAGGAACGCTCCACGAGCTACAACCAGAGCAAGACGGTCGAGTAGCGCCGGCCGGTGCCACGGCACCTCCGCCGGCTCAGTAGACTTGATGTGTGGCAGATCCAGCGAGTTACCGACCCCAGACGGGTGAAATTCCGACCAATCCGGGCGTATACCGCTTCCGCGATCCGCACGGCCGGGTCATCTACGTCGGCAAGGCCAAGAACCTCCGGTCCCGGCTGAATTCCTACTTCGCCAACCCTGCCGGGCTCCTGCCCAAAACCTACGCGATGGTGCACACGGCCAGCAGCGTCGAATGGACTGTGGTGGGCAGCGAGCTCGAGTCACTGCAGCTCGAGTACACCTGGATCAAGGAATTCACGCCGCGCTTCAACGTGATGTTCCGGGATGACAAGACCTACCCCTATTTGGCCGTCACGATGGGGGAGAAGTACCCGCGCGTCCAGGTGATGCGCGGCGACCGGCGCAAAGGAACCCGGTACTTCGGCCCGTACACCGCGGGCGCGATCCGGGACACCATGGACACCCTGTTGCGCGTGTTCCCGGTGCGGAGCTGCAGCGCCGGGGTGCTCAAGCGTGCCGAGGCCAGCGGCCGGCCGTGCCTCCTCGGCTACATCGACAAATGTGCCGCGCCCTGCGTCGGGAGGATTTCCGCCGAGGACCACCGCGCCCTCGCCGAGGACTTCTGCACGTTCATGGGCGGCGAAGCCAAACCGTTCGTCAACCGGCTGGAACGGGAGATGGCCGCGGCCGTCGCCGAGCTCGACTACGAACGCGCCGCCCGCCTCCGGGACGACATCGTGGCGCTGAAGAAGGTCTTCGAACGCAACGCCGTGGTCCTCGCCGAGGGCACCGACGCCGACGTCTTCGCTCTCCATGAAGACGAGCTCGAGGCGGCCGTCCAGGTATTCCACGTCCGCGGCGGCCGGATCCGCGGCCAGCGCGGCTGGGTGGTCGAAAAAGTCGAGGACTCCACCACCCCGGAGCTGGTCGAACACCTGCTCCAGCAGGTCTACGGCGAGGAAGCCGGGCTCCAGGGCAGGCTGCCCCGGGAAGTCCTGGTCCCCGCCGAACCGTCCAACGCCACGGAGCTCGCGCAGTGGCTCAGCGGGCTGCGCGGGGCCCGGGTGGACGTCCGGGTGCCGCAGCGCGGAGACAAGGCCGCCCTGATGTCCACGGTGCGGGAAAACGCCGAGCACGCCCTCAAGCTCCACAAGTCCCGGCGCGCCGGCGACCTCACCATGCGCTCCCAGGCCCTCCAGGAACTCCAGGAGGCCCTCGAACTGCCGGTAGCCCTGCTCCGGATCGAGTGCTTCGACATCTCGCACGTCCAGGGCACCAACGTGGTCGGCTCCATGGTGGTGGTCGAGGACGGGCTGCCGAAAAAGTCCGACTACCGGAAGTTCGCCGTGACTGGCGCTGCCGCGAACGACGACACCGCGGCCATGCACGACGTCCTGACCCGCCGTTTCCGGCACTACCTTCAGGAGCAGGCCGAACTGGCGGCAGCCGCGGCCAAACCTGCACACCAGGCCGCGCTGGAAGCGGCAACTGCCGCGGCAGTCGCTGACTCCACGACGCCGGCTCCGCGGAGCAAGTTCGCCTACCCGCCCAACCTCGTCGTCGTCGACGGCGGCAAGCCGCAGGTCAACGCCGCCGCCCGGGCACTGGCAGAACTCGGCATCGAGGACGTGTACGTGGTCGGCCTCGCCAAACGGCTCGAGGAAGTCTGGCTGCCGGACAGCGATTTCCCGGTGATCCTGCCCCGCGCCTCGGCCGGCCTGTACCTGCTGCAACGGATCCGCGACGAGGCCCACCGCTTCGCCATCACCTTCCACCGGCAAAAGCGGGGGAAGGCCATGACGGTCTCCGCGCTGGACGGCGTGCCCGGGCTGGGGGAGTCCAAACGCAAGGCACTCCTGGCCGAGTTCGGGTCCGTCAAGGGCATCAAGGCAGCGACGCAGGAGCAGCTCACCGGCGCCAAGGGGATCGGTCCCTCCCTGGCCGCCGCAATCGTCCGGCACTTCACCGACGACGGCGGCGACGACGCCGTCACGGTCCCGGCGATCAATATGACCACCGGTGAAATCCTCGACGCCTAGCCGGTGCCGCCAGACTTAGCTAGCGCCGCCAAACTTAGCTAGGGTAAGGACTTGGGAAACGGCACGGTCGCGGCATCACCGCGGCCCGCGCCCGATCCCGACCGCAAGAGCAGAACGCACAGGCAGAGATGGGGCTTCACTGATGGCAGAGTCGACGGCAGGATCCGACACGGATGCGGACGGCATGACACCGGTCAAACCCGTCGAGGCGGAACTGCTCGTAGTGACCGGAATGTCCGGAGCCGGCCGCAGCACCGCCTCGGACGCCCTGGAGGACCACGGCTGGTACGTCGTGGAAAACCTCCCGCCGCAGATGCTCGGCACACTCGCCGAACTGGTCTCGCGGACCCCGCACTCGCTGTCCAAGCTCGCCGTCGTGATGGACGTCCGGAGCAATGAACTGTTTGCCGACATGCGCGCGGCCCTCCGGGCCCTGGAAGCCACCGGCGTGACCTTCCGCGTGCTGTTCCTGGACGCCAACGACGACGTCCTGGTACGCCGCTTCGAGCAGGGCCGCCGGCCCCACCCGCTCCAGGGCGGCGGCCGGATCCTCGACGGGATCGCCGCCGAACGCGAACTTGTCCGTGAGCTGAAGGACACCGCCGACATCGTCCTGGACACGTCCTCGCTGAACGTCCACGGTCTGGCCACGGCCATCACCGAGCTCTTCAGCGAAACCGGGCCGGTCGCGCTGCGGCTGAACGTCATGAGCTTCGGCTTCAAGTACGGGCTGCCGGTGGACGCGAACTTCGTCGCCGACGCCCGCTTCATCCCCAACCCGCACTGGGTCCCGGCGTTGCGCCCGCACACCGGGCTGGACAGGGACGTCAGCGACTACGTGCTGGAAGCCCAGGGCGTCAGCGACTTCGTGGAACGCTACGTCCTGGCCCTCGAACCTGTCCTGGACGGGTACCGGCGCGAGAACAAGCACTACGCCACGATTGCCGTGGGCTGCACCGGCGGCAAGCACCGTTCCGTGGCCGTCGCCGTCGAGCTCTCACGGAGGCTGGCGCAATACCCGCGCGTCACCGTGACGACGACGCACCGGGACCTGGGCCGCGAGTAATGGCGCTGCTGACCGGCCCGCTGCCCCTCGTCCCCCCTGCCAGCGCGGCTTTCGCGAGCCAGCAGGACAAGGGACCTTCCGTCGTCGCGCTTGGCGGCGGCCACGGCCTGTCGGCCTCGCTGTCGGCCCTGCGCCTGCTGACCTCCGAACTCACCGCGATCGTCACGGTCGCGGACGACGGCGGATCCTCCGGCCGGCTCCGTGAGGAGTACGGCGTCCTGCCGCCCGGGGACCTCCGCATGGCGCTGTCCGCGCTGTGCGACGACACCGACTGGGGACGCACCTGGCGCGACGTCATGCAGCACCGTTTCGCCCCCGGCAAGGGCCGCGGCGGGTCCCTCGATGAGCACGCCATGGGCAACCTCCTGATTGTCACCCTCTGGGAGCTCCTGGGCGACACCGTTGCGGGCCTGAAGTGGGCCGGCGCCCTGCTCGGCGCGCGCGGCGAGGTCCTGCCGATGTCCAGCATCCCCTTGACGATCGAAGGCCAGGTCCGGGTCACCGCCCCCGACGGCACCACGGCGCTGCAGACGCTTTCCGGACAGGCCAAGTGCGCGGTGGCGGGGTCCCTGGAACACGTCCGGCTCCTGCCCGAAAACGCCCCCGCGTGCATGGAGGCACTGACGGCGATCGAACTGGCCGACTGGGTGATCCTGGGGCCGGGCTCCTGGTACACGTCCGTGCTGCCGCACCTGCTGCTGCCGGAAATGCGCGAGGCGCTCTGCAACACCGCCGCCCGCCGCTGCCTGACGATGAACCTCGCCACAGACACCAAGGAGACCGCCGGCATGAGCGCCGCCGACCACCTCCGGGTCCTGCGCGAATACGCTCCCGACTTCACGATCGACGTCATCCTGGCCGATCCGGCGTCGGTCCAGGACCTGCCCGATTTCGAACAGGCGGCCGGAATGCTCGGAGCCGAGGTGGTCTTGGGTAAAGTGGGGGCGTCTGGTCGCCGTCCGGTCCATGATCCGTTGCGGCTGGCGACGGCGTACCACGATATTTTCGGGAACAGTTAGGAAAGGTGCCATGGCACTGACAGCATCAGTCAAGGAAGAACTTTCCCGTCTGGATATCAAGAAGTCATCAGTCCGCAAGGCCGAGGTATCGGCCATGCTGCGCTTCGCCGGCGGGCTGCACATCATCTCCGGCCGGATCGTGATCGAGGCCGAAGTCGACCTCGCCTCGACCGCACGCCGGCTGCGCGCCGCAATCGCCGAGGTCTACGGCCACCAGAGTGAGATCATCGTCGTCTCCGGCGGTGGGCTGCGCCGCGGCAGCCGCTACGTGGTCCGCGTGGTGCGCGACGGCGAGGCCCTGGCCCGCCAGACCGGGCTCCTGGACGCCCGCGGCCGCCCCGTGCGCGGCCTTCCGTCAGTAGTCGTGAACGGCTCCGCCGCCGATGCCGAGGCCGTCTGGCGCGGCGCCTTCCTGGTGCACGGCTCGCTCACCGAGCCCGGCCGCTCCTCCGCCATGGAAGTCACCTGCCCCGGGCCCGAGTCGGCCCTGGCCCTCGTCGGCGCCGCCCGCCGCCTCGGCATCCAGGCCAAGGCCCGCGAGGTCAGGGGAGTGGACCGCGTGGTGATCCGCGACGGCGACACCATCGCCGCCCTGCTGACCCGGATGGGCGCCCATGACGCGCTCATGGTCTGGGAGGAACGCCGCATGCGCAAGGAAGTCCGCGCCACGGCCAACCGGCTCGCCAATTTCGACGACGCCAACCTGCGCCGCTCCGCCCAGGCCGCAGTTGCCGCAGGGGCACGGGTGGACCGCGCCCTGGAAATCCTGGGCGACGACGTCCCGGACCACCTCAAGTACGCCGGCGAGTTGCGGGTGGCGCACAAGCAGGCCAGCCTGGACGAGCTGGGCCGCCTCGCCGATCCCGTTATGACGAAAGACGCGATTGCCGGCCGGATCCGCCGCCTGCTGGCCATGGCGGACAAGCGGGCCCAGGACCTGGGCATCCCTGGCACCGAGGCCAATGTGACGCCGGAAATGCTCGACGACTAGGCCGCCCCTAGAATCGACAGCAGGGCCCGGCGTTGGGTCCGCCACAATCTTCCGGATGTCCCGCATCCGGATGCACAATCCGAGAGTTACCGAACCGGACGTCCCGTCCACGACATTGGAGGATTTTGTGACCGAGTACGTACTGCCCGAGCTCGACTATGACTACGCAGCGCTGGAACCGCACATCTCTGCGAAGATCATGGAGCTGCACCACAGCAAGCACCACGCAGCCTATGTGGCCGGCGCCAACAACGCCCTCGCCCAGCTGGCCGACGCGCGCGAGAAGGGCGACTTCGCCAACATCAACCGCCTCTCCAAGGACCTCGCGTTCCACACCGGCGGCCACATCAACCACTCCGTCTTCTGGAAGAACCTCTCCCCGGACGGTGGCGACAAGCCCGAGGGCGAGCTCGCCGCGGCCATCGATGACGCCTTCGGCTCGTTCGACGCGTTCCGTGCCCAGTTCAGCGCCGCGGCGCTGGGCCTCCAGGGCTCCGGCTGGGGCTTCCTGGCCTACGAGCCGATCGGCGGCAACCTGGTTATCGAACAGCTCTACGACCAGCAGGGCAACGTCGCACTCGGCACCACCCCGCTGCTGATGCTGGACATGTGGGAGCACGCCTTCTACCTGGACTACGTCAACGTCAAGGCCGACTACGTCAAGGCCTTCTGGAACATCGTGAACTGGGCCGACGTCGCCAAGCGCTTCGACGCCGCCCGCAAGAACGCGACGGGCCTGATCACCCTGTAGTGAACCGCTGGACGTGACGGAAACGACTTCCGTTTGTAACAAACCTCACATTACGGGCCGTTCCGCCCGAATTGTGGACGGACTGCCCCCGCACTTGCGGGGGCAGTCCCGGTTAAACGTAAGATGGATCACGGAAGGCGGTTAGCCTTCAGCAATGTGGCTGGTCGTCCTCCGGTAATTATCTCTGCCCAATGGCGTGCGGGATCTGTTAGTTGGCTTGAACGCCTTCTCAACTAGTCGTGCTCGCAGGAGCACCAAGGAGACTGAAAACGTGACGACCCGTATTGGCATCAACGGCTTTGGCCGCATCGGCCGCAACTACTTCCGCGCAGCCCTCGCACAGGGTGCAGACCTTGAGATCGTTGCGGTCAACGACCTCACCAGCCCGGAAGCCCTCGCTCACCTCTTCAAGTACGACTCCGTGGGCGGCCGCCTGGCCGAAACCATCGAGGTCAAAGACGGCAACATCGTCATCGACGGCAACATCATCAAGGTCCTCGCCGAGCGCGACCCCGCGAAGCTGCCCTGGGGCGAACTCGGCGTCGACATCGTCATCGAGTCCACCGGCTTCTTCACGAAGGCCGCAGATGCGCAGAAGCACATCGACGCCGGTGCCAAGAAGGTCCTGATCTCCGCGCCCGCGTCGGATGAAGACATCACCATCGTCATGGGCGTCAACGACGGCCTGTACGACAACGCCGCGCACCACATCATCTCCAACGCCTCCTGCACCACCAACTGCCTCGGCCCGCTGGCCAAGGTCATCAACGACGCCTTCGGCATCGAGCGTGGCCTGATGACCACCATCCACGCCTACACGGCCGACCAGAACCTGCAGGACGGCCCGCACAAGGACCTCCGCCGCGCCCGCGCCGCCGCCATCAACATGGTGCCCACCTCCACCGGAGCGGCCAAGGCAATCGGCCTGGTCCTGCCGGAGCTCAAGGGCAAGCTCGACGGCTACGCCATCCGCGTTCCCGTCCCCACCGGCTCCGCCACCGACCTGACGGTCACGGTCTCCCGCGAGACCACCGTCGCCGAAGTCAACGCCGCCCTCAAGGCAGCATCCGAGACCGAGGAGCTCAAGGGCCTGCTGACCTACACCGACGAGCCGATCGTCTCCTCGGACATCGTCGGCGACCCGGCGTCGTCCATCTTCGACTCCGGCCTCACCAAGGTAATCGGCGACCAGGTCAAGGTCGTGTCCTGGTATGACAACGAATGGGGCTACTCGAACCGCCTCGTGGACCTCACGGAGCTTGTCGCGTCCAAGCTGGGCTAGGGTAAGACTCATGACATTCCACACCCTCAACGAACTGATCGCTGATGGTGTCCGCGGGCGGTACGTTCTGGTCAGAAGTGACCTGAACGTGCCGCTCGACGGCTCTACAGTGACTGATGATGGCCGCATCAAGGCCTCCCTTCCAGTGCTGGCGAAGCTCACGGACGCCGGTGCCCGCGTGCTGGTCACAGCACACCTGGGCCGCCCCAAGGGCGCCCCGGAGGAGAAGTACTCGCTCAAGCCCGCAGCCTCGAGGCTGGCCGAGCTTGCCGGGTTCAAGGTCTCCCTTGCCGGCGACACCGTCGGCGCGTCCGCCACGGAGCTGGCCTCCGCGCTTCAGGACGGCGAAGCGCTGATCCTGGAAAACGTCCGCTTCGACGCGCGGGAGACCTCCAAGGACGACGCCGAACGCGGCGCCTTCGCTGACGAGCTCGTCGCCCTCACCGGCGGCAACGGCGCGTTCGTCGATGACGCCTTCGGCGCCGTGCACCGCAAGCACGCCAGCGTGTACGACGTCGCCACCCGGCTGCCGTCCTACCAGGGCGACCTGGTCCGCACGGAGGTCGAGGTGCTGCGCAAGCTCACCGCCGACACCCAGCGGCCCTACGTGGTGGTCCTCGGCGGCTCCAAGGTTTCCGACAAGCTCGCCGTCATCGACAACCTCATCGGCAAGGCGGACACGATCCTGGTGGGCGGCGGCATGCTGTTCACCTTCCTCGCCGCGGCCGGCCACAAGGTTGCGGGCAGCCTGCTCGAAGAGGACCAGATCCCGGTGGTCCAGGACTACCTGAAGCGGGCGGCCGACGCCGGCACCGCGTTCGTGGTGCCCACCGATGTTGTGGTGGCGAGCAAGTTCGCCGCCGACGCCGAGCACGAGACCGTCGCTGCCGACGCCATTGAGTCCAGCAGCTTCGGGGCCAAGGGCATCGGGCTGGACATCGGTCCGGATTCGGCCGCGGCCTTCGCCGAACACATCAAGGGCGCCAAGACCGTGTTCTGGAACGGGCCCATGGGCGTGTTCGAATTCGCGGCCTTCGCCGGCGGCACCCGGGCCATCGCCCAGGCGCTGACCGAGACAGACGCGTTCACGGTGGTTGGCGGCGGCGACTCCGCCGCGGCGGTCCGGACACTCGGCTTCGCCGATGACCAGTTCGGCCACATTTCCACCGGCGGCGGCGCCAGCCTGGAGTACCTTGAAGGCAAGGAACTCCCCGGCCTGAGCGTCCTCGACCGCTAGACCCTCCAGCCGGCAGGGCCCCTGTCCCCGGACGGGGCCCTGCCGGCTGTTCCACTGCTAAGAACCTTTTGGAGACCACGTGACTACGTCAACCAACGGCAAATTCGACCGCACGCCCTTCATCGCCGGCAACTGGAAGATGAACATGGACCATGTCCAGGGCATTACCCTCCTGCAGAAGCTGGCGTGGACCCTGTCCGACGCCAAGCACGACTACAGCCGGGCGGAGGTTGCCGTTTTCCCGCCGTTCACCGATCTCCGCGGCGTCCAGACACTGGTCCAGGGCGACGAACTCAAGGTTGTCTACGGTGGCCAGGATCTGTCCCCGGCCGACTCGGGCGCCTACACCGGCGACATCTCCGGGCAGTTCCTCGCCAAGCTCGGCTGCAGCTACGTGCTGGTGGGCCACAGCGAACGCCGCACCATCCACAACGAGTCCGATGAGGTGCTGAACGCCAAGACCAAGGCAGCCTTCCGGCACGGCATCACCCCCGTCCTCTGCGTCGGCGAGGGCCTCGAGATTCGCCAGGCCGGCACCCACGTGGACCACACACTCGTCCAGCTCCGCGCCGGCGTCGAGGGCCTCACCCCGGAGCAGGCCGCCGAGCTCGTCGTCGCCTACGAGCCCGTCTGGGCCATCGGCACCGGCGAAGTTGCCGGTCCGGAGGACGCACAGGAAATGTGCGCAGCCATCCGCGCCGAGCTGTCCACCCTCTTCGGAGCCGACGTCGCTGCCAAGACCCGCCTCCTCTACGGCGGCTCGGTGAAGGCCAACAATGCGGCCTCAATCCTCAAGGAACGCGACGTGGACGGATTGCTGGTCGGTGGTGCCAGCCTGGACGCCGCCGAGTTTGCTAATATTGTCAGGTTCGAGAGTCACCTGCTGACGGATTAGTCCGGACACAGTTTGGCCCCCGTAATCCAATTCTTCTGAAAGGCCGTCGTGGACGTTCTTCATGTCATTCTGCAGGTCCTCCTTGGCATCACCAGCCTCCTGCTGACGTTGCTCATCCTGCTCCACAAGGGACGCGGAGGCGGCCTGTCCGACATGTTCGGCGGCGGCATGAGCTCGGGCCTGAGCTCCTCCGGCGTCGCGGAACGGAACCTCAACCGTTTCACGATCATCCTCGGGATCACCTGGGGCGTTGTGATCGTCGCCCTGGGCCTGCTCATGCGGTTCAGCACGGGCGCCGATTCCTAGGACGTCCGTTTCGATAACTTCATAAAGGGTCCTTAAGGCCCTCCCGGCATCGGGAACTCCCAATCTAGACTGGCGTCTTGCACTCGTCCGCCAGCCAAGTAGCAAGGAGTTCCCGATGCTGCATTCTGCTTCCGGATTCAAGGGAATCCGTGTGGGCGCTACCGAGGGGGCAACTCCCCGCCATGAGCCAATGAACGGGGCCGGCGTACGCCAGCCCCGTATTCGTGTCTCCTTCCGGTGCGCCAAGGGCCATGAAACCACACTCGTGTTCGCGCAGCTGCCGGAGGAACAGATCCCGGGAGTCTGGGACTGCCGGCGCTGCGGCGGGACCGCAACCCGTGACGAAGCGAAGTTTGGCCTTGAGGAAGCGCCGATGGAGGGCTTCAAGACGCACCTGGAATACGTTAAAGAGCGGCGCTCCAGCCAGGACGCCGAAGACGTGCTGGCTGGAGCGCTGGAACGGTTACGCTCCCGACGGTCCCTTCCGGACGAGTTGCTCCGGGACCCGTGAGGCCGCGTTCTCGTCAATCAGCCACAGGGTTTCCTGGCGGCCGCGCGGCCCTGCCGCGGGAACCTGCACGGGATTGGCGCCGGCCAGGGCCAGTCCCACCGCGCCGGCCTTGTCGTCACCGGCCACCACCATCCAGACCTCGGATGCCGTATTGATCGCCGGCAGCGTCAGCGATACCCGGGCCGGCGGGGGCTTGGGGGAGTTCTGGACCCCTACGACAGTCAGTTCCTTCTCCCGGATACCGGCTTGCTCCGGGAAGAGCGACGCGACGTGCGCGTCCGGCCCGACGCCGAGGAGGACGATGTCCAGGCGCGGGAGCCGCGCCGGGTTTTCCGGCCTGTCGTCGGACATGTCCGCGGCGTGCTCGGCGGCGGCCGCCTCGGCGAGGCGGCGCGCATAGTCCGCGGCCGCCTCATCAGGGCTTTCGAAGTCGTCGGTGGAACCGGGGACGTGAACACGCGCCGGATCAACGCTGATATGGGAGAGCAGGGCCTCCTGCGCCTGACGGGCGTTGCGCTCGGCGTCGTCCGCCGCCACAAAGCGCTCGTCACCCCACCAGAAGTTCACCTTGGACCAGTCCACGGCCGACGCCGCCGGTGATTCGGCCACCGCCTTGAGCGAACCGATGCCCATGCTGCCCCCGGTAAGCACCACCGTGGCCTCGCCGTGCCGGTCCTGGATATCCACGAGCTTGGTGATCAGGCGGGCTGCGATCGCAGCCATCAGGACGGTCGAGTCTGGATGGATGCTTACTCTCGGATCAGCGCTCACTGGGACGGACACTCCTTAGATTGGTACGTGGCAGTCCCATAGTAATCACTTCGCCGAACACTTCGTCCGGATCCAGGCGGCGGAGTTCTTCTGCCAGGCAGTCCTTGAGGCTGCGCCGGGGCAGGGAGATCCGCTGCGCGGGCTGGCCGGGCTGGGTCAGCTCCGCGATGGTCAGTCCGGGACGGAAGAGCTGGATGTCGCCGCCGGGCCGGGTCAGCCGGACACGCCGGATCCCGGTGCCCGCCGGGTCGGCCACGATTGTGACCGGAACGTCCAGGGCCAAGGTCAGCCAGGCCGCGAGCAGCACGGTGCTGGGGGAGTCCGAGGCGCCCTCGACGGCGACGGCCGTCACCGGGGAGTCGTCCACCTGGTCCAGCACTGCGGCCAGCTGGATGCGCCAGTTGGTCAGGCGGGTCCAGGCTAGGTCCGTGTCGCCGGCCTTGTACGTGCGGCGGATGTTCTCCAGCGCCGCGACCGGGTCCGCTTCATTGGCCGAGTCGGTGATCCGGCGGTGCGCGATGCCCCCGATCGAGGTCTGGCACGCGTTCCGGGGGGCACCGTGCGGCCACCAGGCCACAATGGGCGCATCCGGAAGCAGCAGGGCCGCGACCAGGGATTCGCTTTCCTCGGCGAGTTCGCCGTAGCCGCGCAGCAGGATGACCTCGGAGGCCCCGGCGTCGCCGCCGACCCGGATTTGGGCGTCCAGCCGGGTCGGAGCCGAGGCCCCGGCGTCGGCGAGGACGATGATCCGGCACGGGTGTTCCCGGCTGGCCTCGTTGGCGGCCTCGATGGCCTCCTCCTCGAGCCCGGAGCGGGTGACCACCACAAGGGTCAGCACCCGGCCCAGGGCGATCACGCCGCCCTGCTCGCGCAGGGCCATGATCTTCTTGGAAATCTTGGAGGTGGTGGTGTCGGGAAGATCTACGATCATGGCCTTCTCCAGGTTCGTCCGTCGCGGGCAAGGAGCTCGTCGGCCGAGGCGGGGCCCCAGCTGCCGGGCGGATAGGGCTGGGGCTGTTCGTCAAGGCCGGCCCAGTAGTCCTCGAACGGGTCAAGGATCTTCCAGGACAGCTCGACTTCCTGGTGCCGGGGGAACAGCGGCGGCTCGCCCAGGAGCACGTCGAGGATGAGGCGTTCGTAGGCTTCGGGGCTGGACTCGGTGAAGGAGTGGCCGTAGCCGAAGTCCATGGTGACGTCGCGGACCTCCATCTGGGTGCCCGGGACCTTGGACCCGAACCGGATCGTGGCGCCCTCGTCGGGCTGGACCCGGATCACGACGGCGTTCTGGCCGAAGTCGTCCTCGCTGTGATCGCGGAAGAGCAGGTTCGGTGCGCGCTTGAACACGACGGCGATCTCCGTCACCCGGCGCCCCAGGCGCTTGCCGGCGCGCAGGTAGAACGGCACGCCGGACCAGCGCCGGGTGTTGATGTCCACCCGGATCGCGGCAAACGTCTCGGTCTTGGAATCAGCCGGGATGCCCTCTTCCTCCAGGTAGCCCAGGACTTCCTCGCCGCCCTGCCAGCCGCCGGTGAACTGACCGCGGGCGGAGTGGGTGGAGAGGTCATCGGGGAGCCTGACTGCGGCCAGGACCTTTTCCTTCTCGGCCCGCAGGTCATCGGCGTTGAACGAGATGGGCTCTTCCATCGCCGTCAGGGCAAGGAGCTGCAGCAGGTGGTTCTGGATGACGTCGCGGGCCGCGCCCACGCCGTCGTAGTAGCCTGCCCGGCCGCCGGTGCCGATGTCCTCGGCCATGGTGATCTGGACGTGGTCAACATAGTTGGCGTTCCAGAGCGGCTCGAACAGCTGATTGGCGAAGCGCAGTGCCAGGATGTTCTGCACCGTCTCCTTGCCCAGGTAGTGATCGATCCGGAAGACCGCGTCCGGCGGGAACACCGATTCAACGATGTCGTTGAGCTGGCGGGCCGACTCGAGGTCGTGGCCGAACGGCTTTTCGATCACGACGCGGCGCCAGTTGTCGCCTCCGGCCTGGGCCAGGCCGTGCTTGGAGAGCTGACGGCAGACCTGTTCGAACGCCTTCGGCGGGATCGAGAGGTAGAACGCGTGGTTGCCCCGCGTCCCGCGCTGCTCGTCGAGCTCATCGATCGTCTCGCCGAGCCGCTTGAACGCGTCGTCGTCGTCGAACTCGCCCTGCACGAAGCGGATGCCCTCGGAGAGCTGCTTCCAGACCGTCTCATCGAACGGCGTCCGGGCGTAGGCCTTGACGGACTCCTTGACTTCCGCGGCGAAGTCCTCGTTCTCCCACTGCCGGCGGGCAAAGCCCACCAGGGCAAAGCTCGGCGGCAGCAGCCCGCGGTTGGCGAGGTCGTACACGGCCGGCATGAGCTTCTTGCGGGCGAGGTCCCCGGTCACGCCGAACAGGACCAGCGATGACGGCCCGGCAATACGGTTCAGACGGCGGTCACGGGGGTCCCGGAGCGGATTGCGCCCCCGGCCGGCCGTGTTCCTGCCGCCGTTGTAGGTTTCTGGCATGGTTGCGTGGGTGCCTTAGCTTTTGGTGGAAGATGCTGCCTGGCCGGCAAGGGACGTGACGAGCTCCTGGAGCTGCTTCACACCCGCGGCGCGGTCGGTCAGGTGCAGCCGGAGGACCGGACGGCCGTGTTCGGACAGGACCTGGGCATCGCCTGCGGCCTGCGCCGAGATCAGCTCGCCGAACGTAAACGGCCGGTCCGGAATGGCGAGGTCCGTCGCGGAAGCGGCCGTAACCTGCAGGAAGACGCCGATCGCGGGTCCGCCCTTGTGGAACTGGCCGGTGGAGTGCAGGAACCGCGGGCCCCAGCCGAACGTGACGGGGCGGCCGGTGACCGCGGCCAGCTCGTCCCGGACGCCTTCGAAGCTGGCATAAGCGAGCCGGTCGAAGTAGGCCTGGACGCTCAAGTAGTTGTCCGGGCCGAGTTCGGCGAGCAGGGCGCTGACGGCCTCTGCCGCGGTTGCTGCGTCGCGGAGCCATTCACCGCCACGGACCTCGATGGCGCCGTCGGTGAAGTTGGCCGGCGTCGGCTCGGGCTGCGCGTCCAGCAGGCCGCGTGCGGCAATTTTGGCTGCCTCGACGTCGGGCTGGTCGTACGGGTTGATGCCCAGCAGGCGGCCGGCGACGGCGGTGGCGAACTCCCACACCATCATCTGGGTGGCGAGGCCGCCGGCAATGGCGACCTCGTTCTCGCCGAGCTGCACGTCGGCGTCGGCAGCGACGAGCCGGATGACGAGGACGTCCGGAGCGCCCAGCGTCGCCTCCGGGGAGGCGGGACCGGCGACGACGGGCAGCACACCGGTGCCCAGCTTGCCGGTGGATTCGGCGATGAGCTGTTCGGCCCAGTCGGCGAAGCCCACGATCCCGGATCCGTCCTCGGCGATGACGATCTTGTTGCGCAGCGGGCTGGTGCCGCCCAGGGCGGTGCCGAGGGCCAGCCCGATGTTGTCCTCGGAGTCCTCGTTGAGGATCTCGGCGGCTTCCTCGGCCTCGTCCAGGAAGGCCTGGATGTCCACCCCGGCCAGCCCACAGGGGACCAGCCCGAAGGCGGTCAGGGCCGAGAAGCGGCCGCCAACGTTCGGGTCGGCGTTGAAGACGGCGCGGTAGCCGGCTTCACGGGAGGCCTTGTCCAGCGGTGAGCCCGGGTCGGTGACGATGATGATGCGGCTCTTCGCGTCGATCCCGGCATCGGTGAATGCCTGCTCGAAGATCCGGCGCTGGGAATCGGTCTCCACGGTGGAGCCGGACTTGGACGAAACGACAATGGCCGTTTCGGCAAGCCGGTCCGCCAGGGCGGCACTGACCTGTTCGGGGTCGGTGCTGTCCAACACAGTCAGCTCGACGCCAGCGGTGCCCGCGATGACTTCAGGCGCCAGCGAGGACCCGCCCATGCCGCAAAGGACAATGCGCGTCACGCCGTCGGCCTTCAGCGCGTCACGCAGTGCCAGGATGTCGCCGACCAGCTGCTGGGAGACGGTGGCCGCCTCGACCCAGCCCAGCCGGACAGCGGATTCCTGCTCTGCGTCCGGACCCCACAGGGTGTGGTCCTTCGCGAAGATCCGGGTGGCAATGCGGTCTTCCAGCAGTGCCGGGAGGTGCTGCTCATGTGCCTGGCGGGCTGCGCCGGTGGCGTCGTAGCTGAGTGTGCTCATAGTGGGTTAGGAAGCCTTCCGTGCAGAGGCCAGGGCGCCTTCGACGTCACCCAGCAGTTCCTTCCAGCTGGCCACGAACTTGTCCAGGCCTTCGGATTCGAGCAGTGCCACGACGTCGTTGTAGGAAATCCCGAGGGCGTCGAGGGAGTTCAGGGTGGCGTTGGCGTCGTCGTAGCCGCGGGTGACAGTGTCGCCCGTGACGGTGCCGTGGTCGAACGTCGCGTCGAGGGTCTTCTCCGGCATCGTGTTGACCACGCCGGGGGCGACGAGCTCGGTGACGTAGAGGGTGTCCGGGTACGCCGGGTCCTTCACGCCGGTGGAGGCCCACAGCGGGCGCTGCGGCAGGGCGCCGGCCTCGGCCAGGAGGGCCCAGCGTTCGGTGGAGAAGAGTTCTTCGTAGACCTGGTAGGCCAGGCGGGCGTTGGCCAGGCCGGCCTTGCCCTTGAGTGCCGCGGCTTCCTCGGTGTCGATGGCGTTGAGGCGCTTGTCGATTTCGGCGTCGACGCGGGAGACGAAGAAGGACGCGACCGAGTGGATCTTGGACAGGTCGTGGCCGTTGTCCTTGGCCTGCTCGAGGCCGGACTGGAAGGCGTTGATGACGGCGCGGTAGCGTTCCAGCGAGAAGATCAGGGTGACGTTGACGCTGATGCCCTCGGCCAGGGTGGCCGTGATGGCCTCGAGGCCTTCGAGGGTTGCCGGGATCTTGATCAGGACGTTGTCCTTGTTGACCTTCTTGTACAGGTGCTTGGCTTCGGCGATGGTGCCGGCGGTGTCCCAGGCGAGGCGGGGGTCCACCTCGATGGAGACGCGGCCGTCAACACCCTTGGTTGCCGCGGCGACGGGGGCGAACAGGTCGCAAGCGTCGGCGACGTCGGTGGTGGTGATTTCGAAGACGGTCTCTTCAACGGTGGCGCCGGCGGCGGCCTGGGCTGCGATGACGGCGTCGTAGTCGTGGCCGGTGGTGATCGCGGCGTGGAAGATCGACGGGTTGGTGGTGACGCCGACGACGTTCTTCTCTTCGATGAGCTTGCGCAGGCTGCCGGTCTGCAGGCGGCCGCGGGAGAGGTCGTCAAGCCAGATCGAGACGCCGGCGTCGGAAAGCATTTGGGTGGGAGTAGCGGTGGGGGTAGTCATGTCATAACTCCTGGAAATCATGGGTTCCGGGGGACAGGGTCCCCCGGAACCGTGGTGGTGGATCAGTTGGTGAGACCGGCGAGGGATTCCTTCGCCGCGGCGGCGACTGCTTCGGCCGTGATGCCGAACTCCTGGAAGAGGCGCTTGTAGTCGGCGGACGCGCCGAAGTGCTCAAGGGAGATGGAACGGCCGGCGTCGCCGACGAATTCCTTCCAGCCCAGGGCCAGTCCGGCTTCGACCGAGACGCGCGCCTTCACGGCTGCGGGGAGCACGGCCTCGCGGTAGGCGGCGTCCTGCTTGTTGAACCACTCCACGCAGGGCATGGACACAACCCGGGTGGGGATGCCCTCGGCCTGCAGCGCCTCGCGGGCATTCACGGCAAGCTGGACCTCGGAGCCGGTGCCGATCAGGATGACCTGCGCCTCGACGGTCTTGCCGTCCTTCGAGGCTTCGGCGAGGACGTAGCCGCCCTTTGCGACGCCAGCGGTGGAGCCGAACGTGTCACCGGTGGCCTCGGACGTGCCGCGGTCCCAGGTGGGGATGTTCTGGCGGGTCAGGACGATACCGGCCGGGTTTTCGTGGTTTTCCAGCATGGCCTTCCAGGCCGCGGAGACCTCGTTCGCGTCGCCGGGGCGGACAACGTCCAGGCCCGGGATGGCGCGCAGGGACGCGAGTTGCTCGACGGGCTGGTGGGTGGGGCCGTCCTCGCCGAGGCCGATCGAGTCATGCGTCCAGACATACAGTGACGGCACGCCCATCAGGGCGCCGAGCCGGATCGCGGGGCGCTGGTAGTCGGAGAAGATCAGGAACGTGCCGGAGAACGCCCGGGTCCGTCCGTGCAGGGAGATGCCGTTCACGATCGACGCGGCGGCGTGCTCACGGATACCGAAGTGCAGGACCCGACCGTAGGGGTTGCCCTTCCAGGCGCCGGTGGACCGGGACGCCGGGATGAACGACGGCGAGCCTTCGATCGTGGTGTTGTTGGACTCGGCGAGGTCCGCGGAGCCGCCCCAGAGTTCGGGCATGACCGGGCCGATCGCGTTCAGGACCTTGCCCGACGCGGCCCGGGTGGAGACATCCTTGCCGGCTTCGAAGACCGGGAGGGCGTCCTCGAATTCGCCCGGGAGCTTCTTCGCCTCGACGCGTTCCAGCAGCGCCGCGGCCTCGGGGTTGGCTGCCTGCCATGCCTCGAAGGAGGCCTGCCACTCGGTGCGGGCGGCCGCGCCGCGCTCCTGAACAGCCCGGGCGTGGGCCAGAACGTCCTCGTCCACCTGGAACGCGCGTTCCGGGTCGAAGCCCAGGACCTTCTTCAGGGCCGCGACTTCCTCAGAGCCCAGGGCCGAGCCGTGGATCTTGCCGGTGTTCTGCTTCTTCGGCGCAGGGTAGCCGATGATGGTGCGCAGCGAAATGATGGAAGGCTTGCCCGTTTCGGCCTTGGCGGCGAGCAGTGCGGCGTGCAGTTCCTGCACGTCTTCCTTGTATTCGCCGGTCCGGGTCCAGTCCACGCGCTGGGTGTGCCAGCCGTAGGCCTCGTAGCGGGCCAGAACGTCCTCGGTGAAGGCCACATCGGTGTCGTCCTCGATCGAGATGTGGTTCTCGTCGTAGATCACTACGAGGTTGCCCAGTTCCTGGTGCCCGGCAAGCGAGGACGCCTCGGAGGTCACGCCTTCCTGCAGGTCGCCGTCGGAGGCGATGACCCAGATGGTGTGGTCGAACGGGCTCGTGCCGGCGGGAGCGTCGGCGTCGAACAGGCCGCGCATCCGGCGCTGGGAATAGGCGAAGCCGACGGCGGACGCCAGTCCCTGGCCCAGCGGGCCGGTGGTGATTTCCACACCCTTGGTGTGCTTGTATTCCGGGTGGCCCGGGGTCAGCGAGCCCCAGGTCCGCAGCGCCTCCAGGTCCTTGAGCTCCAGCCCGTAGCCGGAAAGGAACAGCTGGATGTACAGGGTCAGGGACGTGTGCCCCGGTGACAGGATGAACCGGTCCCGGCCCAGCCAGTCAGGGTTCGCCGGGTCATGGCGCATCAGCTTCTGGAACAGCAAATACGCGGCCGGAGCCAGGCTCATTGCCGTTCCCGGGTGGCCGTTCCCGACCTTCTCCACCGCATCCGCGGCCAGCACCCGGACCGTGTCTACCGCACGCTGGTCCAAGTTAGTCCATGACAGTTCTTGCTCTTCCAAATGTGGCACGAAAACCGGGCCCCTCTCTGTGCTGACGGCCGGCGGTACGCTCTAGGGTCCGCCCCGGGCACAGTTCGGTGCCCGCTGCGGTTCGTACCAGCCGTTCACCATCGAAACGTTGATCTATCATTCAGACGCAGATGCAGAGCCGACTGTTCCGGCAAATTGCCTGTACGCGTGCCCGTGTGCGCTGATCTAAGGACAGCCTAGTCCCATTCCACTTGGTGGTCAGCGTATATCTCACCAATTGGACCTGATTTCGCTTATATGAATCACCTCCCGCGGCTGCCGCCGTGAGCAGGCGTTTACACGCCGGAATCATGGGGCGTATTTGGGCGGCCTTGGCGCCCGGGGCTCCACGGTATGATGGGTGGTGGCCTTCGACTGGGGTAAAGACACGGGCGCGCGTTCAGCGCTGGGCCCGATCTGCAGCTGCACGCGTTGCGAAATCCACCCGGAGCTGCCCAGCTAAGAGAAAACTGCACAGCCATACAGAACTGCCAGACAGAACAGAGTGACTGCCACCGTGAGCACAACTAATACGCCGCTGAACGCCTCCCCGGCCTCGGGAAGAATGGGCTTCGGCCGCAAAGCCAAGGCCTACCTGGCGCTCACGAAACCCCGCGTCATCGAGCTCCTGCTCGTCAGCACGCTGCCCACCATGATCTACGCCGAACGCGGTTTCCCCTCGATCGGCCTGATCCTGGCCACGCTCGTGGGCGGGGCATTCGCGGCAGGCTCCGCGGGCGCGTTCAACTGCTACATCGACCGCGACATCGACAAGCTCATGCACCGCACGGAGAACCGGCCCCTGGTCACCGGTGAAGTCACGCCCCGCGAAGCACTCGTGTTCTCCTGGCTGCTGGGCGCGGCGGCGATCGCGATCCTCTGGTTCGGGGCCAACCCGCTCGCCGCGTGGCTGGGGCTCGGCGCCATCGTCTTCTACGTGGTCATCTACACCATGATCCTCAAGCGGCGCACGGCCCAGAACATTGTCTGGGGCGGGGCCGCCGGGTGCTTCCCGGTCCTGATCGCCTGGGCCGCTGTCACCAACACCGTTGAGTGGCCCGCCGTCGTGCTGTTCATGGTGATCTTCCTCTGGACCCCGCCGCACTACTGGCCGTTGTCCATGCGCTATGGCGAGGACTACCGCAACGCCAACGTTCCGATGCTGGGCGCCATCGCCGGGGCAAAGGTGGTCTCGGTGCAGGTGGTCCTCTATGCCTGGGCCATGGTGGCGTGCTCGCTGCTGATGATCCCGGCCGGCGGCGCGGGCTGGGTCTATACCGTGACCGCCGTCGGCGCCGGTGCCTGGTTCCTGTACGAGTCGCACGCCCTCTACAACCGGGCCCAGGCCGGCGACGTCTCCAACAAGGGGGCCATGAAGGTCTTCCACGGCTCCATCAGCTACCTGACACTGCTCTTCATTGCCCTGGCGGTGGACCCGTTCGTCGGCTCCGCCCTCATGGGCGGCTAAGGCCTCCCCGTTCGTTTGCCTGACGCTCCCTCACCGCTGGTGGGGGAGCGTCTGCTGTATTGCCGGGGGATATCCTGACAAACCGAACAAGTACCGCAGTCGAACGCAGACCAACACAGACCAACGCGGTCCAGGCAACGCAACCCCAGGAGAGCCAGTGATCAACAGAAGCGATGTACTCCAGGCAGGGAGCCGGATCAGCGGCTACGTGCGCCGCACGCCTTTGCTCCGCGGAGGTACCGCTGAGGCTCCTCTGTGGTTCAAATGCGAGTTCCTGCAGCACACGGGCGTTTTCAAGGCCCGGGGCGCGTTCAACCGCCAACTTGCCGCCCGGGAGCGTGGCGAACTGGACCCCGGCCTCGGAGTGGTGGTGGCCTCCGGCGGCAACGCCGGCTGGCGAACGCCTATGCCGCCGCGGCGCTCGGCGTTCCGGCCACGGTGTTCGTTCCGGAGACCGCGCCGCGCGTAAAGGTTGAGCGCCTGCGCGCGTACAACGCGACCGTCCGGCAGGTCGGCTCCGAGTACGCGGAGGCTTTCGCGGCCGCCATGGAATACGTGGCCGAAACCGGCGCCCTGTTCTGCCACGCCTACGACCAGCTGGAGATCGCGGCCGGCGCCGGCACCATGGCCGAGGAGATTCTGCAGGACGAGCCGGGCATTGACACGATCGTCGTCGCGGTGGGCGGCGGCGGACTCTACGCGGGAGTGGCTGCGGCGGCCGAGGGCCGGGCACGGGTCGTCGCGGTCGAACCCCGCAACATCCCCACACTGCACGCGGCCCTGGCGGCCGGCCACCCGGTGGATGTGTCCGTTTCCGGGGTCGCCGTGGATTCCCTGGGTGCACGGCGCGTGGGCGAGATCGCGTTCGACATCGCGTCCCGCGTGCCTCCAACGTCTGTCCTGGTGGACGATGCTGACATCATCGCCGCCCGGTCACTGCTGTGGAGCGAGTACCGGATCCCGGCCGAATACGGTGCGGCGGCGGCACTGGCTGCCCTCAGCACGGGGGCGTACACGCCCGCCGAGGGGGAACGCGTGGCAGTGATCGTCTGCGGAGGGAACACGGATCCTTGCACGCTGGAGAGCCGTCCCGATGCCGGCGCAACGGGTTCCGGTGTTTAGGCCGCGGATGATTCCCGGACGGGCGTGGCCAAGGCTTCCGGGGACCTGTTGCTGACGGCCCGCGGCTGGGCCGGCTGGGACTGATTGCGATGCTGCTTGGCCGGCTGGGACTTGTCCGGGTAGCGCTGGTCGAAGCGGGCCCGCGCCACGCGGCCCAGCCTTTCGACGGTGTGCCAGCTGATGACCGCGATGAGCAGGGTCAGCAGGATTGCCGAGACCGCGACGACCGGGGGGAGGTCCGCCGTCGAGCCGCCGTTGATCCAGAGAATGACGACGTAGTTCCACAGGTACGCGGCGTACGACACCGTTCCCAGCAGTTGCAGGGGCCGCGTCCAGGTCGGCATTGCGGAGGTGCGGGAGGCCGCCAGCGCCACCAGGACGGCCGCGGCAGCCATGGCGAGGGGGCCGCCAAGGAAGATGAAGAGCGGGCTTTCGTTGGCCTTCGGGAAGAAGACCAGCGACGCCAGGACGGCCACTGAAGCCAGCAGGGCCGCACGCCGGAGCCGGCGGCCGGTGAACCAGCTGAACACGTGGACCCTGTACAGCCGCAGGGCAGAACCGATGACCAGCCCCAGGCCCCATGTTGTCGGCAGCGCGTAGACCAGGGAGTGGAGCTGCGGGGCGAGGATCAGCATCGCCAGCACGCTGGCGGCCATAAGGAACAGGGCGACGGCGGCAGAGACGCCAATCAGCCGCCCCTGGCGGTTGCACCGCAGGGCGAGCACAAGCAGCGCAGGCCAGATCAGGTAAAACTGCTCTTCGACGGCCAGCGTCCACAGCGGCCCGATCGCCATGCTGACATCGAAGGGCAGCGGCAGGTCCTTGAGATAACCAAGGCCGGCGAGGACGGTGTACCCGACGATTCCCTTGGACCTGTCCCCGAGGACATCGGTGGCCAGTTCCACGATCGCGTACACGCCAAGCAGGGAGATCAGGGCCGGCACCAGTCGGAACGCCCGGTGCGCGTAGAAGCGGCCGTAACGAATTTTCCGGTGCCGCTCGATATCCCGGAGCAACACGTTGGTGATGAGGTAACCGCTCAAAACAAAGAAGGCAATGACACCAATGATGCCGGCGCCCTGAAAAATCCCCGGCCAGGAATGTCCCAGCAGGACGGCGCCGACAGCGGCACCTCGAAGAACGTCCAGGCCGTCCAGGCGTGGTCGCCCTGTAGTGTGTTGGGCCGCCTTGGCGGGCCTTTCGCCGACTAGTAACGCCACATGTCCTCCGGTGCCTTTATCTGGCCGGTTCCGATTCCAGCTGAATCACGGCAAAACCGACGCGTCCTCTTTCTCTGAATGCGATTGCGGCGCCTCTTGCGCCGTGTTCAAGTATTCCCGGCTTGGCTGGACGAAACCTGACTCCGGCCCTGCGGCCGCCCGGCGATCGGAGCCCCGGACGGTTCGGGAACGGGGCCGCCGATGCCGGCGCGCGGGCCTCTAAGCCCAAGGATTACAGGGTCCAGTATTCCGAAGGCCGTCCTGCCTGGACAAGTGACTGGTGAGTAAATGGCGCTGGAATGTGGGCGAAGTCTCGCCTTCGGCCAGCTCCCGGACCGTCTCCATGTAGCCTGCGGGTGCTGTTCGGGGCTGCTCCCGACGCCGGCCGAGGGGTGCCCTGCCAGTACCCCTAAGACCACGGCACCCCACAAGCCGGGCGTCCGCGTTTCAATTGGATCCTGCCCAGCCACTCCATCCAGAGGAACACCGTGTCACACCGCGAAACCACTTTGGCCCCACCGGCATCTGCCCCCGCTGAGTCCCGCTCCGCACGCCCGAGGGTCACGCTGTTGCTGGCCTCGCTCGCCTTCTTCCTCATCACGTTGGACATCCTGATCGTCAACGTCGCGCTCACCAACATCGGCCGGGAACTCGGTGGCGGAACAACCGGGCAGCAGTGGGTGATCGATGCCTACACGATGATGTTCGCCGCGCTGCTGCTGTTCGCGGGTAACCTGGCGGACCGGATCGGCGCGAAGAGGGCACTTGGAGGGGGCATAGCGCTATTCCTGCTGGCTTCGGTTGCCTGCGCGCTGGCACCGTCCTCAGTGTTGCTGATCGCCGCCCGCGCAGTGCAGGGGGCCGCGGCGGCGGTCATGCTGCCGGCGTCGATGGCGCTGGTGCGCCAGGCTTTTCCCGATCCCCGGCGGCGCGCGCATGCTCTGGGGATCTGGGCTGTAGGCGGTGCAGTCGCGGGGGCGGTGGGTCCCCTGGTGGGCGGGCTGCTTACCACCGTGAACTGGCGGCTCGTGTTCGCGATCAACTTTCCGGTCTGTGTTGCCATGCTCGTGCTGCTGGCTGCTGTTGCTGCGTCGCCCGTGAAGCCGGCGCCGTTCGATTGGGCCGGGCAGTCGGCGGCGATCATCGCGTTGACGGCGCTGATGTACGGCCTCATCACCGGGGGTGCCGAGGGCTTCGGGTCCTGGCCGGTAATGGCGAGCCTGGTCCTGGCCGCCACGGGCATCGCGGGATTTGTCCTGATCCAGGCGCGGGGACGGCACCCGATGATGCCCCTGGGGCTGTTCCGTTCCGCGGGGATGCGCATCGCCGTCGCGGTCGGATTTGCCTTCATGGTGGGCCACTTCGGCTCCGTCTTCGTCATCAGCCTCTACCTCCAGCAGCACCTGGGACTGACGCCCCTGCAGGCAGGACTGGTCTTCCTGCCCTCGGCAGCCTTCAGCGTCGCCGGTAACATCGCCAGCGGAACGCTCGCGAACCGTTTCGGGCCCCGGGTCCCTGCCGTACTCGGACTGGCCTCGATGGTGGCCGGACTGGTTGCGATGCTGGTCACGGCACCGCTGGGATCCCCGATGCTCCTGGCAGTCCTGCTGATCCTCACCGGCTCCGGCGGCTCCATTGCGATGCCTCCGGTCACGTCCGTGGTGCTGGCCAGCGTGCCGGCCGGGCAGGCGGGCACCGCCAGCGCGGTCTTCAACACCTTCCGGCAGGTCGGCGGGGCCGTGGCCATCGCCGTCTTCGGCGCCCTCATAGCAGAGCCGGGCGGGTTCGTTCATGGCATGCAGCTCAGCTTTACGGTCGCGGCTTCCCTGCTGCTCGTCACCGCCGTCGCAGCGCTGTTCCTCCGCCCGCCGGCAGGTCCTGCTGTGTGATCAGAGGTTGTGCGCCAGCAGTTCGAGGCCGATCACCAGCAGGCTCAGCACAACTTCGGCGAACATGATGGCGGCCTTGTGATGGAGCGGGATATCGAGACGCCGGATCGCGAGGAAGCCGACGACGGCCAGGGAGAGGACGAGAACGACGATCGCCCACCCGAGGGCCGCAGCAGTTGACAATAGCCCAAAGCCGGCGGCCGTCAGCAGAAGCAGCGGAGTCACCAGGACACCGAGGCCGTCGGCGCTGACGGCCATCATGTGGTGCAGTTCCTCACCGGTGGGCAGCTTCGAGTGGACGGTCAGGTGGCTCAGGAGATCGGCGACGAAAATCCCCAGCAGGGACCCGATCACCACGATGCTGAGGGTGGCCGCCGCGGCCGCGGGCGAGGTCTCGTCCGCGTGGCTCCGCAGCGCCAGCACCACGGCAAGGCTCGTGAAGATGATGTACACGCGCTCTTTGAGGCTCGCCGCGCGTTGCCGGGCCGAAGGTGAAGGGGGTACGGTCGGTTCTGTCGCTTGCATTGAGAAGGCCTTCCGGTCAGCGACACGGAAGTGAACGAAAAAGAGCCCACTGCCGCAGCGGTCGATGTCCATGCCATCTCATAGTCCACCCGGAAATCCCGTCAGGACCAGCCCCGGGACGTGAATGCCGTAGTGAACTCCGCCGCCGCGGCGCCGGTGGCTATTCCACGGGGCTGTAGCGGGCCAGGTCCGCGGCGTTGGTGGCCGCGCTCATCAGCAGGGCCGCCGCCAGCATGTGCGCGCCGACCAGCAGCGCCGGGATGCCGTTGTAATACTGGGTGAAGCCGATGACGGCCTGCAGCACGGTGACGCCCAGCAGCATGAACACGGCGGAGCGGAACGGGCCCGGGATCCGCCCGCGGACCACCAGGAACAGCCCGAACAGCGCGCCGGCGGTCACCAGGTAGGCGGGGACGGCGTGGATGTGCGCGAACAGGTCCCAGTCGAGGTCATTGCGCGGGGCATTGGCGTCGCCGGCGTGCGGGCCGGCACCGGTCACCACCACGCCGAGGCAGACGGCCACTGCAGAGAAGAACGCGACGGCGGCCATCACCGGGCGTGCGGCGCCCGGCAGTGCGGGCAGCTGCACGGTCCTGGCCTTGCCGGTGCGGCCGTAGGCCCGGTTCACCAGCAGGGTTGCGAGGACCACGAGGGCCATGGAGACGAGGAAGTGCAGGCCCACGACCCACGGGTTCAGCTGGGTCAGCACGGTGATGCCGCCAATGACGGCCTGCGCCGGGATGCTGGCGAGCAGGCCCAGGGCGAGCAGGAACAGATCGCGGCGTTCCTTGCGGATGTTCCAGAGGTACACGAGCATCATCACGGCAATGGCCGCCAGCGCGAAAGTCAGGAGCCGGTTACCGAATTCGATGATGCCGTGGAACCCCATTTCCGGCGTGGTGGCGAGGGACGCTTCGGTGCAGCGCGGCCACGTGGGGCAGCCCAGGCCCGAGGCGGTCAGCCGGACGGCGCCGCCTGTCACCACCAGGACGATCTGCCCGATGAGTGACAACACGGCCAGCCGCCTGATCGTGTTGTCGACGCTGGTGGGCAGCCGGGAGGTGAACCCGGAGATGATCCGGGGGGTGCGTGACGCCGTGCTCACAGATTTCTCAATTCCACTTGAACCAACGGATTGCTGCGCCGCCGGCGATCGCCGTCCAGAGCAGCAGGACAAGTACGGCGCCAAGGTTGACGCTGCCGTACAGGAATGCATCCCGCAGCGCCTGGCCCAGCGCGCCGGAGGGGAGGAAATGCACCACAGCCTGCGCCAGCGCCGGGAGCCGCTCGCTCGGGATGACGATCCCGCCCAGCGCCCCGAGGAGGATCCAGAGCAGGTTGGTAATGGCCAGGGTCGCCTCGGGCCGGACCGTCCCGGCGACCAGCAGCCCCAATGCCGTGAAGGCTGCGGCCCCGAGGACCAGTATGGCCAGGCCCGGCAGCCAGCCCGCAGGATTGGGCTGCCAGCCAAGGACAAAAGCCACCGCGGCCACGACGAGCACCTGCAGGAACAGCACGGCCAACACAGCCAGGATCTTCCCTGCGATGAGGCCGGTGCGGCCCAGGGGAGTGGTGGAGAGGAAGCGCAGGACCCCGTAGCGGCGGTCGAAGCCGGTGGCGATGCCCTGCCCAGTGAAGGCGGTGGACATGGCGCACAGGGCCAGGATGCCCGGGACGGCGACGTTGATGCGGCTCGATCCGAGTCCGTCCAGCAGCGGGGTCACGGTCAGGCCGACCATGGCCAGCAGCGGCAGCACGATCGCGAGGATCAGCTGCTCGCCGTTCCGCAGCATGGTGATGGTCTCGTACTGGCCCTGCAGCAGGATGCGGCGCAGCAACGGCGCGGGGGCGCTGCCGTGCTGGGTGCCGGGCGCGCTGCCGCGGCGTGCGCTCTCCAGCGGGGCGCCGCTTGAAACGCTGGTCATCGGATCTCCCTTCCGGAGATGTCCAGGAAGACGTCTTCGAGGCTGCGGGCTTCAAGGCTCAGGGAACTGGGCATGATTCCACGCGCGGCCCACCACCCGGTGATCGCGGCGAGGTCGGCCGGGGTCAGCGCTCCGGTCGCGGCGTAGCTGCCGGCCCGCGCCTCGGTGACGTCGACGCCGTCGGGCAGCACGCCGGTGAAGTCCAGGCCGGGTTCGGTTTCGAAAAGCAGTGTGCGGATGTGCTGCCCGGAGTCGCCGGCGGGCAGCTGGTGCTGGAGGAGCTGGGCGACGGTGCCTTCTGCGACGTTGCGGCCGGCGTCGATGATGTAGACGTAGTCCGCGAGGCGTTGGGCGTCGTCCATGAGGTGTGTCGTCAGGACGATTCCCATGCCGCTGTTGCGCAGTTCTGAGATGAGGTCGAAGACCATTTGCCGCGACTGCGGGTCCAGCCCGGCGCTGGGCTCGTCGAGGAAGAGGACCTCGGGGTTGCCGACCAGCGCCGCGGCCAGGGCAAGGCGCTGCTTCTGCCCGCCGGACAGGCGCCGCACGTTCGTGCGGCTGAAGGTGTCGATCCCGAGGCGTCCGATCAGCTCATCGACGGGCCACGGGTCCTGGTACATGCCGGCGATGTGCCGCAGCAGGGGGATGGGCCGGGCCGACGGCGGGAGGCCGCCGTCCTGGAGCATGACGCCCACGCGGGCACGGAGTCCGGCCCCGGCCGCATCCGGATCCTCGCCCAGCAGGCTGATAGTGCCGGCGGTCCGCTTTTGGAGGCCCTGGGCGCATTCAATGGTGGTGGTCTTGCCGGCGCCGTTGGCGCCGAGCAGGGCCGTGACTTGCCCGCGTTCGGCAATGAGGGACAGGCCGCTGACCACGCGCAGCATCTTGCCGTCGAGAGTGGGCAGTGGACCAACATCCTTGACTAGCCCGCTGATGGTCAGAACGGGGGATTCGGGAGATCGCACCACAGCATTCTACGCGATGTAGTACGGCCTTTCCCCGGCGGGGCGCTGCCGGGGAGGCAAGCCATGCCTTACTGGAACCCGGGAGTAAATTACGACATGATTGTGTTGTGTATTCCATGAGGTCATCCGCGTCCGCAGCCCCGTCCGGGCGCGGCGCCGCACGCGCCGGGTCCCCCCGGGCGCACGTGGCGGCTGTGCCGGACGTTGTGCCCGCAGCCGGCGGCAGCCACACCCACGACGCCGAGGAGCGGACGCGTGACCGCGTCCTCAATGCCGTTCTGGAACATGGACCCATCAGCGCAGCCGAACTCGGCGACCTGCTGGGCTTCACCCCCGCCGCCGTCCGCCGCCACCTCGACCACCTCGCCCGCAGTGGAGTCATTGAGGTCAAACGGGCTGCCCGCGCCGGCGCCGGCGCAGGACGCCCCGCCCGCCGCTATGTCCTGAGCTCCCAGGGCCAGTCGAACCTCGGCAACGACTACCTCGACATCGCCACCGTGGCCCTGCGCCGCCTGGGCGAGGCAGCCGGGCCGGAGGCCGTGCGGCAGTTCGCCGTGGAACGGTTCGCCGATATGGAACGCCGCTACGCACCCGAGATCGAACAGGCCGGACCGGACATCACAGCCCGCGCCCAGGCTCTCTCCGAGGCGCTGAGCCGCGACGGTTTCGTGGCCTCCGCGCAGTCACTTGAAGCCAAGGCGCCGCTTCCGGCCGCGCTGTCCAGCGTCCAGCTCTGCCAGGGGCACTGCCCCATCCAGCACCTGGCGGCGCAGTTCCCCGTCTTCTGCGACGTGGAGACCGAGGTTTTCGCCCGGCTGGTCGGCGTCGATGTGCGCCGGCTGTCCACCCTGGCGCGCGGCGGCCACGTCTGCACCACCCACATACCTACGGGCCGTCCGGCCGCCGTCGGGACTCCTGGTCCCGCAGCCCCGGTCAACCCGGACGAAGTATCCAACCATCTGCAAGAAAGGCCGTGATGACGGACCAACTATCAGAGAAGAAGGTTGCTGACTCTACTGTGATTTCGGAGATTCTGGAAAAGAATCCCGAGCTCCACGGAATCGGCACCTATGAGTACGGCTGGGCCGACAAGAACGACGTCGGGGCCAACGCCCGCCGCGGCATCGATGAAGACGTTGTTCGCGACATTTCGGCCAAGAAGAACGAGCCGGAATGGATGCTGGACCTGCGCCTGAAGGGCCTGAAGTACTTCGACCGCAAGCCCATGCCCACCTGGGGCGCGGACCTGTCCGGCATCGACTTCGACAACATCAAGTACTTCGTGCGCTCCACCGAGAAGCAGGCCGCAACCTGGGAAGACCTCCCCGAGGACATCCGGAACACGTACGAGAAGCTCGGCATCCCGGAAGCCGAGCGCAGCCGCCTCGTCTCCGGCGTCGCCGCCCAGTACGAATCTGAGGTTGTGTACCACCAGATCCGCGAGGACCTGGAAGCCCAGGGCGTCATCTTCCTGGACACCGACACCGCGCTGCGCGAACACCCGGAGATCTTCCAGGAGTACTTCGGCACCATCATCCCGGTGGGTGACAACAAGTTCGCGTCGCTGAACACGGCCGTCTGGTCCGGCGGTTCGTTCGTGTACGTGCCCAAGGGCGTCCACGTGGACATCCCGCTGCAGGCCTACTTCCGCATCAACACCGAAAACATGGGCCAGTTCGAGCGCACGCTGATCATCGCGGACGAGGACTCCTACGTCCACTACATCGAGGGCTGCACCGCGCCGATCTACACCTCGGACTCGCTGCACTCCGCCGTCGTGGAAATCATCGTGAAGAAGGGCGCCCGCGTCCGCTACACGACCATCCAGAACTGGTCCACCAACGTGTACAACCTGGTCACCAAGCGCGCCATCTGCGAAGAGAACGCCACCATGGAATGGATCGATGGCAACATCGGCTCCAAGGTGACCATGAAGTATCCGGCCGTCTACCTCGTGGGCGAAGGCGCCAAGGGCGAGACCCTGTCCATCGCGTTCGCCGGCGAAGGCCAGCACCAGGACACCGGCTCCAAGATGGTCCACATCGCGCCCAACACCAAGAGCTCGATCATCTCCAAGTCCGTGGCCCGCGGCGGCGGCCGCGCCGCCTACCGCGGCCTGGTCCAGGTCCGCGAGGGCGCCAAGCACTCGGCCAACACGGTCCGCTGCGACGCCCTCCTGGTGGACACCATCAGCCGGTCGGACACGTACCCGTACATCGACATCCGCGAGGACGACGTCACGATGGGCCACGAGGCTACGGTCTCGCGGGTCAGCGAAGAGCAGCTGTTCTACCTGATGTCCCGCGGCATGCGCGAAGACGAGGCCATGGCGATGATCGTCCGCGGCTTCATCGAGCCGATTGCCCGCGAACTGCCGATGGAATACGCCCTTGAGCTGAACCGCCTGATTGAACTGCAGATGGAAGGATCGGTCGGTTAATGACTGACATCACTACTGAAAAGGCCCGCATCGGCGCGCCGTCAGCCCAGCCGTTCATCAACGGTTTTACCGAGGAAGGCGAAAGCCTTTCCCCGCTTAACGCCGCGGAATCCAAGTCGCCGCTGGCCGGCGAAGCCGTCAAGCGCCACTCGCACGGCGGCGGCGTCGGTATCCCGGACAGCTCACGCGCCGGCCGGCTGACCTCCTACAAGCTGGCGGACTTCAAGCCGCTGACCGGTATGGAAGAGGACTGGCGGTTCACCCCGCTCAAGCGCCTCCGCGGCCTGCACACCCAGGTCCTCAACGGCGCCGCGCCGTCCGTGAGCGTCACCGCTCCGGACAGCGTCCGGGTCGAGACCGTCGGCCGCGAGGACCGCCGGATCGGCTCCGCAGCCATCCCCGAGGACCGCGTCTCCGCGAACGCCTGGGAGAACTTCACCGAAGCCACCGTCATCACCGTGCCCTCCGAGGTACAGGTCGACGGCGAGGTCAGCGTCCTGCTGACCGGCCAGGGCACCGAGGCTTCCGCGCAGCACGTCGTGATCGTCGCGGAAAAGTTCTCCAAGTCCGTGGTGGTCCTGGACCACCAGGGCACCGCCGTCGTCTCGGAAAACATCGAAATCCTGGTCGAGGACGGCGCGCAGCTGACCGTCATTTCGCTCCAGGAATGGAACGACGACGCCGTGCACGCGTCCTCCCAGCAGGCCAAGCTCGGCCGTGACGCGAAGTTCAAGCACATCGTCGTCAGCCTCGGCGGCGACCTTGTGCGCGTCACCCCGTCGGCACGCTTCACCGCTCCAGGCGCCGAAGTGGAACTGTTCGGCCTGTACTTCGCCGACGCCGGCCAGCACCTGGAGCAGCGCCTGTTCGTGGACCACGCCGTGGCCAACTGCAAGTCCAACGTCCTGTACAAGGGCGCCCTGCAGGGCCGCAACGCGCACACCGTCTGGGTGGGTGACGTCCTGATCCGCAAGGAGGCAGAAGGCACCGACACCTACGAGGCCAACCGCAACCTGGTCCTGACCGACGGCGCCCGCGCGGATTCCGTGCCGAACCTCGAGATCGAGACCGGCCTGATTGCCGGCGCCGGACACGCCAGCGCCACCGGTCGTTTCGATGACCAGCACCTGTTCTACCTGATGGCCCGTGGCATCCCGGAAAAGGTGGCCCGCCGTCTGGTGGTCCGCGGCTTCCTCAACGAGATCATCCAGAAGATCAATGTCCCGGCCATCGAAGAGCGCCTCACGGAAGCCGTCGAGCGCGAACTCGCGGCAACTGACAACTAGTGCCCAACACTAAAGAACACGGGAACACGGAACACATCAATGACTGAACAGCCAAAGGGCGAGCTAGTCTGCAACGCCAGCGAGATCCAGGTCAAGCAGGCGCTGCGGATCCTGATCGACGACTACCCCGTAGCGATCGTGAAGGACTCGATGGGGGAGATCCACGCCATCGGAGACACCTGCTCGCACGCGGACATCTCCCTCTCCGAAGGAGAAATTGAAGGCTGCAAGATCGAATGCTGGGGCCACGGTTCCCAGTTCGACCTGCGCAGCGGCGAGCCGCTCCAGCTGCCAGCCTATGATCCCGTTCCCGTGTTCGCCGTGACCGTCCAGGACGACGAGGTCTATGTTGACTTCACCAACGTCCTGAACGGCGCCGAGGCCCCAAACTTCAGCTAGCTGCCTGCAGCCGGCAACCCGCATAAAAAAACTTATCGCCAAGAAAACGCACAGTGCCGGAGGGCACCGTGCAGAGGAGAACAAGACATATGTCGACTCTTGAGATCAAGGACCTGCACGTCAGCATTGACACCGAGCAGGGCACGAAGGAAATCCTGAAGGGCGTCAGCCTGACCATCCGGACCGGCGAGACGCACGCCATCATGGGTCCGAACGGTTCCGGCAAGTCCACCCTGGCTTCCACGATTGCCGGGCACCCGCGCTACAACGTCACCTCCGGCACCATCACGCTCGACGGCGAAGACGTCCTGGCGATGACCGTCGACGAGCGCGCCCGCGCCGGCCTGTTCCTGGCCATGCAGTACCCGGTGGAGGTGCCGGGTGTGAGCATGACCAACTTCCTGCGCACCGCCAAGACCGCGATCGACGGCGAAGCCCCCAAACTGCGCACCTGGACCAAGGACGTCAAGGAGGCCATGGCGCAGCTGCGCATCGACGCCGACTTCACCCAGCGCAACGTCAACGAGGGCTTCTCCGGCGGCGAGAAGAAGCGCGTCGAAATCCTCCAGCTGGAGCTCTTCAAGCCGAAGTTCGCCGTCCTGGACGAGACCGACTCCGGCCTGGACGTCGACGCGCTGAAGGTTGTCTCCGAGGGCGTCAACCGCGCCCACGCCGGTGGCAACATGGGTACCCTGCTCATCACGCACTACACCCGGATCCTGCGCTACATCAAGCCGGACTTCGTGCACGTGTTCGTCGACGGCCAGGTTGTTGAAGAGGGCGGCCCGGAGCTCGCCGACCGCCTCGAAGAAGAAGGCTACGACCGCTACGCCACCGGCGCAGGGGCAGCCACCATCGCTGCCGCTTCGGCTGCAGCCCAGGCATAGTTAGGAGTCCGCCATGACCGAACTCAATGTGGCCCGCACGGGCCTCGAGGACGTGGAGGAGGCGCTCAAGGATGTGATCGACCCGGAACTCGGGGTCAACATCGTTGACTTGGGCCTGCTCTACGGCCTGAAGTACTCGGACGACGACGGCGCCCTGCTGATCGACATGACGCTCACCACCGCCGCCTGCCCGCTGACCGATGTCATCGAGGAGCAGGTCGGCAAGGCCCTGGACGGAGTCGTCGACGAATGGCGGCTCAACTGGGTGTGGATGCCGCCATGGGGTCCGGAACGGATCACCGAGGACGGCCGCGACCAGATGCGCGCGCTGGGCTTCAACATCTAGATCCCCGCGCACAGCTCCGCACCAAGGGCCCAGGCCCGGGTTGTGAACGACGACGGCGGCCCCACCTCACCGAGGCGGGGCCGCCGTCGTCGTACACCCGCCGTTCCCATATTGCCGCGGCGGTGGTCTGATAAAGACAAAGAGTCCACCACGCTTCGCAACCCGGCCCACAGCCGACAGGAGGCACACCGCAATGGATGACACCCCAGCGCCGCGGCCCGCCGCCGCCGTCGGGGATTACGTGGTGGTCGAGGACAGCGGCGAGTTTTCCTACTACCGTTCCAGGGAAGACCTCCTGGCCGACTTCGAATACGTCGGCGAGGCTCCCTGCATCATTGACCGCGGCGCCACCACGTACCGGCTCGAGCTGGACGAACACCGCCACCTGCGCCTGGGCCCACCCCTGGGATCGGTGGAATTGCACTGGCTCCGCCAGGCCTTGGCCGACGCCCGCGAAGTGCATCCCGAGGGGCACCGGCTGCAGCGCGCCGACACCGTCGGACTCGCCGGGCTCGTGGCCGGACTGTTCGAGACACTCCAGCTGGAACGCGGAACGGACGCAGAGCTGGGGCTGTGGGGCCTGGACATCGACGGCCTTGCGACGCGGCGCAACGCACTGGCCGACGTCGACCACCTCCTGGCCGGGAACAACCGGCTGGACACAGTCCGGGTGACCGACCCGTTCGGTCACCAGTACCGCCCCGTCTGGCACCCGAAACACCGGCACCTGGGCCACGCCGGATTCCTCAGCTACGTCGAAGTCCCGGTCCGGAGCAGGCCGCCACGCGGGTGAGGGCAGGGGGACAGGATGCGGCTGCCGCGGTCAGGGGTTTGCCGAGGTTAGGGGTTTGCCACCGCAAACGTGTCGCACTTGTTGATGTCCCCGGTCTTGTAGCCCTGGTAGAACCACTTCTGCCGCTGGGCACTTGACCCGTGGGTCCAGGCCTCCGGTGAGACGCGGCCCGTGGCGGCCTTTTGGATGCGGTCGTCGCCCACGGCCGAGGCGGCCGACAGAGCATCCTGGATGTCCCGGTCCGTGAACGGTTCGAGGTAGGGCTGGCCGGTCTTGGGGTCCGGCTGCGTCGTTGCATAGTGCGCCCACAGCCCCGCGTAGCAGTCGGCCTGGAGCTCGACCCGGACCGCCCCGGAACCCGGTCCTTGGGGATCCTGCTGAGCCCGGTCGAGGTTGCCCAGAAGGTTCTGGACGTGGTGACCGAATTCGTGGGCCACCACATACTCCTGTGCCAGCGGCCCGCCGGAGGAGCCAAACCGGTCGACGAGTTCCTGGAAGAAGCCGGGATCGAAGTATGCCGTGGTGTCGACGGGGCAATAGAACGGCCCCACATCGGAGGTCGCAGCGCCGCAGCCGGTGTTGGTTGCACGGGCGAAGATCACCGCCTTCGGCCGCGGGTATTTGGTGTTGTACTGCGCCAGATATGCCGGCCAGAACGCGTTCAGGCTGTTGACCGTGCCGGTGATCCTGCAGTCGAGCCGGGCGTCGGCGTCGGCGCCGGTCCGGCAGGCGGGGGCAGAGCCTTGGCTCTGTGACTGGGGGTCCTGGACGGTGCCGGCCAGCCCCTCGAGCAGCTGCGGATTGATGCCAAAGAGGGCTGCCAGCAGCAGGATGATGCCGCCGCCGATCCCGCCGCCGATCATGGGGCCGCGGCCCATCCCGCGGCGGTCCTGGACCTGTGACGGATCCAGCGGGGCGTTGTCGTTGAAGCTCATGCTGTCACAATATCCCGCACGGGCCGCGGCGGCGCCGGGCAACGGTAAAGTTGGTTTGATGCCTTTTCTCGACAGACTCCAGCGCTGGGCCGATGACCGTCCCGACGAGACCGCCGTCGTCGTGGCCGGAGAGCACCTGAGCTGGTCCGGCCTGCGGGACCAGGCAGCGGCGCTGGTACCTGCGGCGCCGGCCGTCACTGTGATGTCCGAACACAATTCCGTCCGCTTCGCCGTAGCGTTCACGGCCGCCGTCGCCGGGGAGCGGCAGTGCGCCGTGTTGGATCCGGCCTGGCCGCAGCAGATGCAGGACAACATCGCCGCCCGCATCGCCGGGACGGAACCGGAGCCAGCGGCAGCGCCGGACCCGGCCACGCCGGCGCTCCAGCCGGCTCGGGGGACCGAGCTGGTGGACGGCCCGCCGGAGACCTCGTTCCTGATCGGCCTGACTTCCGGGACCACCTCGGTCCCCAAGGCGTTCACCCGGTCGCGGCGGTCCTGGCAGGAATCCTTCGACGCCTCCATTGAATTCTTCGGGCTGACGCAGGAGGACAAGTCCCTGGCCCCCGGCCCGCTCGCGGCAAGCCTGAACCTCTACGCCCTCGCCGAATGCCTGTACGCCGGGGCCGAATTCCACACCCTGGAGCACTTCGACGTCGGCGCCGCCCACGCGGCGGTGAGCCACGACGGCATCACGCGCCTGGTGCTGGTCCCCACCATGCTCCGGCTGCTCAGCGAACGCGGCCTGGCCGGCGGGGTCGATGCCTCCGGCATTCGCAGCATCATCTGCGCCGGGTCCAAACTGGACGCCCGCACACTGGAGGCGGCCCGGCGCTGGGCGCCCAATGCCACCATTTTCGAGTACTACGGCGCCTCCGAGCTCAGCTTCGTCTCCGGCGCGGGACTGCGTCCGGGCCAGCCCGTGGAGCCGGGCGGGACCGGCATCGGGAAGCCGTTTCCCGGCGTCGACATCCGCATCCTGGACGATCACGGGGCCGGGCTCCCGGACGGCAAGGACGGCAACATCTGCGTCCGCAGCGGCATGGTCAGTAACGGCTATCTCTGGGGTGACGACGGCCAGGCCCTGCGCTGTTTCGACGGCTGGTACACCGTGGGAGACCAGGGGTTCCTCTCCGGAGGGACCCTGCACATGCTGGGCCGCCGCTCCGACATGATCATCACGGCCGGCACCAACGTCTACCCGCACGAAATCGAAATGGCCCTGGCATCCGTCCCCGGCGTCGCCGCCGCCGTGGCTGCCGGGATGACCGACGACGTTCGCGGCCAGCGCGTCGTGGCCGGCGTCGTCCTCTCGCACGGTGCGCTCACCGCCACCCAGCTCCGGTCCGGGATCGACGACGTGCTGGCACGCAACAAGCGCCCCCTTGAGTACTTCGCGCTGGCAGAACTGCCCCTGACAGACCGCGGCAAGATCAGCCGCCAGCTGCTGCTCGACTGGGTGGCCGGGAACGATCCCAGGATCCGGCGCCTTGGCTGAGCGGCACGGAGACGCCCGACCGTCCTCAGCCAGGCCATCCCCACCCGGCCTGCTGTTCCCCGGGCTGTTGCCGGATGACCGGCAGCCGGTGATCATCGCGGCGCGGCGGACGCCGCTTTGCCGGGCCAACGGTGCCCTCAAGAACCTGCGCGCCCACGAACTCCTTGCCCCAGTGCTTCGCAGCCTGCTTGCCGACGTGGGCGCGGGTACCGGCCGCGCCGGGGGCGCCGCACCGGAGTCCGTTACCGACGTCGTGATCGGCAACGCCGTGGGGGGCGGCGGGAACGTGGCCCGGCTCGCGGCGCTGGAGGCCGGCCTGCCCGTCACCGTTCCGGGCGTTACAGTGGACCGGCAATGCGGCTCCGGCCTGGACGCGATCGTCCTGGCCTCGAGGCTGGTCGCGGCCGGCGGCGGTGGCCTCTATCTCGCAGGCGGCGTGGAGAGCATCAGCACGGCACCGCTGCGGGCCCACCGCAACGAAGACGGCAGCCCGGACTACTACACCCGGGCCCAATTCGTGCCGCTGAGCCTGGGCGATCCCGACATGGGCGTGGCGGCTGAGAACGTCGCCGCCCACTTCGGCATCAGCCGGGAACGCCAGGACGCCTTCGCGCTCCGCAGCCACCAACGTGCGCTGGCCGCTGCCGCCGCCGGGCGGTTCGACGCCGAAATCGTGCCGCTCGCTGCGGATTCCGGAGCGGCCACGGCAGCCGACGACGGTCCGAGGCCGAGCCTTGGTCCCGCCCTGATGGCCCGGTTCCCGTCCGTATTTGCCAGCGGGGGCACGGTGACGGCAGGCAACTCGTGCTTCGACGCTGACGGCGCGGCCGCCGTCGTCGTCACGTCCATGGAACGGGCCCGGCAGCTGGGCGCTGCGGACGGGCTGCTGGTGCTCGCAACCGACACGGCCGGGGTGGCGCCGCAGCTCCTGGGCATCGGCGCGGCCGCAGCCGCCGAACGGCTCCTCACGGCCCACGGCGTGACGGCGGCGGATATGGGCCTGGTGGAATTCAACGAGGCCTTCGCCTCCCAGACCCTCGCCTGCTTTGACCAGTTGGGCATCGACCCGGAACAGGCGAACCTCGACGGCGGCGCCCTTGCCCTGGGTCACGCCTATGGAGCCTCGGGCGCGGTGCTGGTCACAAGGCTGCTGGCCCAGGCGCGCAGGTCCCCGGAGCCGGGCCAGCTTGCCCTCGCCATGATCAGCATCGCAGGGGGAATGGGCACGGCCGCGCTGATGGGGTACACCCGCCTCACCTGACCCGCCCGGCGGGACATGCCCATTCTTTACCGCAAGCAGCGGACATATGGGGCACATGTCCAGTGGCTGCGGCCGGGCGAGGACATGCCCACTTCCCTTACGGGACATGCTCTGCCCTGGCTCCTGTGATGGGACATGTCCACTTCCCGTTGGGAGACATGCCCTGCCTTGGCTCCTGTGATGGGACATGCTCATTCTTCGCTGTAACCATTGGACATGTGGGGCATATGTCCAGTGGTTGCGGCCACGCGAGGGCATGTCCGGTGGACGACCCCGGCGGGACAGCTGCTCGGCGGCCAACCTGATCGGGACATGTCCCTTCCTTGGCGCGAAGGGTGAGCACTGCGGGTATATGTCCAGTGGTTGCGGCCACGGGAGGGCATGCCCGGATGCTTGCCAGGGATGTTTAGGGCACACTGGTGCCGTGAGCGGAATCCAGTGGGTGCTGCACGTCGATCTCGACCAGTTCATTGCGGCGGTCGAAGTGCTCCGGCGGCCGGAGCTCGCGGGCAAGCCAATCATTGTCGGCGGCCGGGGCGACCCCACGGAACGAGCCGTGGTGTCGACAGCATCCTACGAAGCCAGGGCATTCGGCGTGGGTTCCGGAATGCCCCTACGCATCGCGGCCAGGAAAGTGCCTGACGCCGTGATCCTGCCCGTCGATCACGACGCTTACCTCGCGGCGTCCGAGGCGGTGATGGCTACCCTGCGCGCTCAGCCCGGCGCCACCGTGCAGGTCCTGGGGTGGGATGAAGCCTTCGTAGGCACTGAGACAGAGAATCCGGAAGCCTATGCCAGGCAGGTGCAGGCCGCCGTCCTGGAGCGAACGCAGTTGCATTGCAGCGTGGGCATCGGCGATACCTTGGTCCGGGCCAAGGTCGCCACCGGTTTCGGCAAGCCGGCCGGCGTTTTCCGGCTCACTGCCGGTAATTGGCTGGACGTCATGGGCAATCGCCCCACCAAGGACCTCTGGGGCGTCGGAACCAAGGTGTCGGGCCGGCTGGCCAAGCTTGGGATCAACACAGTCGCCGAGCTCGCCGCGTCCGACCCCCCCCAAGTCCTGGTCCCGGAGTTCGGCCCCAGGATGGGTCCTTGGTATGCGGAGCTCGGACGTGGGGACGGAGCCAGCGTCGTGGACGACACCCCGTGGGTTGCCCGCGGGCACAGCCGGGAGACCACCTTCCAGCGGGACCTGACCGAGCCAGCCCAGGTGGACGACGCCGTGAGGGAGCTGACTGCGCGTGTCCTCGAGGATGTTGTGGCCGAAGGGCGGCCCGTGGTTGGGCTGACCCTCAAGGTTCGATACGCGCCGTTTTTCACCACGACCCATGCGAGGAAGATTCCCCAGACATTCGACCGGAGCGAAATCCTCGCGCGGACACTGGACCTCGCAACTGGAATCGAAGCGGGCCGGCCAATCCGGCTCCTGGGCCTGAGGGCCGAAATGGCAATGCCCGACGACGCCCGAAAGGGACACACGCCGACGCGCGGCGGTTGGTGACGGCGTCGCATGCCCAATGCCTGGACTCCGAAGCCAGGCCAGGGCACTGAGGGCTAGTCCTCCGGGTCCTCCGCTTCGCCCAGCCCACGGGCGGCCAGCGCTTCACCGGTCTGCCGGGCAAAGGCCACCGTAGTGATGAAGACCGGAATCACAAGTGCCCGCGGGTTGCGCTCGAGTCCGCGGGCCCGGGCAGAGTCGCGCACGTCCGCATAGGCCCCGGCCACGAACGGGATGCTGCGGAGCATGATGGCAATGGTCAGTGCGAAACGTTCCGGATCCGCCCCGACCCGCCGGAAGGGCCGGGCTAGGGAGGCAACGCCGTCAAGCAGCGCCTGCACGGGGGTGGTGGCGGTCAGAATTGATGCCGCGACAACGCAGACGAGGACGTTCAGCACGATCCGCGCGGCGGTCGGGGCGCCGAGCTGCCACCACTGGAAGAGGCCGATGGCCAGCAGGACCGGCAGGACCGGCTTCACCGCGCGAAGCAGACGGGCGGGACCTGCCCCGCTGAGCAGGAACAGCCCGCACAACAGCACCAGCACGACGGCGGACACAGCCCAGTCGGCGATCAGGAACGAAGCCATTCCGCAGCCAACGACCAGCAAGAATTTCAGCCACAGCGGCGTTCGGTGGATCACGGACGAGCCCGGCGCGTACGTGGCCAGGAGGAAACCGTGGCTGCTCACGACTGCTCCAGCCGGGTCTGCTCCGCCACGGTCCGCTCACCCGCAAGCCCGTCCCGCCCGTCCCGGGTGGCACCGGGCACGCCGAGCCCGGCACCGGGCCCGCCCCCAGCTTTGGGCAGGCCTGCGGCGCTCAGGGTGCGGTAGTGCGCGACGGCGGCGGCCGGTTCGCCGTCGAACACGACCTTGCCGGCGTCCACCACCAGCACCCGGTCCATATCCCCGGCGAGCTCGAGGTCGTGGGTGGAGAGAATGACCTGCTGGCGCAGTCCTGCCAGGGTGCGTCGCAGCAGTTCGCGGTTGCGGAGGTCCAGCAGCGTGGACGGCTCGTCCAGGACCAGCACGTCCGGGCCCACGGCGAGGACCGCGGCCAGCGCCAGGAGTTGGCGTTCGCCGCCGGAGAGCTCGTAGATGCTCTGGTCCGCCAGCGGCAGCAGGCCGAACCGATCCAGGACAGATTCGGCGTGGGCCCGGCGCTGCGCGGCGTTGCGGATGGAGCGCCGCAGGGACAGTTCCACGTCCTCGCGTCCCGTGGGCATCACGAGCTGGGAGAGCGGATCCGTGAAGACAAAGCCCACACGGCGGCGGACCTCCCGCACCGCGCGGACGGTATCGGCGCCGTCGACTGCCACCGTGCCATCGCTCGGTGCCACGAGCCCGTTGAGGAGCCGCAGGAGGGTGGACTTGCCTGAGCCGTTGGCCCCGATCACCCCGATCCGGAGTTCGGTGAGGTCCAGCGACAGTTCCTGGAGCAGTGTCTTGGGTGCGGGCCGGCCGTCAACCGGCACGCGCACGGTTACCCTGTCCAGGACGATGTTGCTCACGGGCGGGTGTCGGCCGTCCGGACGCGGCGCAGCAGCAGATCCGGGAAGGCTTTGTGCAGTGCAAGGGCGACGCTGACGGCCAGGACGTTCTTGATGATGTCGCCGGGGTAGAACGCGAGGTCGGCGATGAAGGCCTTCGAGAAGTCCAGCTTGGCGTTGACCATCATGCCCAGGATGCCGAGGCCGTGGATGAAGATGATGCTGCTGACCATCGCGGCGGCGAACAGGAGGACTGAGCGCAGTTTTCCTGTTCGGTTGGCGGTGCGTGCGAGCACGACGGCGGCCAGCCACCCTACGGCCGTGGCGGCCAGCAGGAACCCGATGATGTAGCCGGCGGAGGGTCCGGCGAGGACGCCCAGCCCGCTGCGGCCGCCGCTGAAGATCGGCAGTCCCGCGAAGCCCAGGAGCAGGTAGAGGCCGACGGCGGCGAAGGCCCGGCCCGCGCCCAGCGCCAGGCCCGTGAGCATGACCGCGAGGGTCTGCAGCGTGATGGGTACGCCGAGCCCGCCGACAGGAATGGCGGCGATCAGCGCGGAGGCGGCCACGAGGGCGGCAAAGACGGCGATGAGGCCAAGATCGGTGGCATTCCAGCGGACCCGGCGGCGCGGGGTCTTGGCTGTGTCGGGATGGCGGGTCTGGGTCATGGTGTTCCTGTCAGATGCTGCGGCGGAAATGGGAATCTTGATATTGACTGTACGGTCGCGGCGAATCGGGTTTTTTGTAGGCGCCCCACTAACCGGCGGGCCCATTGCTGGAGGGCGCCGCCAATGATGGCTGCCCCGCAGCCCCCGCCCGGCACTAACCGGCACCGGCGGAGCCCATGTCAGGGAGCCGGGGCCGTGCCGGTAGACTTGTAGAGGCCGTGCTCTCGCACCGCCCTGTCCCGGCTCCGCCCAGACTCCACCCGTCGTGCCGCGGCATTCCCTGTTGTGAAAGGCCTTAGCTGCATTGATTACCGTCCAGGATCTCGAACTGCGCGCCGGCGCCCGCCTCCTCATGGACCAGGTGAGCTTCCGGATCGACAAGGGAGACAAGATCGGCCTGGTCGGCCGTAACGGTGCAGGCAAGACAACGCTGACCCGGGTGCTCGCGGGCGAGGGCCTGCCCGCCGCGGGCAAGGTAACCCGCACCGGCGAAATCGGCTACCTGCCGCAGGATCCGCGCACCCCTGACATGGAGCAGCTCGCGCGGGACCGGATCCTGTCCGTCCGCGGCCTGGACATTGCAGTGGGCAAGCTCCGCGTCGCGCATGAAGAGATGGCCAGCGAGGACGCCGCGGTCCAGCAGAAGGCAATGAACCGCTATGACCGGCTGGAATCCGAGTTCCTGGCGGCTGGCGGCTATGCGGCCGAAGCCGAGGCGGCGGCGATCTGCTCGAACCTTGCCCTGCCGGACCGGCTGCTGAACCAGCCGCTGAAGACCCTCTCCGGTGGTCAGCGGCGCCGCGTGGAGCTCGCGCGCATCCTGTACTCGGATGCCGAGACCATGCTCCTCGATGAGCCCACCAACCACCTCGACGCCGACTCCATTTCCTGGCTCCGCGAGTTCCTCAAGAACCACCAGGGCGGGCTGATCGTGATCAGCCACGACACCGAACTGCTCGAAGCGACGGTGAACAAGGTCTTCCTCCTGGACCCCAACCGCGCGCAGATCGACTTCTACAACATGGACTGGAAGCGCTACCTCACCCAGCGCGAAACGGACGAGCGTGCCCGCAAGCGGGAGCGCGCCAACGCGGAGAAGAAGGCACAGGTCCTCATCGACCAGGCCAACAAGATGCGGGCCAAGGCCACCAAGGCAGTCGCCGCGCAGAACATGGCCAAGCGTGCCGAGCGTTTGCTCGGCGGCCTCGAAGCCGTCCGCGCGCACGACAAGGTAGCCGCCCTGCGCTTCCCGGATCCCTCACCCTGCGGCAAGACCCCGCTGACGGCGGACGGCCTCAGCAAGTCCTACGGCTCGCTCGAGATCTTCACCGACGTCGACCTCGCGATCGACCGCGGTTCCAAGGTGGTCATCCTGGGCCTCAACGGTGCCGGCAAGACCACGCTCCTGCGGATGCTCGCCGGCGTCGACAAACCGGACACCGGCGAAGTGGTGGCCGGCCACGGACTGAAGGTGGGCTACTACGCCCAGGAGCATGAAACGCTCGACGTCGACCGCACCGTCCTGCAGAACATGCGTTCCTCCGCCCCCGACATGAACGACGCGGAAGTCCGCAACATCCTGGGCTCGTTCCTGTTCTCCGGCGACGACGTCGACAAGCCCGCCGGGGTCCTGTCCGGCGGTGAGAAGACCCGCCTGGCGCTGGCCACCATTGTGGCCTCGAGCGCGAACGTGCTGCTCCTGGACGAGCCCACCAACAACCTCGACCCCGCCAGCCGCGCCGAAATCCTCGGCGCCCTGAGCAACTACACCGGCGCCGTCGTCCTGGTCAGCCACGATGAAGGTGCCGTCGAGGCGCTGAACCCGGAGCGCGTCGTGCTGCTGCCCGATGGCATCGAGGACCACTGGAACGAAGATTACCTGGACCTGATCACGCTGGCGTAACCAATCCAACTGACTCGCACTTGAGGCCGTTTTCAGTGCTCAAAACGGCCCCTGCTGCGAGTCAGTTGGGTTAGCGGACCCGCATCTCTTCCGCGTCCGTGATCCGGTGCAGGTCTTCGTAGCCGATGGAGAACATCGAATTGTGGTCGCCTGCGCCTGCCCAGAGCACCGGGTGGGCTGCCAGTGACGCGTCCAGCAGAGTCCGGATTTTCTCCGGATGGCCAACCGGGGCCACGCCGCCCACGTCCTGGCCGGTGTGTTCCAGGACGAATTCGGGGGAGGCCCGGCGGATTCTCCCGCCGCCCAGTTGCTCAGCGACCTTGTGGACGTCTACTTTGGCCGCGCCGCTGGCCAGGATGAGCAGCGGCGTGCCCTCGTGGTCGAAGATGAGGCTGTTGGTGATCGCGGCGACGTCGCAGCCCAGCGTGGCGGCCGCCGCGGCAGCCGTCGGTACTTTCGAATCGAACACCGTCACGGTGTCCGCGACGCCCAGTGAGGTGAGGGCGCGCTTGACGTTCGCCACAGACCCGGGCAAGGAATCAGTGCTCACTGCTCAGAACCCCTGGGCGTCGAGGATGGCGTCTTCCTCTTCTTCCGCGGTCGCGTTCTTGCGCTTGCGGGGAGCGGGACGGCGCCGCACGGCCGGGCCGCTGGAGTGCAGGAACACGCCCTCTGCGGCGTCAGCCTCGGCGTCCTCCGCATCGATCGCGGCGTTCCTGGCCTGCTGCCGGGCCGCATAACCGAACCCGACGAACATCAGGATGCCGAATGCGAACCACTGCAGCGAATAGGAAAGATGCGTGCCTTCGTCAGTGGAGGGTTTGGGGAACGGGAACGGCATGTCCAGGACCGACGGTGACTCTGAGGCCAGCTGGCCGTAGGCTCCCGTGAGCAGCGGATAGCCCAGCTGGGTGGAATAAGTGGCGAGGTCGATCGAGGCCAGCTGCCCCTCCGGGGCGCCGCGCTGCAGCTCGGGTTCGGCCGGCTTGAGCCGGGCGACGACTGTGACCGGGCCCTGCGGCGGCGCAGGAACCGAGTCCGGCCGGCCTGGGGTGTTGTTGCCGATGGGCAGCCAGCCGCGGTCAACCACGACGGTTTCGCCGGATTCGAGCTTGAACGGAACCACCACCTCATAGCCGGGCTGGCCGTTGAGCGGGCGGTTGCGGACGATGCGCTGGCCGGCGACGTCGTAGCTGCCTTTGAGCTCCACCTGGGTCCACTCGCGCTCCGGATTCAGCCGGCTGAACTGGTCGCGGACATCGGCGAACGGCACGGGCGTTGCAGAGTAGTTGGAAACCACCCTGTTGATTTCGGCCAGCGTCTCGGCGCGCCGGTCCATCTGCCACCGGCCCAGTCCGACGCAGCCCGCGGCGAAGATCGCGGCCAGCAACAAATACCCCAGCCATTTACTGGAGAAGAGAAAGCGGTACATTCAGCCGATCCTGCCTGACGGGTCGAGGGGGACTGCGTCTTGGTCGATGGGGGCGGCGTCCTCAGCGAAGGCCACCGTCTCCTTCCATAGCCCGCGCGTCTGGAGGTAGTCCTCAAGCCAGGCACGGTGCTCACCACATGCCAGCCAGATCTTGCGCCGCTCCGGGGTGTGGATCTTGGGGTTGTTCCACAGCAGCTGCCACTCCGCCGCCGTGCGGCAGGCCTTCCGGGAGCAGACGGTGCCGGGGCCTGCGGGGGTGTCCCCGCCGCCCCCGGCCAGGTCAAAGAGGTTCATGAAGCTGCCCGTCCGTGGTCGTCGTCGTCGTTTTCATCATCGATCAGCTCGCCTTGCAGCAGCGTCCCCGAGGCGTCATCGCCGGCGTAGGGTTCGGCCGGCCCGGCGGGAGCCGGCGCATCCAGCTCTGCGAGCGGAGCGTAGTCCAGAAGGGAGTCACTGTGGATTTCCGCTTTGTCGCTGCCGTTGGCGATCACCACGGCCACCCACGGCAGGAAGACGGCCCCCAGCACCGGAATGAGCCTGAACCAGCCATCCACGGCAAATATCAGGATGAGGCAGACCATGCGGATGCCCATGGCGACGGCGTACTTGACCATCCGCTGGTGCATCTCGTCCGAATGCGCAGCAGCGGCGTCTGTGATGCTGTGCACCTCGGTACCGCCGGACTCGGCGTCCGGCCTCCCGGGCACAGGGGCACCGGGTCGGTTTTTGAGTGTCACGGCTGTCAGATCACGCTCCCAAGGCTTACTCCAATTCTCTCACCATCGGCGGAGCCGCCCAAACGCATGCGAACCGGGCGCTAAGATCGGAGGCAGGAAAAATCCAGCCCCCAGCGCGGCCTCCCTGCCGCAGAATCCCGGAGCCCCATATGTCTGAAACACCCACCACCGGCCGCAGCGTTCTGATCACCGGCGGAAACCGGGGGATCGGCCTGGCCATTGCCGAGTCCTTCCTGGCCAACGGCGACAAGGTGGCGGTGACCTTCCGCAGCGAGTCTTCACTGCCCGAGGGCATCCTCGGCGTCAAGGCGGACGTCACAGACGAGGCTTCGGTGGACGCCGCGTTCGCGGAAGTCGAAGCCGCCCACGGTCCCGTCGAAGTACTCGTCGCCAACGCCGGCATCACGAAGGACACCCTGCTGATGCGGATGAGCGAGGACGACTTCACCTCGGTGATCGACACCAACCTCACGGGCGCCTTCCGGGTCATCAAGCGCGCGTCCAAGGGCATGATCCGTGCCCGCAAGGGCCGCGTGGTGCTGATCTCCTCTGTCTCCGGCCTGTACGGCGCGCCGGGCCAGATCAACTACTCGGCCTCCAAGGCGGGCCTGGTGGGCATCGCCCGTTCGCTCACCCGCGAGCTCGGCGGCCGCGGGATCACCGCGAACGTGGTCGCGCCCGGCTTCATCAACACAGACATGACGGCCGAGCTGCCCGAGGCCACGCAGAAGGACTACCTGACCAAGGTCCCGGCCGGCCGCTTCGCCGAGGCCTCCGAGGTCGCCAACGTGGTTCGCTGGGTCGCCAGCGACGAGGCGTCCTACATCTCCGGTGCGGTCATCCCGGTCGACGGCGGCCTGGGAATGGGCCACTAGCTCCGAATACAGCGGACGACGGCGGTATCCGCCGTCGTCCGCTGTCCTCTTTGCCGTCCTCTTCGCTGGGCCTTTTTGCCCTTGGCACCGGGACTCCGGGAGCGTCTAATGGGCTCACAGCCCCAGCCCATGCCATGGCAGGGGCGTGGACGCAGGAGGAAAATCATGAGTGATCTCAGCAAGTGGACGCCCTCGGACATGCTGGAACCGGTCCGCCGCTTCCTCGATGGTGATCTGTCCATAGCGCCCGGGATCAAAATCGAACAGTTCCAGGAGGGCAGCACGCTGGTGGTCCGGGCGGAGGTGCCCGGGATCGACCCCGACCAGGACGTTGACGTCTCGGTCAGCGAGGGCATGCTGCACATCGCGGTGCAGCGGGAGGAAAAGTCCGAGCACAAGAGCAAGGCCGGTTACCGTTCCGAGTTCCGCTACGGCCGGTCCGTCCGCAGCATTGCGCTGCCGCAAGGGGCCAAGGAAGAAGACATCACGGCCACGTACAAGGACGGCGTGCTGGAGGTCCGTGCACCGGCTCCCGAGGTAGTCACAGGGGAAACGACGACGAAGATCAGGATCGACCGCAGCTGACCCTGCCATCAGCGGGTTCCGGTCGCCTCGGGAACTACGCTGTCTGGGCTTCTTTGTGGACGCTCAACAACTGTAAAGGCACGATCCGCTGGCATGATGGATTGCAGACCCACAGTGTTTGGACGTTTGGAACAAAAGGAGCTCGTATGGGACTGCTGGACAACAAGACTGCGATCGTGACCGGTTCGTCGCGCGGAATCGGCGCAGACATCGCCAAGATCCTCGCCGGCGAAGGCGCGGCCGTCGTCGTGAACTACCGCCAGAAGGCGCCGCGCGCCAACAAGGTCGTCGCGGAGATCGAAGCCGACGGCGGCCGTGCGGCTGCCGTCGGGGCGGACCTCACCACCCAGGAAGGCGTCCAGGCCCTCGCCAGCGCCGCCATGGAGAACTTCGGCTCGCTCGACCTGCTGGTCCTCAACGCCTCCGGCGGCATGGAGACCGGAATGGAGGAGGGCTACGCGCTGAAGCTGAACCGTGACGCCCAGGTGAACATGCTCAACGCCGCCGTGGCGCTCATGCCTGAAGGCTCCCGCGTGGTCTTCGTGACCAGCCACCAGGCCCACTTCATCGGCACGGTTCCCACCATGCCCGAGTACGAGCCCGTCGCCCGCAGCAAGCGTGCCGGCGAGGACGCGCTGCGTGAACTCGTGCCGGCCCTGGCGGAAAAGGGCATCTCGCTCGTCGTCGTCTCCGGTGACATGATCGAGGGCACCGTCACGGCCACTTTGCTTGACCGGTCCAACCCCGGCGCCATCGAGGCCCGACGCGCCGAGGCAGGCAAGCTGTACTCGGTCAAGGAGTTCGCCGCGGAGGTCGCCAAGATGGCTACCGCCGACGTCGAGACCGGCCACACCGAATACGTTGGCGGCGCCGATTATTTCGGTAGGGCCGCAGACACGGCTGCCGGCACCGGCTCCAACTAGTAGCGCAGGCCCCCGGGCCGACCGAGATGGCACGTCGCGGCAATGTTTTTCGCAAACATTGCCGCGACGTGCCATCTCGCGGTTAACGCCTCAGACCCCCGCGATGTACCGCACGGCGTCTAGGTAGGGCAGGCTGATGGCGGCGTCAGCGGCCGCGCGGACGGCCGGCTTCGCGTTGAAGGCGACGCCGATGCCGGCGGCGCCGAGCATGTCGAGGTCGTTGGCGCCGTCACCGACGGCGATCGTGTGCTCCATCGGGATACCCTCGGCAGCGGCCCACTCGCGCAGGTACTTCTCCTTGGCCGCCCGGTCGATGACGTCGCCGAGGACCTTGCCGGTCAGGGCGCCGTCGACGATTTCGAGTTCGTTGGCGATCCAGTAGTCCAGCCCCAGGTCTTCGGCGATCGGCCGCAGGATCTGGTTGAACCCGCCGGACACCACGGCCACGGCATGGCCGGCGGCCCGGAACGCCGCCACCAGTTCGGCGGCGCCCTCGGTCAGCCGGACCTCGGCGCGGACGGAATCGACGACGTCGGCCGGCAGCCCCGCGAGGACGGCCACCCGGGCGTGCAGGCTCTGGGCGAAGTCCAGTTCCCCGCGCATGGCCGCCTCGGTCACCGCCGTGACTTCCTCGCGCTTGCCGGCATAGGCGGCCAGGAGTTCGATGACTTCCTGCTGGATGAGGGTGGAATCCACGTCCATGATGAGGAACTTCCGGGGCGCATTGCGCAGTGCCGCGGGAACCAGGGCCGTGTCCACGCCGTCGATCCCTGAGGCAGCCAGCGTGCGGCGCGCGCCTGTCAGGGAAGCAGCCAGTGAAGCGTCTGTTGTGCCGTCCAGTAAGCCGTCCTGTGAGCCATCCACTGTGCAGTCCGCCGCGTACACCTCGAAGCGGGCGTTTCCGGTGCGGTTTTCGGCCCCGACGCCCAGCCCCGCGGCGGTCAGGAGCGAACGCAGCCGCTGGATGTCGGGAAGGGAAAGTTTCAGGCCATAGCTGACTGCGGTCACGTTCGAACTCATGGCCTCAATCCTAGCGAGCACGCGCTGGACGACCCGAATTCGTTGCGCCCCGGCCGCCGCCGCGTGACGCTCCACGGCAGCCCGCAGCGCCGGTTATCAGTCCTCCGCTTTTTTGTCCTAGTGTCTACTCCTATGAGTGATGTTCTTGAAATGGCCGGCGTCAGCGTTGTACGTGGGGCTAAAACCCTCCTGGACAAGGTCGATTGGCAGGTCAAGGAAGGCGAACGCTGGGTAATCCTCGGACCCAACGGCGCCGGCAAGACCACTCTCCTCCAACTGGCAGGCGCCCGGATCCACCCGACGTCCGGAGTGGCGGGCATCCTTGAGGAAGTCCTCGGTTCCGTCGACGTGTTCGAGCTCCGGCCCCGGATCGGACTGTCCTCGGCCGCGCTGGCCAGCCAGATCCCCGAGCAGGAAAAGGTCCTCAACGTCGTCGTCACCGCCGCCTACGGTGTGACCGGCCGCTGGCGCGAAGGCTACGAGAAGAACGACGAGCGGCGCGCCTTCGGCCTGTTGAACGAGTGGGGCATCGGCCCGCTGCTCAACCGCCACTTCGCATCGCTGTCCGAGGGGGAGCGCAAACGCGTCCAGATCGCCCGCGCCCTCATGACCGATCCTGAGCTGCTGCTCCTTGATGAGCCGGCCGCCGGTCTGGACCTGGGCGGGCGCGAGGACCTGGTCCAGCGCCTGAGCGAGCTCGCCCGCGACGACGCCGCCCCGGCGATCGTGCTGGTCACCCACCACCTGGAGGAAGTGCCGCCGGGCTTCACGCACGCGATGCTCATGCGCGACGGCGGAGTGGTGGCGTCGGGTCCGCTGCCGGAGGTCCTCACGGCCGAAAACCTGAGCGAAACGTTCGGCCTGCCGCTGGACGTCACCGTCAACGCAGGCCGGTACACCGCCACCGCCAGCCGCTGACCGGGGCCGCTGACCACGCGTGGAGCTCCTCAACAGCGCCTTCATTTTCTTCGCCGGGCTGTGGGCGGGAACCATCAACAGCGTTGTCGGATCCGGCACCCTGGTCACGTTCCCTGTACTGATCGCCCTCGGCTATCCCCCCGTCACGGCCTCCATCAGCAACGCGATGGGGCTTGTGGCCGGCAATGCCACCGGCGCCTGGGGCTACCGGAGGGAGCTCGCCGGCCGCGGCAGGCAGCTGCTCCGGCTCCTCCCGGCCTCACTGCTGGGCGGCATCACGGGTGCCTACCTACTGCTTCATCTGCCGGAGAAGGTCTTCTACTACGCCGCTCCCGTACTGATCGTGCTTGCCCTGCTGATGGTGGTCTTCCAGCCGCGGCTCCAGCGTTGGGTGAAGGCCCGCGAGGAAAACCCGAGGCACGCCATCCGGGACCGGCGCCACGGCGTCCTGCTCGTGGTGCTGGTGTACCTGGCCGGCGTCTATGGAGGGTACTTCGTCGCCGCCCAGGGCATCCTGCTGGTGGGGATCCTGGGCATTTTCATGACCGGGACCATCCAGAACGCCAACGCGATGAAGAACATCCTGGTCCTGGGGGTGAACGTGATCGCCGCCGGCTCCTACCTCCTGTTCGCATTCGACCGGATCGACTGGGGAGTGGTCGGCCTGATCGCCGTGAGCTCCCTGATCGGCGGCATCATTGGCTCCAAGGTAGGCCGCCGGCTCTCCCCGGTGGTCCTGCGCGGGGTCATCTTCACCCTGGGCCTTGTGGCACTGGGATTCATGATCGCCAACCTGTTCAAATAGCCCCGCCTCTAGCCCCCGACCGTTCAAAGCGCCCCGAAATGACCTGCCCGTGACCTTTCACTTTCTTGAATCCGCCGACGACCCGCGGGTTTCCGACTACACCCAGCTCACGGACGTGCACCTGCGCAAACTCCGGGAACCGGCCGAGGGCCTGTACATCGCCGAATCCTCCCGCGTCCTGCGCCGGGCGCTGGCGGCGGGGCACCGGCCGCGGTCCTTCTTCCTCGCCGAGAAGTGGGCCGAGGACCTGGCGGATGTCTTCGAGCAGTACCCCGAGGTCCCGGCCTATGTCGGTTCCGCGGCGTTGCTGGAGGAAATTACCGGATTCCACCTGCACCGCGGCGCCATGGCCGCCATGCACCGGCCCGCCCCGGTGCCGCTGGCGGAACTGCTCGCCGGAGCCCGCCGGGTGGCCGTGCTGGAAGACATCGTGGACCACACGAACGTCGGGGCCATTTTCCGCTCCGCGGCTGCGCTCGGCGTTGACGCCGTCCTGGTTTCGCCGCGCTGCGGGGATCCGCTCTACCGCCGCAGCGTGCGGGTCAGCATGGGCACCGTTTTCCAGGTCCCCTGGGCACGGCTCGAGGACTGGACCGCAGGCCTGGCTGCGCTTCAGGGGGAGGGCTTCACCGTGGCGGCCATGGAGCTCACGGATGACGCCGTCGACCTCGACGAACTCGCTGCCCGCCAGCCGGAACGGCTGGCCCTGGTGCTGGGCACGGAGGGCGCGGGCATGAGCGCGGCAACCCTGGCCGCCGTCGACCTCGCCGTCAAGATCCCGATGCGCCCGGGCGTCGATTCGCTCAACGTCGCCGCGGCGTCGGCGGTTGCGTTCTGGGAACTCCGCCCAAGGGATTCTCAATGATGTTGTCAACGGATTTTTGGACGGTGCCCCCCGTTCTCCCGGCCGCGTGACAGAGAGAGAACTCGGGAGCTTGTGGGTCTTTTGCCCGGGTAAGGCCGCCGGTCCTGCCCGGGCAGTTCGCAAGGTGGGGTGCGCATGACCCAGAAG